>CAZNTR010000285.1:0-3851 GCA_964575925.1 uncultured Chitinophagales bacterium
AGAATAAAACTTAAAAGATTATATTCGTCAATTCTTTGTTAACATAACACTAGTAGTTTTATAGGTTCGATATAGGGGGATTTTCTATTATTACAATTAATTTCGAATTAGTTGATAACTTTAACGAATAGTACGGTATTTATTTTTACAATTAACTTCACAAAACCTTGCAGTAATTGTTGGTTGTAAAAATATTTTAGAATTTGAAAATACCTAATCATTCAAAATCTTTAATCCGATCTTTTTATTGAACAAAAAGCCAAGCATCCACAAAGGAATTTTATTGGAAATGGGAGCCGCTTGATTATCAACAATACGCCATCCTTGTTGGGTATCTTTTACTTGTTTGTTCGATTTATTCTTTCCACCAATTTCAAACGTATAGCGTTCATCTACAATAAAATCACTGGTTTTTGACTGAGAAACAATGGAATTCTCTTTTAACATACTCAAGGCAAATGCTTCTCTTAAATTTCCCATATCAGGATTTGAGCTTAATGCAAACGCAAGTGTTGGGTTATTTAAGTAAATCTTCTCGGGTTTTTGGAGTGTTGCTGTAGTTAAAATGGAAGGGTACAATAAATGAATAAGTCGAGCTTGTTCTAAATAGACAAAATAATTAGGTATGGTATTTCGATGAATACCTGTTTTATTGGCTAATTCAGAAATATTAGGTTTGAATGGAACTGAATAGGAGATTACAGTAAGTAAATGAAGTAATTTTCTAGCGTTTTTACTATCGAAACCATCTAATTCTGCCAAATCGACTTCTATTATTTGCCGAATTAATTGATTTAATCGTTGGTAAGCGGTGTCTTTTTGATCTAATAAAAAAGGATAATAGCCTTCTTGTAAATACTCTTGGAAAAATGAATAAGGCTTAAACGATTCCAGAAATTGAAGGAATACGTCTTGAGTTTCAGACAGTAAATTCGATAGGGTATAGTTAGGTAAATCAATAGGTTGACTTAGTGCAAGATATTCACGAAAAGATAAACCCAAAAGTTCAAATAAATCGCTTCTTCTACTTAAATCAAATCCTGTTTTGTTAGTTCAACAATTGAGGAACCTGTGAAAATAATTTGAATATCGGGATAAACATCATACAAGAACGTAAGCTCAATGCCCAGTTTGGATACGTATGAATTTCATCAAACCCAAAAATGGTGTAAGCTTGTAAATAAAGATATTCGACAAGCTTAGAAATCTGTAAATCGGTAAAAATGAGCTGATCGAGAGAGAAATAAGCAATTTTTGTTTTCTTTAGAAGGTGCTGTTCATGCAAATACTGAAGAACAAGTGTAGTTTTTCCAAGGCCAGGAGCCCCTTTAATCCCAATTAAGCGAGAAGACCAAGAAATTCGATAATATAAATAGCGTTTAAAACTAAAAGAAGGTCTAGAAATTAGCTTCTGAGAAACAAGAAATAAAGGATCAATTTGCTCATTTTGTTCAATCAACTGTGCAATATAGTGTTAAAAGTGCAGAGGAGAAAGTGCAAAATGTTATATATATTGTCGTAATTCAACCGCGAAATGTTAGTACTGCAAAAAAAATTTACCATGTAAAACGCACATGAGATATGCGATTTACATGGTAAATTTGCAAGATTGATGAAGTTAGTTTAGTTGAGAAAGAATCGAGAAACTGCTTAATTGAACACTGATTGAGGTGTTTGTTTCAATTCCTTAAAGGTTTGATTAAAAGAAAAGGTTTAAGGTATCAGGTTTAAGGTTTCAGGAAATATTTCAATTCCTTAAAGGTTCGATTAAAAGACGTAAATCTTCAACTGTATCAACAACTTTAATACTTTCATTTCAATTCCTTAGAGGTTCGATTAAAAGAATGTTCATCATTGTATGAGTTTCTTTGCTCAGGAATTTCAATTCCTTAAAGGTTTGATTAAAAGCGATTGTCGTAAATGACGACATGGTTGTTCTTGGATTTCAATTCCTTAAAGGTTCGTTTAAAATTGCTTAAATAATAACCTAAAAACGGCTAAAAATCAATATAACAGCAACATATTAATTAAGGGAAATTGTCGATGTAGGATAATCAGTTTTTACTGGGGCATCGACAACCGCATTTCTAGGCTAGAAACAGGGATTTTATCAGTTTTTATAATTATAGGTGTTAATTTTACGTGGTAAATATCACCATCGATGACTAAACCGCTGTTTGGGCTTCTCTGAGGCTAGTTTTTATTTTTAAAGAAATTTCTCAGATTCTTACGGTTATTGTTAGACTTAATAAAGTGAGAGACTAGAATAAGATAGCAGAATTTATGATCAAATTGTTCTTTAATGAAGTCAAACTAACTTGCTAATGATTCTTTTGTTGCTGATTTTACAATCATATTGTTCTTTAAACCAGTCAATGAATTAGAGATTATCAGGGCGATTGTTATAATTTACAATCTTATTGTTTTTAAAATCTAAAAGTAGCCTGACTAACAAGTAGATGGAATTCCTAATTACAATCAAATTGTTCTTTAAAGTGAGGGTAAAATGGTCGCAATAAATTCAGATAAATGTGTAATTGTGATTTTCTCTTCAATTTTATATGTTTCTTCTCCATTTCCAATTATAAAACCTTGCAAGGCTTTGGTATCGGCCATAGATATTCTGAATCCTTTGCTAACTTTGGGGCTAGAACCAAACTTAATTTCGATAGCAGCAACGATAATTCCGTTTTTTTCGAGTAATAGATCACATTCTGCGCCTTGTTGTGTTCTGTAAAACCACGGTCTAAATTCGTCTCTGGCACAATTTATTATTTGTTCAATAACAAATCCTTCCCACGAAGCTCCGATAACTATATGATTTAAAAGGGTTTCGTGTGTGTCTATTGCCAGTAAACTGTGTAATAAGCCACTTTCTCTTAAATAGATTTTGGGTGATTTAACCAAACGCTTATTGATGTTTCTAAACCAAGGTCTTAAAACGCGCAACATAAATGCGGCTTCTAAAAAATCGATAAAACGCATTATCGTAGTTCGGCTGACATCTAAAGATCGCCCAAATTGTTCCGCATTCACTAAATTTCCTTGAACGGTGGCTAACATTCGCCAAAAACGATCCATCACTTGCACTTCGGTTTGTAAGCCAAGAAGTCCTAAATCTCTTTGAATGTAGGTAGTTATAAAATTTCTTTTCCAAAGATTACTCGCTTTTGAAGATTGAGCTAAAAAAGATGAGGGAAAACCACCACGTAACCACAATTGCTGAAGATTATCCACTTCTTGAAGTGTAAATGGCGTTAATTGCAGATAGCCAATGCGACCAGCCAACGTTTCTGCGCTTCCTCTTATAACTTCGGGTGAAACTGAACCTAAAATGATAAATCGACCAGGACGTCTATCTGAATCAATAATGCCACGTAATTCTGAAAAAAGCGCAGGCATAAACTGAATCTCATCAAGAATAACGCACTTTTCGGAAAACTGAGAAAGAAAGAAGGAGGGATCAATCGAAAGTTTTTCTCTATCCGTTTGCCGTTCCAAATCGAGATAAAGAAAATCGCCCATCTGAGCAATCTGTTTAGCCAAAGTAGTTTTACCCACTTGGCGAGGCCCAAGAATTCCCGTAGCAGGAAAAATCTGCATAAACTCTTGAAATTATTCGGTAATGTGTCTTTTAATGTCCATAATTTACCATGTAAAACGCACATGAAATATGCGAATTACATGGTAAAAATAAAAGTAGTGATTAAGTTTTTTTGAAGGGAAGAAGAAAACAAGGAGATGATTAAAGAACAAATTCTATTTTATTTAATATTTTTCCTGTTCGCCGCTATTCTATTTGAACTATGATTACCGAGTCCGTTCCATGCTCTATACCACCAACTGGTTGG
>CAZNTR010000286.1:0-3805 GCA_964575925.1 uncultured Chitinophagales bacterium
TTCTAAACTGACGCAGCTGCTAAATCTACCGCACTGGGCCAGCGCGGGAAACGTTGTAAGCCATTTAAACCAATCGACATGGACTGAAACTTCCTTATATCAAGTTTTTATTCCTTCAACAAATTTTAAGAATTAGTAAAGTGAGAGTTCTAAAACCTTTTATTTACACCTTGTGGGTCATTATTCAGTTAATCCTGGTTTCAACTAATCTCAAAGCTCAGAGTTCAAACCATGGGGTAGAGATTAGTGTTGGAGGTCTTTTCAATGTGATAAATTTTAAAGGAACAGAATTTTCAACCAACCCTAATGGGACCTATGGAAAGGTAAACAACAAATTATCAGGACAGAATACAAGCATTGTTTATTTCTGGAAAAATATAGAGGTTTCGTTTAACGTCTCATCATTGCAAAGTATTCAATCAACAGAATCTAAACGACTAGATTTTAACTATAATACTTATGGTATTACTGGCGGATATAGTTTTCCAATAAGGTTGAAATTTCTCGATAATATTCGCCCGTTTGTTGGATTTAAAATATTGGATAATTCAGCGGTTATGTTTACAGACACTCATAATCGTTCATTAGACTCAATTAATTATGGAGGAAGTAGTGTAAAATATTCATCGCGGGATAAAAGCATTATGATTCCTTTTGGTGTAAAGGTTTCAAAGTATTTAGGAAATGAAAAATATTGGAGGTTATCTCTTCATGTTCAAATTGATCTTCCGACAAATCAAGACTTAAATCCAATATTTAAAAGTGGTCAGTTTTACTCCGTTGGGTTAAGTCTTTCTAGGAAACTATACATTGGAAACAAAGAATAATGAAATTTAGATATTTTCACTTTCAGAAGTAACTCGAATAAACGGCTTACAACACCGCGCTAGCCCAATGCTCAAATTCATTTTCAAACTGAAGTGAAATACTTACCTTGAACATCCGTTTTCAAACTGACGCAGCTGCTAAATGTACCGCACTGGGCCAGCGCGAAGAACGTTAAGCAACAGCAAGTTTTGACATCTCGTTAAAAATCAGTTCTCCTTTCAAATGGTCATTGACTTTTAATTTAACAAGAAAAAAATAGCTCAGGAATTTGCTTCTGAATTCAAAAAAAAAACTCTTGCTTCCGAATTTGCTCTCAAATTTAAAAAGGCTTTCAGCGGCCAGTTTTTAAAACCAAATTCCTTACGGACGATTGTTTCCAAGCAAATTCCTTTCGGACGATTATTTCGAGGCAAATTCCTTTCGGACGATATTCCTTCGTACAATTGTTTCCCGACATATTCTTTTCGGCAGACTTGTTAAATCAAATTCAATATTCTTTGACAGCGCCATGTGTTTGCGGGAACATTGCCGTTGCTTAACACCGCGCTAGCCCAATGCTAAAATTTCTCTTCGAAGTGCAGTGAAATCTTTAAATTACAATCCGTTTCCAAACTGACTTAGGTACTAAATGTACCGCACTGGGCCAGCGCGGGAAACGTTAGCAGCAACAATATGCCCCGACCACTAACAACGAATCTCCTGACAGTAACCCTATTGATTTTTATTGCATGTGGCAGATCAAACAGTCGAAGAGACACTTTCAACGACGATCAAGTCTCGATTCATACTGGAGAACTGATAGAAATAGATTTTTCGGATTCGAACTATTCAGGTTTACAAAGTCATGTAGCAGACACTGTAACAGAATTTGGTTGGATCATTAATTATCTCGTTAGAGACGATAGCACAAAATGCAACGACGTTTATATCAAATGTAGTAATGGAGAATGGACCGGCACATATAAGGACGCTGAGGTTTTGCTAATGAGACGTTATTTCATTCCAGTCTATGCAGGAGAGTCAAGTTCATTTATTTATTTCACTCATGGGTGTGCGACAGATTGCTCTGCATTATTGGTGTTTTCAAAAGACAGCAATTGTCAATTTAAAGATTATAACCATGTCATTGATTATAGTGTAGAATGTTCTCAGGTCCTCCATTTAACAGACAGTGATTTTGAAAATGAAAATCAGATTTACCAATTGTCACTTATAGAACTTACAAAAGACAAAACACATAAAATTTCATATAATAATATCTGTCAATCGCCTTATAAACCCTCTTGCATTGACACAGTAATTTTTGAAAAATCAAGGGTTACAGTGAAGTCCTCGTTGTTAGAGAAAATGGGAAGTGACACTGAAATTAAACAAACAAA
Organism: uncultured Chitinophagales bacterium; assembly: GCA_964575925.1. Classification (GTDB taxonomy): domain Bacteria; phylum Bacteroidota; class Rhodothermia; order Balneolales; family M1805; genus M1805. Next base: position 2,208 of record CAZNTR010000286.1, read on the forward strand.
AATTGTCGACCTACAATAAAAAAAATTGCTGCTGCTAACACCGCGCTAGCCCAATGCTCAAATTCGTTTTCAAAATGAAGTGAAATACTTAAATTACAATCCGTTTTCAAACTAGCTCAGCTGCTAAATGTACCGCACTGGGCCAGCGCGGGAAACGTTGTACGCAAGCATCTTAAAACAGCTTAGATAACAGAAAAAAGCCTAGTCGTTTTATGAAATTAAAACAATTGTTCTATTCAATAACCTTTCTGTTTGTTGCCTGCGAAAATTCAGACAGTGCCTTCAGTCCACAGGCTTTGTCAGGTGCTAAAACATACCTAAAAGAAGTCTTTGAAAGAATAGAGGTCAAACAATTGGCTAATGAGCGCAACACGATTAAGTTACATAAAGATATTGTTGGTGTCTTTCCAAGTGATGAAGGAATTGTCTTCAAAGAACGGATAGTCCAATACGATTCCTTTAATTTAAAGGTGAAGAATGGTTTTTATGAATGTGCCAATTATGGCGAATGGGGTGGTTTTCTAAAATTCATCCCTTCGGATAGTCATCAGGATACGATTGAAATTTTTAAACCACACATTAATTTTATATTTCATTTTAATGATAATGACTACATACTCCAAGGTGGAAGGCATATCGGAATGATTTCGAAAATATCAAAAATTGGGAATAATATTACTTGCGACTCCATTCTTGCATTTGGAACTTTTCCAAGCGCGATGACAATTTATAAGGACAGGATTATTATTGCTGGACCAGAAGGATTCTGTGTAATTCGAGATTTAAATTTGGAATTTGAAATTCCTAACCAATTGCTCGATTTTGACCCAAATTCAATTGTAGCGATTGACGCCAATAATATATATGTTGGAATGAAAGGCGGATATGCCAGATTTTCATTAATAACAAAAAGCGTGAATTACTTTAAACTTTGGACAAAGGATGATATCCAGAAGCACATTATTCGTCATGGTGAAAATGAGTACTAAACCAAACAAAATGCCTGCGTACAACACCGCGCTAGCCCAATGCTCCACTCCTATTTTCAAACTGAAGTGAAATACTTACCTTGACCATCCGTTTTCAAACTGACGCAGCTGCTAAATGTATCGCACTGGGCCAGCGCGGGAAACGTTGGCCGTAATTTTCTTAGAAGACGTATAGACTAGTACGTCACCGAACAGCTATCGCGCATTCAAAAAACCGTCATGTTTAGTGGTATGGTCACTTGCTAGAGCGCTTCGTCGCTTAGTCACAAGAAGGGTTGCGCCTCACTCCGAAGCGCTCTAGCAAGCTACAAGAATTCCGTCACATATCGGTTCTTGAAATGGCATCTTTACCAAACTATGACAGTCCTTTGACAGAGAAATGACAATCGTTTCCATCAAGCGCGTGCAGCATCAAAAGCAAGCGTGGGCCATGCGCGACAGATCGCCTAGGAGCTTTTTCAGAAGAATAGGCATCGTGAAAATCATAGCTACGGAAAAGATCTAAGCGATGGGATTCTTTTGATGCGGGTTGGCCTTGTGCGTAGGATAAGCGCCTAGAGGGAAACTGTCTTTTTTGGGTTCGTTTTTGGACAAGCAAAAAGGAACAGT
>CAZNTR010000287.1:0-3785 GCA_964575925.1 uncultured Chitinophagales bacterium
GGAGAAACCGCAAAAATCACAGTAATGTTCTCAGCAGTAGGCCAAAAAAAATTACTACTAAAATTCGCCAAACTAACCATAATAGGCTAAAGAAAATAAATGTGTACCTTGGTGCGAGACTTCAGTAACCACACTCTCTCAACCCTGGTGCGAGACTTCAGTCTCGTACCAAAAGGCAAAAAAAAGACTTAAGTCTTTAAAAAACTGCGCCATCAGAAAAATAACCGATAGCGCAGTTTTTATGAGTTAAATTAATTTAAAACAAGCTGCTCTTTTGGCGTTACAAACTCAATTACACCTTTTGATGGAACCGCATTTTGGATAATATCCAACACAGGGCAACGATTTTCAGTGAAATAATGAAGCTGAGCAAGTTTTTCTTGATCGGTTTCCAGAGTTACAATAGTAGTTTTAAACTCAACTGAAGTGAAACCAGGACGCTCATCAGATTGATTAAAAAATCCTCTTAAATCTAAATTCCCGTGAGCTTCTACACTCACTTTCTGAATTTCGATTCCTAATACAGATGCATACGCTTTCACCACAATTTCCTGGCAAGCCCCTAAGGCTCCTAATACGATTTCAACTGGATTAGGTCCGAGATTTGTACCTCCAAGTGATTGAGGCTCATCAGATAATTGCGAAAACTCTCTGATATTTATTGAAGCCAGCAAACCTTCACTTAATTCAGATCTGGCAGAAAATGTAGCAAAAGCTTTATCTGAATCCTGATTGATTGTATTTATTACTGAAAAAACTGCTTCTTTGATTTGTGCAGAACTTGGTTGTGTAATTTTTGAAGTACTCATACTATTTATAATTGATTTGTTGATTTTATTTAGGTTAAAAAAAGAGTCTCTTCCGGATTCAGAGTCCGAAAAGAGGCTTATCAACAAACTGTTTTAACAGGATATGAACACCAATTTCTGACTCATCTTTCCGATCCGATTTGACTCGGTATCAGCAGGATTTAGCACCTAACCTTCAGTTGTTAGCTGAATCGGTTGCTAAGGTATCACAGGGCCTGTCCCTCCACCTTTCTTGATGAGAAACCAAGAGAAAGAACAAAAAAAAGCCCTGGTTGAATGAAACACAGGGCTTTATAAAATTATTTTTAAAACAATCCCTATGTCGTATGTCTATTGCACATACAACACATTGAATAAAAATTATTTGAATTTCTTTGTTCCATGGCTTAAGAATACATGAAAAATATACTTCGATGCAATAGGGAGAGAAAAATAATTTCTACTTTTTTTATAGAACTTATCTACTATAAAAGATAAACCATTGTTTTGAATACAATTAGAGTCCTTATATTTTTTACAGTGGATTTAAAATAACCTCATCCACATTAGTCCTAAACGAAGTATTCATCAAAGAATAAACAATATGAGCAATATCTTTAGGATCAATCAAGGTATTAGGATCAACACCACTTCCCTCCCAACTTGAAGACCAAGTAGAACCCGGAGCCAAAGCAGTAACCTTAATTTTTCGAGCTGACAGCTCCGCTCTCAAAGATCGAGCTAAACCCAAAACAGCATGTTTACTAGCAGCATACATCCCTGCATTTGCGATTCCAGAATACGAAGCAGAAGAAGCCATTATAAAAATATGCGTCTTACCATCAACAAAATAAGGAAGCATTTTTTGAATGATATTCACGTAAGAAAACACGTTCAATTCAAACTGTTTTTGAATCTCTTTTTCACCAGAATCTAAAATTCCATTCGTGTAAAACGTTCCTGCATTCAGAACTAAAGCTTTTAAATCTTTGCATGATTCAGGAATCTTCATATCAAAAATTTCAGATTCATTCGTTAAATCAACACAGATTTCATGAACTTCTTTTTTAGATTTCTTCTTCGAATCTGAAAAGTTTCTAGCCAATAAAACCAATTCATCTTCAGTCTGATTATGTAAATATTCTGCTATAACGGAACCTATTCCTTTGCTAGCGCCTGAGATTAAAGAAAAATCACCTGTACTCATTTATCTATCTGACTCCCATAAACTTATGTGTTTGTAAAGAGATACTCCATTTTGGGTATCTTTTAACGTAATCAATAATCATTGGTAACGAATCTTCCTGATTATCCCATTCCGGTTGAAGTAAAAGCCGAGCTCCATCCACACATTTTACGGCATGAGATTCACCATATTCTAAATCGTTTTTGCGTAATACCACAACTTTTAATTCATCAACAAAAGGATAAATTGTTTCTAAGGGTGCTTTAAACTTTTTGGGTGATAAAGTTACCCAATCAAACTCACCGGTTAAGGGTGAAGATCCACTCGTTTCAATATGGGTTCTTACATAAATCGAATGTAAGACTTTAGTTAAGGCATCCAAATTATGAATCGTTGGTTCGCCTCCAGTAATCACAACAATTTTAGCCTCAGAAGCAAGTACTTCGTTCACCAATTCATCCACAGTAATTCTTGGATGTTTTGATTCATCCCAACTGTCTTTCACATCACACCAAAAACATTGCACATCACAACCGCCCAAACGAATGAAATAAGCTGGATAACCAGTAAATGCACCTTCTCCTTGAATGGTGTAAAAATGCTCCATTACAGGATAAGTAACTAAACGAAACGCATCTAATTCGGATGAATTGGCAAAACTATCTGATTGAATTGGCATCTTAATCGGTGTACTCCACCCAAGAAGTCGGGGTTTCCCAAATCATTACCGTTAGCTTTATCGATTCAGGAATTCGTTTTTTCGTTTCTTGATGAATATATTCAGCAATTCTCTCTGCGGTTGTAGAAACGGGAATTAACTCATTAAGTAAGGCGTGATCAAATCCACCCTTATCTTTTCCTTTAGCGACCCATTTCAATTCGTTAAAATCACATACCATATCTGGCGTTTTCAAATACTTTGATGGATGAAGTTCATGTGATTCTGCACAAATACGAACTTTATAGGTATGACCATGTAATTGGCTACATTTTCCATCATACCCATCAATATAATGAGCTGCATCAAATGTAAATTCTGTGTTCAGTTTCCAAGTTGGCATTCTGAATATTCTAAAATTGCTTGATTACTATTGTTATAAAAATTTTATTTAACTCGTTTAATGGAACAGCCTAAAGCCTTGCTATGCTTAACACTAACTGCTTTTCCTGAACCGACTTCTTTAAGTGCATCCATCAAAAAAGTGTGTTTAACCTCTGCTTCTTTTGCGCTATTATCATCAATCGAACCAACAAAAACGAGTTTATTTGTTTTGTCGAATAGATAAACGTTAGGAGTTTTTGTGGCGCCAAAAGCATCAGCAAGTACATGATTTTTATCAACTGCATAAGGAAAAGTGTATTTCATACTAGTGCTGATTTTAATCATTTCTTCTAAAGATTCTTTATCAGAACGCATTGCTTCGTTTGGATTTAAAGCAATTAAACCGATTTTTTGACTACTAGCTAAATCAGCAACTTTTAAATAACGTGATTCCCAAGCTTTTACGTAAGGACAAGTATTACAAGAAAAAATGACCAATAAACCATTTTCTAGTTTTACATCGTTCAAACTAAGTTCTTTACCAGAAACGTCTGTCATTTTCAAATCAGCAAATGGAATTTCACTTCCAAGAGAAAGCTCCTCTTTTTGTTGAGCTAAACCAGATTGATAGGTAAATAGGATAAGAACTAGAAAACTAAAAACAGTACGATATACTTTCATTCGGCTTCTCCAATTAATTATTGACGGCTTTTAAAATAAACTCCTCAAATTTACTCAATTCAGCTTTGTTTTCCCAATAAACCACCTC
>CAZNTR010000288.1:0-3776 GCA_964575925.1 uncultured Chitinophagales bacterium
GTTGTGCCTCATTGTAAAAAAAGCCATCGCACATTCAAGCACATTTGGTTTTTTGCCGATACACAGCCCAACGCTAAAAAACCAAAAGAGCTTGAATTTAGCCAACACTCAAAAGACTGTTGAAAACTATCTAAAATAAAATTTTCTTTTAAGAAAATACTTCATATATTTGACAATATTTGTCAAGTTAAATATTTCAAATTGAAAACAACAGGAGAAATAATTAGAGAAAAAAGAGAGGAGAAAGGACTGTTATTAAGACATGTTTCTGCTCTGCTTGATATTGATACAGCGATTCTTAGCAAGATAGAGCGAGGGGAAAGAAAAGCATCAAGAGAACAAATTGAAAAATTATCTGAGATTCTTGAATTAAATAAAGAAAAATTAATCATTCAATTTTTGAGTGAGAAAATTCTTTATGAACTTAAAGATGATGATTTAGGATTGCAAGCTCTAAAAGTTGCAGAGAAAAATTTAAAATATGGAGTAACAAAAAGTAAATAAAATGGAAGAATTATTAACAATTAAAGAAGCCAGTGAATGGGCATCTAAACATTTAGACAAGAATGTTACTACATCCAATATTTCCTATTTAATTCAATATGGACGTATTAAAAAAATTGGAGACAATGGTTCAACGCAAGTTTTGAAAAATGAACTATTAGAATATTATAAAGACCAGACAAGTTCAAGAAAAGAATCTTGGAAAGGACAATTAGGAAAAGACTTAAATTGGGCTTTATCATTTGACCAATACAAGGAGGCGGAAACGACTAAACATGTTCACCGGTTACATCCTTATAAAGGCAAATTTATTCCTCAATTGGTTGAATATTTTTTAGACAATCATTCGGATGATTTCAAACAGGACGTATATTTTAAACCAGGCGATATTGTTCTTGACCCTTTTTCCGGAAGTGGAACAACTATGGTTCAGGCAAGTGAATTAGGCATTCATTCTGTAGGAATTGATGTTTCCGCTTTTAATGCACTGATTGGAAATAGTAAAGTTGATAAATATGACCTAGTTGATGTGCAAAATGAAATAAATAGAATTACAAAAGAATTAAGATTATTTGTAGAAAATCATCGCGTTCTTGAATTTGAAGAAAAGCTATTGCAAGAACTGTATGTTTATAATAATAAATATTTCCCTGTCCCAGATTATAAATATAAAGTCATGCGAAAAGAAATTAATGAAAAAGAATATGGGAAATCAAAGGAAGATGAATTCTTACCTATTTATAATAGACTTGTAAATGAGTTTAACATTAAACTACGACAAGACAAAGAAGATACTTTCCTTGATAAATGGTATTCTCAACACATCAGGGATGAAATTCAATTTGTATTCGAAGAAATCAAAAAAATCACTAACAAAAAAACGAAGAAAATAATTAGTGTAATTCTTAGCAGAACAATAAGAAGCTGCAGAGCAACTACTCATGCAGATTTAGCAACTTTATTGGAACCTGTTACTGCTACTTATTACTGTAAAAAGCATGGAAAGATGTGTAAACCATTATTCTCAATTCTTAAATGGTGGCAGACATATTCTAAAGATACAGTCAATAGATTAAAAAAATATAATAAGTTAAAAAAGGCTACTTATCAAAAATGTATTACCGGCGACAGTAGAACGGTTAACATAATTGATGAGCTTGAAAAATTAAATCCTGATTTTTCAAAGTTAGTTTCGACAAAAAAAATAAATGGAATTTTTTCTTCCCCTCCTTATGTAGGATTAATCGACTATCATGAACAACATGCCTACGCATATGATTTATTTGGTTTTGACAGAAAAGATGAGCTTGAAATTGGACCTCTTTATAAAGGTCAAGGGCGTGAAGCAAAACAAAGTTATATTGAAGGAATTAGTGCTGTCTTGAATAATTCCAAGAAATATCTAATTGATGATTTTGATGTTTTTTTAGTCGCAAATGATAAATACAATATGTATCCAACAATTGCAGAAAATGCAGGGATGAAAATTGTCAATCAATTTAAGCGCCCAGTTTTAAACCGCACTGAAAAAGATAAAGGTGCTTATTCTGAGATAATTTTCCATTTAAAATCTATTTAATGAGTTTGTCTAGTAAAGCTAAAAAAGACATAAATGGTCTTGTTGAAATTGTTGTAAATAAATATATCTCAAAGGCAAATAATAAACCTAAAGCAAATTCTGGTAATCCATTTGTAATGGCATTGCTTAAAGATTTCGAACCTCTTATTCATCGTATTCATGGACTTAAGACTTCTCTTGGGAATGAAATGGAAAAAATCGCTGAGATTATCGCTAGTGATGCTTGGGGTATTAAAAATGTTCAGCGAAAAATTAACGTAAATATTTCTTTACCAAAGAATGTATTTCAAACAATTGATACAATTATTAACAATCTGAGTAATGCTAAAACTTTAAGTGATTATGACAAAGAGAAGAAAATGATAATTGCTGCTTGTAAAAAGCCCTCAAAATTCTTTGAACAACATACTTATGAATTCGATTTAATAATAAAAGACCCAAAAACTAAACATACTTATATTTTAGAAATGAAGGGTCCTGACCCAAATACAACAGAAGTTCCAGGTGCTAAAAAAAGATTACTTGTTGCACTTGCATGGAGTTATTATAACAGTAAATCTGATAAAGTTGATGCTAGGTTTGCAATTTATTATAATAATCAGCACCCTAAAGTTTATAAAAATCCCAAGGTTCATTATTACTTCAATCCTAATGGAGGTACAATTGTTCAGGATGATTTCTGGAATTTTCTCGGCAAAAGCAATACAACTTTTACCGAATTGACAAAATTGTTCGAAACTTATGGCAAGACAAATAAGAAAAAAATATGGGATGGATTCTCCAAATTAATAAATATTAAATAATGGCTTTAACTAAACAGCAAATTGTACAAGTTGAAACAGTTCTAAAAACAGGTCTTAGAAACAAGTTTCAAAATTATAACCCCGAACCTGCGGTTATGCCTTTTCATACGCGATTATTAGGGAAGGACAGGATGGCTCTTTTTTCATTTATTCACTCTCTTAACACCAATTTTGGAACAAGTATTTTTGAACCAGTTGCATTGGCGTTAGCATCGACAAAATTTAAAGAAGCAAAATCGCAAGCCACTGCAGGATTAAATATTAGTGAAACTGCTCAAAGAGTTATCCAAGACATTATGGATGATTTAACTGCCGCTACTATTAAACCAATAAAAGCTAATGAAATAGAAGAAATTAGGAAAGTCTGCCAAACAGGTAAAATGAAAACTGTCAAACCTACAAAAGTTGATGTATGGTTAAAAGCTAATGACGATGAACTTTTTCTTTTTGATATTAAAACTGCAAAGCCCAACAAAGGAGGATTTATAGAATTTAAAAGAACTTTACTAGAATGGACAGCTTGTGTACTCGCTGACAACCCAAAAGCGAAAGTAAATACATTAATTGCCATTCCATATAATCCTTACGAGCCAAAACCTTATTCACGATGGACAATGGCAGGAATGCTTGATTTAGAAAATGAATTAAAAGTTGCACATGAATTTTGGGATTTTTTAGGGGGTGAAGGAGCTTATAATGATTTACTTGATATTTTTGAAAAAATTGGGTTAGAACTTAGACCTGAAATTGACGATTATTTTAAACGTTATAGTAAAAAATAGCCCGCCCAATTTGCAAGCACATTTGCAAGTCGCACCAGCCAACCCGCATGCCTAAGCTTGGCAAAGAGCTTGCCTACCACAACGCACGGACAGAATGACAATACAGCA
>CAZNTR010000289.1:0-3703 GCA_964575925.1 uncultured Chitinophagales bacterium
TTTAAAGGCGAAGGTTCTGAAACGGTAAGTATTCCTTCAAAAAATGAATTTCTGATTACAAAAGCAGAATTTGAAAACCAAGGAGTTACAAGAATTAAGGTCATTTTCTCAGAAAACTTAGCTAAAGATCAGCAGTTTATAGGCAAAATTAAGTTAAATGATTCGGATAATCTCCGTTTCGAAACGGTAGCAAATTTTCTCTATGTTTATCCACGTTTTTCAATTGAAGGTGGAACCAATTTAAGTTTACGAGTTGAAAAAGAAATTAAAAGTGAAAAGAAATATGAGTTAAGAGCGCCTTTCTCTAAAGTTTTTCAATTCGCAGAAGAGTTACCAAAAGTAGAATTTCTTGGTGATGGTGTTATTTTACCCCGTTCTGGAAAACTCTTAGTTCCTTTTAAAGCAATTGGACTCAGAGCGGTTGATATTCGTATCTACAAAATATTTGAAAAAAATATCCCTCAATTTTTGCAAGTTAATTCAACTATGACTTCGGGTGAACAATTACATAGAGTTAGTAAATTTATTAAAGGGAAACGAGTCGATTTAGCCATTCTTGGAGATGTATCTTCAGCTATGTGGAATTCTTATGTTGTTGATATTAAAGATATTATAAAAACAGAACCGGGCGCGGTTTATAGACTTGAATTAAGTTTTACGATGAAATACGTTTTATCATCTTGTGTAAATTCAGAAGAAAACTTAGATGATGAAAGTTCAGATTTAAGTAGCTCAATGAACTCAGCTAAATCAGAAGTAAGTTATTGGGATTCTTACGACGATTCGTATTATCCTGATGGGTACGATTGGAGAGAAAGAAATAATCCATGTAACATTTCCTATTACACGAAAGATAAACGCCGCTACAAAAATGTACTTGCTTCCGATATTGGAATCATTGCCAAATCGACGGGTGAAAATGCCTTTGTAGTAAATGTAACAGATTTAAATACGGCTCAGCCAATTGCAGATGCTCAAATTGATGTGTTAAATTTTCCGCTTGAAAAAATATTGACTACTAAAACTCAAGCTAACGGTTCAGTATTAATTCAAACCAATGAAAAGGCTTGGTTAATTAAGGTTTCATACAAAGAACAAGCCGGTTACCTTACGTTAAACAATTCGAATTTATCCTCGAGTTCTTTTCCTATTTCAGGTAAAACCGTTCAAAATGGAGTGAAAGGATTTTTATATACCGAACGTGGAGTTAGAAGACCTGGAGATTCCTTATATATTGGATTTATTCTAGAGGCTGAAAAAAAAGATTTCCCAGAAAATCATCCTGTTTTATTTGAATTGAGTGATTCAAGACAGCAATTAGTTGAACGTACTGCCATTACAAAATCGGTAAATGGAATGTATCTGTTCAAAACGAAAACCTCCATTCAAGCTCCAACTGGTCATTATACGGTAACGGCAAGAGTTGGTGGACAATCGTTTACCAAAACAGTTCCCATTGAAACAGTAAAACCAAATCGTTTGAAAATTCAATTAAAAACGGATCCTGAAGAAGCGAATTATCAAACAAAAACCCTAAGTGGAACGATTTCATCACAATGGCTGCATGGCGCAAAAGCAACTGGGCTTGAGGCTGAAATTTCTGGTTCATTTACGAATGTGCCGTTTGTTTCTCCGAACTTTGCAGATTATTCGTTCACTGATTTAACGAGAGAATTACAGGATTCAGAATTAAAAACTGTAGATGTTGAGCTCAATAGCGAAGGTGAAGCCAACATCAATGTACCTTTTACTCCGATTAAACAAGCGCCAGGAAGACTGAAATTACATTTTGATACTAAAGTTTTTGAGAAGTCTGGTGACTTTAGCGTGATGTCATTTTCTACTTGGTATCATCCTTATAAAGCCTATGTTGGCGTAAGCATTCCGAGTGGTGATAAACGAAATATGCTACTCACCGATAAAAAACACCCATTACAATTCGTAGTTTTAAAACCTGATGGAAAGCCACTTAAAGGACAAAGAGTATCTTACAAAGTGTACAAATTGAAATGGCGTTGGTGGTTTGAACAATCTCAAGAAAAAGTTAGCGATTATTTCTCACGGGAATCTGTAGAACCTGTTCAGGCAGAAAAAACGGTCATGACAGACGAAAATGGAATGGCAACAGGAGATTTTCAAATCAATTATCCTGATTGGGGACGTTATTTAGTAAAAGTAAAACATGAAGACGGCGGTCATGAAAGCAGCAAAATTGTCTATGTAGATTGGCCAGGTTATGCAGGTCGAGGTAGAGATACAAAAGATGGCGGCGCAAATATCATTCAACTTTCAACAGAAAAAGAAAATTATACGATTGGCTCAAAAGTAAACGTCTTTATTCCTGCGCCAAAAGGCTCAAATGTGTTAATCAGTATTGAAAAAGCGGACAAAGTTTTGCGCCAAGAATGGATTCCAGGAAATGGCGAGCAAACTTTTTTTGAGTTTGAAGCTGATCGAAACATGATACCAAATGTTTTTATTCATGCTCATGTCATTCAAGCTTTCGAACGAAGAGAAGAATCCTTGCCGATTCGACAATATGGCGTTCAGAAACTTGGAATTGATGATGCACTTTCTCGTTTGTATCCAATAATTGAGTCTGCAGAAAAATTTGAACCGAGTTCAAAAGCAGTAATTAGTGTGAAGGAAAAAACCGGAGTTCCATTCACGTATACCTTAGCTTTGGTGGAAGACGGTTTGCTCGATTTAACGAATTTTAAAACGCCAGATCCACATACTTCATTTTTTGCACACGAAGCCTTACGAGTAAAAACCTGGGATTTATTCGACCTCGTAAGTGATTCCTATTTAGCCAATTCAACAAAAGTAATAAGCCTTGGTGGTGACGAAAGTTTAGCGGATGTTAAAAACCTAACAAAAGTAAATCGGTTTGATGCCGTAGTTAAGGTTTTAGGCCCTTTTACTTTAGAAAAAGGACAGACAAATAAACACGAAATTTTGCTGCCAAATTATGTAGGCTCTGTTCGTGCAATGATTGTTGCTTCAAATGATAAAAAATATGGTTATGGAGAAAAGACGATTCCTGTAAAAAAAGACTTAATGATTTTGGCAACTGCGCCAAGAGAAGTAGCAACAAATGAGCGATTTACTATTCCGATAACTGTTTTTTCGAGCGATGATAAAGCAAAAACAGTTTCTGTTCGAATCACAACAAGCTGAGCCTTAAAAATTAAAGGCGAAGAAGTAAAAGAAATGCAATTTTCAACTTCCGGCGACCAAACTGCTTTTTTTGAGTGTGAAACCAATTCCGTTTTTGGAGCTTCAAAAATAACAGTTGAAGCAAGTTCAGGCAATCAAAAAGCGTATAATGAAATTGAACTTTGGGTAAATGATGGTTTAATGGATGTTATTGAAGTAAAAGATACTGTTCTTGCAACGGGTAAAACACTGAATTGGAATTTATTGAGTTTGGGAATTCCTGGTACAAATTCGGTTCGTGTTTCAGCATCGAGTTTTAGCACGATTCGTTTAGAGCATCGCTTAGATGGTCTCATTCAGTATCCTCACGGCTGTTTAGAGCAGACGACTTCAAAGCTTTTAGCTCAGTTATTCATCGGAGATCTTAAAGTGCTCAGCCAATCTGAATCAGATCAAATTCAAAAAAATATAAATTTAGGATTGAATCGTTTGAGTTCATTTATTAATCCATCGGTTGGTTTGAGTTACTGGCCAGGAACTTCTC
>CAZNTR010000290.1:0-3681 GCA_964575925.1 uncultured Chitinophagales bacterium
CTTTTTCACCATCAGCTTGTTTGATGACTTGTAATTTGGCCACTTTTCTGCATAAGGCAGCAATTTGTTGCTCTAAATTTCGAACTCCAGCTTCTGCGGTGTATTTACGAATGATTTCCATAATCGCATCATCCTTAAATTTCACTTTGCTAGGTTTTAAACCGTGAGCTTTAAGTTGTTTCGGAATTAAATGAAGTCTAGCAATTTCGGCTTTATCGTGCTCTAAATATCCTGGTAACTGAATCAATTCCATTCTATCTAATAAAGCAGGCTGAATATCACTTGCAACATTTGCCGTGGTGATAAACATGACTTGAGATAAATCGATATCGACTTCTAAATAATTGTCGTTGAACGTGTTATTTTGTTCAGGATCGAGCACTTCTAATATTGCAGAAGATGGATCTCCTCTGAAATCAGAACCGACTTTATCAATTTCATCAAGAATAATAACAGGATTCATGCTTCCTGCTTTTTTCAAAGACTGAATAATTCTTCCAGGCATGGAACCAATGTAGGTTTTTCTATGACCGCGAATTTCTGCTTCATCATGAACACCGCCTAAAGCAATGCGAACCATTTTGCGTCCAATAGCATTGGCAATTGATTTAGCAAGAGATGTTTTTCCAGTTCCTGGAGGGCCAACAAAACACAGAATTTGACCTTTTAAAGCCTCAACTAAATTCAATACGGCAATGTGTTCTAAAATGCGATCTTTTGGTTTTTCTAAGCCGAAATGATCTGAGTCTAAAGCCGTTTTGACATTGTTAATATTCAAGTTGTCTTTGGTGTAAGTTCCCCAGGGTAAGGATAAAAGCCAATCTAAGTAATTTCGAGAAACACTGTATTCCGGCGACATTTGAGGCATTTTTTTCAAACGCTCCAATTCTTCTAAAGCTTTTACTTTTGCTTGTTCAGAAAGCTCAAGCTTGTCAACTTGTTCTTTTAATTTGGCTAAATCTGGGTCGGCAAAATCATCTTCATCTAACTCTTCTTGCAGAACTTTAATTTGCTCTTGAATAAAGAACTTTTTCTGAGTGTTTTGAATTTCTTCTTGAACGCGTTCGTTAATTTCTTGGGATACTGAAAGAAGATCAATTTCTTTGGTTAAATGCGTAAGTAATTTGGTGTATTTAGCAGCTAAATCGGTTCCTTCAAGCAAAGATTGCTTTTCAGGTATTTCTAAATCGATAAAAGAACAAATATAGTAGAAAAGATGAATTGGATCTTCGATTGTGCTGAAGCTTAATAAGGATTCTTCAGGGAGTTCTTCATTAATAAAGGTGTAGCGCTCAAACTTTTCTTTCGTTTTTTTGATCAGCGCTTCAATGCGTTTCTCACCTGCTTTGGTCAGCGTTAATTCAATAGGTTCGAATTCTGCATTCAGAAATGAAACTTCTTCATTTTCAACGCCAGTCCATTTTGCAGTAAATAAGCCACTTACGAGTACTTTCATCATGTTATTTGGTAGATGAAGTACTTGCATTACTTTGGCAACAGTGCCATATTCATGCAAATCAGCAAAAGCTGGATCTTCTAGTGTAAAATCTTTTTGAGCTATAAGTAGCAAATATTTATGCGATTCCAAAGCCGAATTTACCGCTTCAATAGAACTGCTTCGTCCGATAAGAATTGGATACATAGTGTACGGATAGACCACATTATCCCTCATCGGTATTACAGGCATAATAGATGGAATGATTTCTTCCTGTGTTTCCTGTAGTTCTATCTCTTGAATTTCGGACATGTAAAGTGGGCTTTGTTTTTTGATAAAGACTGGAAATATACCAAGAAAAATCAGTTAATCCCTGTTAAGTATTTTTGAAACTGTGTGATGTAACAGAACAATTGATAAGAAGTGACCGTTAATGAAAAAATGCGTAGATTTTCATTTTAAAACCTAATAATAGCCCTATGAAAAAAGTACACTATCTCTGCTTAGGTATTCTTTTGTTCGCAGTTCCGGCTTACACCCAGAGTTTCGAAGAATGGAAAAAGCAACAAGAAGCAGATTTTCAAAACTTTAAAAGTAAGCAGGACAAAGAGTTTAATGGAATGCTAAAACAAGCTTGGGAATTTGTAAATGCAAAACCAGCTGAAAAAATGATTAGCGGCCCCAAAATAGTTGAGCAACCGGTTGCGACACCAACAAAAACAAAGCCTGCTGAAAAAACGATTATAAAAGTAGATAGTGTAGTTGCTCCAATAGTTGAAGAGCAGAAACCAAAAGCTGCTCCGCCAAAACCCTTAGTAAAAGTTGTTGTTGAAGCACCGCCACCACCAGCGCCTGGCGAACCAAAGAAAGAAGTTCCTGCAAAACCCATAATCAAACCTTTAGAGTTTACATTTTTTGGTGTGAATATCAGTTTACATACCGATCCTGATTGGAAATCAATTCGTTTAGAAAGTTATAATCCTGATGGAATTAGCAAGTTTTTCCAAAAACTATCGAACTCGAATTATGAGACGATGTTGAATGAGTTGTACAAACAGCGTAAGAAATATGTCTTAAATGATTGGGCTTTTGGACGTTTGGTTCAAACTTCAGTTCAAAAAGCAGTTGAAGCGAACGAACATGAAGTTCGCATGTTTACTTGGTTCTTTTTATTGAAATCGGGCTATAATATCAAATTGGGATATAATGATGAACAAATTCATTTGTTAGCTCCAACTCAGCAACGTTTATTTGGTGTGAGTTACTATACTTTAGAAGATAAAAAGAGATATTATCTTGTTGATTTTATTAATCCAATTAAAGAAAATGTATCACTTTATACGTACGCAGGAAGTTATCCAAAAGCAGTTGCAGAATTTGATTTGCGCTTTTCGACTCGCCCTGAATTGATGGCTGCAAATACAAAACGTTTGCTCAAATTTGCTTATCAAGATGAGAAGTGGGATGTTCCTATTAGCTACAATAATTCATTAGTTGAATTGTATGATAATTATCCTCAAACTGACTTAACAGTTTATTTTCAAGCTGCTTTATCTGATGCGGCAATTGGAAGTTTAGTTAAGGAAATGAAAGCAATTGTTAAGGGTAAAGACGAATACACCCAAGTAAATATGATTTTACGGTTTGTTCAAACAGCTTTTGCCTACAAAACTGATAAGGATCAGTTCGGTAAAGAAAAATATTTCTTTGGTGAGGAAACGCTTCATTTCCCTTTTTCTGATTGTGAAGACCGTTCTATTTTGTTTGCAACTTTAGTCAAATCAATTGTTGGTTTAGATGTAGTTGGTATTAAATATCCTGGTCATTTAGCTACAGCCGTTGCTTTTAAAAGCGAAGGAATAAATGGAGATCAATTAAAAGTAGGAGACAAAGTGTTTACTATTTGTGATCCAACTTATAAAAATGCTGATATCGGAATGAGTATGCCTAAATTCAAAAGTCAGTCGATTACAGTAGTTCCATTTTAGGTTTATAAAATTTATTAGTTGATAATTGTCGTAAAGTTCATTTTCAATTTCCAGTCATACCTGCGAAAGCAGGTATGACGGCCTGAACGGAAAAGTGAATACTCGTTACAATTGATGTGAAATTAAACTTGGATAAATTTCTAGGAAGTCACGGATAAATTTTTTTCTGCAATAATTAATTGGCAAAATAACTAAATATTCAGCATACAGATATCTATTAATTCAAATTAACACTTCAAGCAATTGTTGATAAAGAAT
>CAZNTR010000291.1:0-1671 GCA_964575925.1 uncultured Chitinophagales bacterium
GTAAGACCTAAATTATTTCCTGCTGCAAAACCAAGATTATCAGGACTTAAAATGAAGTGAACGTTTGGAAATTCGTTTGGAAGAACTTCTCCACTTGAATCGCTTGATGCATTATCAACCACAATAACTTCGTGAGAAACGTGAACCTGTTTTTCAATACTTTTTAGACAAGCGCGGAGCAAATCTTTTGTGTTATAATTAACAATGAGAATACTTACATCTACCATAAAACGTCTTTCAGCTTAACAACGAACCCATTCGTTCGTTTCAAAATTATATTTTTTAATTAGTTTGGCGGGATTTCCAGCAGCAATATGGAAATCAGGAACAGATTTAGTTACAACAGCGCCTGCCGCAATTACACAATGTTTTCCGATACTTACTCCAGGTAAAACACAAGCATTTGCCCCAATAAAACAGTCCGCACCAATATGAGTTTTTTTGGTTGAAACACCTTGATTTTTAATGGCAATAGTTGGATCTAAATAATTGTGATCTAATCCCGTAAGCAACACATGTTGCCCTAAAATGGTGTTTTTTTCAACAGTAAGTGGACCCATTAAAACAGAACCAATTCCGATTCTAACTCCGCTTTCAATAATAATATCGCCAACACCATTGGTAACCACACAAAAATCTTCAATCGTTGATTTTGCACCCAATTCAAATCTATTAAACGGAAAAACATCGAGACGAGAGGAATGTCTTATTTTGCTTGATGAAGCTTTTTTGTGAACAAATGGATTTATAATAAAACGGGAAATCCATCTAGGACGTGCATCCGATTTACTCACCAAAAGAGAGTGAATAAATGCTTTTAAAGCCGGATTTGAATCGAGTTTTGCTTTTATGGATGTTAACATATTTCTAGTCCGCTATATATTTATTCCAAAATAACATTCTGTTTTCCCATGTATTTAATTTCGCAATAAATTCACGGTGAGCTTTTTTTTCAGGTGAATTAGTAATAATAGCACTCTGAATTTTTTGGCTGAATTCCTCAGGACTGCTATAACTATCAATCGCTGATTTAAAATCAGAAAGATCGGTAAAGTCGCTGGAAACTACAGGAACTCCTGTTGCTAAGTACTCATTTAGTTTTAAGGGATAAATGAATTCTGTTAAGGTACTTTTTTCGAATGGAATTAAGGCTACATCGGCATGTTGCATGTAAGCAGGAAGAACATTGTAAGCTCTTTTTCCTAAAAAATGGACATTGTTAAGTTTTTCAAGTTCTTGACCTTTGAAATAGGTAGGATCTTTGGGACCAACAAAAATAAAACTCCATTCAGGATGTTCGATAGCTGTTTTTTCGATTAATGCGTAATCAATTCGTAATCCGATATTGCCAACATAAACAATTTTTTTCCCAGGAATCGATTTATACTCATCAGGTTCGACATGATTTCCATAAAAGTGAGAAAAATCGGCTGCATTTGGAATACAAGTTGTGTTAGAGTTCCATTTTTTTAAGCGTTTTGCCAAAGGTTCAGAAGTTGTAATAACGATATCAGCAAGATTTCGTACAAAATGTTCTTCAGAAGCTAAGCCATGTTTGGCAATATATTCTTCGCCGCCAATCCAATCAACGCAATGATAAATTTTCTTTTTGCAGCTTAATTGAGTTTGAATTTCGCCAAAATTTGGATCAAACGAATTCACATAAATAAA
>CAZNTR010000291.1:1771-3671 GCA_964575925.1 uncultured Chitinophagales bacterium
AGGATGAAACACATGCATACTTGGGATAAACTCTGTTAAGCCAATTTCATTCAATTTCCAGCTGAGTTCAGTGTCTTCGTTGTGTGCAAAGGCAAATTCGGTTGAAAATCCACCTGCTTGTTCAAAAGCTGATTTTTTTATAGCTGCATTGCATGTAACTGTTAAACTACGAAAGCTAAGATTTTCAATTTGATGTGTAAGAGGAGTACGATTGGCGCGATCGGTAGTAGTGCGCCCTTGTAAAGCGATAACAGGATATTTTAGAAAAGCGATATAGATTTCATATAACCAATCTGCTGCAACGATACAATCATCGTCGGTAAACGCGATATATTCACCTTTGGCAGCTGCAACACCCGAATTTCTAGCTTTTGCTGGACCTCCATTTTCGAGATGAAGAACTACTCTATTTGAATAGTTAGCTTTCCATTCGTTTAACAGTTCAAATGTAGCATCAGATGATCCATCGTTTACAACAACAATTTCGTACAAATGTGATTCTAAGGTCTGATTTGATAAGGCATTTAACTGTTTTTGAAGCAATTCTGCGCGGTTAAAAGTTGGTAAAACAACAGAGATAATAGAATTCATAATAGCCATATTAAGCGTGAGCAATGAGTAAGTTAAATTCTTGTTTGATGGAGAAATAACTGCCTATTAATCCGTTAATGCCAGCTTTTTTTAAGAAAGAATGCATTACAAATAGGCCAATAATATCGGTGAAAATTGGGGCTAAAACACTTCCCCAAACTCCCCATATAAAACTAAAACCGATAGTAGTAATAAGATTTAACAAACTCATATACGTAACTAAAACTGTAACTGATTCTGGTTTTTCTAGAACATGCATTATACTTCCAAAAGCGTGTCCAATTGGAGAAATAAATGCGCCGTGAAGAACAAGAACTGCAAGAAAAGGAACAGATGCCATATAGGCTTCGCCGTGAATTATTGGTATAAGAAAGTAAGAACCAATAATTAAGGCAATCGAGAACGGAATAAAAGCAAGAAACTCTTGAGCTAAAGATTTTCTATAAAAAGTCTCAATTCCTCGTAAATCCGTTTTAGTGTAAGCTTGACAAGCTTTTGGGTACAACACACTTTGATACGCAGAATTTGGCAGATAAATCAAATTCGTGTATCTACTTGCAATTCCAACAAAGGCAGAAGATTGTAAACCACCCATCCAGGCACTCATAAATAAATAAGCTCTTGAAGACAGTGTTCCAACACCTTCACGAATAAACCCACTTTTGATATAACTCAAAAAAGCTGCAATTGGGAATTCAGAATCACGTTTAGAAAACCAGTTTTTAGCAGAAATTCGCAAGCTATAATTAATAATTGCGCTGATAAAAAATGGAATTCCAAGAACAAAAGGTAGATGTTGAAATGAAATAGCGAACAATAACGACAAACCAATAACACTTAACATCAAAAGGATAAGAGTTACATTTGCGTAAGCCATTTCTTGGGTTCTAACTTCAGATTGAAGCACAAGTTGGCTGTATCTGAACAACATTTGAGGAATTGCCATAGCCCCGTAAAACAAAAGCAATGAACTCAATAATCCATCAGGAAGAAAAATTCCAAAAAGAAGAGCAATCGAAGAGAAAAGGATTTCCAAACTCAAACTAAAAATAAAACCTCTACCAAACGTTTCTTCTTTGAATTTTGCCTCATCCGTTTGAGAAAACTTTACTAAAGCATTTTGAACCATGCCTTCACGCATTTTTGTGCCAAGAAATAGGAAAGTGATAAATAAGACCCAAGCACCTAATTCTTCCGTTGAATACATTCTGCTTATCCAGCTCAATGAAATAAATCCAACAAGAAATTCTGATGCAAAACTAAGTCCAGACCAAAAAAGCGTGCGTTTCATATTAAGATGACTTTCTAA
>CAZNTR010000292.1:0-3646 GCA_964575925.1 uncultured Chitinophagales bacterium
AATTGATTAATAAACGCAATTAAATCCGAACAATTTGAAAATCATTGTTTTTAATTAAGTGTATTTATTCAGAACTAAATTCAAAGCAATAGCTTCAATTTGATTTAATTCTTATCCTCTACCGTTTTTAAATTTTTAGGGATACTAAAATAAAAAGTAC
The DNA here is from genome assembly GCA_964575925.1 of uncultured Chitinophagales bacterium. Classification (GTDB taxonomy): domain Bacteria; phylum Bacteroidota; class Rhodothermia; order Balneolales; family M1805; genus M1805. The sequence goes on from CAZNTR010000292.1 coordinate 161, forward strand.
TACTTTTATTTTCTTTACTAATTAGGCTAATTGTTCATTCTGGGCTTGACCCAGAATCTCCGCCTGGTTAAGAAAAAAGTACATGTTATCCATCATGCATAGCTAAAAAAAACAATGGGCTAGGCCAGGATCCTGAATCGAGTTCAGGATGACAAACCGCCACGCTAAAAAATAAAATAAAAAATCCTGTAAGGTTTTGACCTTTCAAGAGTCTCTATGACATAACACTAATTTTCAAACGTACGCTTATGTCAACTTATATAAACCCCTTTACAGATTTTGGATTCAAAAAACTCTTTGGTGAGGAATCCGCAAAAGAACTTTTAATCGCCTTCCTAAATGAACTCCTTGCAGAAGAACAAGGAATCATTGAAGAAATCACTTATTTAAACACCGAACAATTCGGATCAAGTGAAGAACACCGAAAAGCATTCTTTGATTTATATTGCCGGAATCAGGGCGGAGAACATTTTATTGTTGAAATCCAGCGGCAAAAACAAAAGAACTTTAAAGAGCGCCTGATTTATTATTCCACCTTTCCGATTCAGCAGCAAGCAATTAAAGGAGATTGGAGTTTTGAGCAAACTGCGGTGTATGTGGTTGCCATTATGGATTTTGAATTGGAGCAAACTCGAAGTAGTAATAACAGTGTCTTAAGCCGAGTTCAATTACTCAATACGGAAACATTCGATGTATTTTATAACAAGTTGACGTATATTTATTTGGAAGTTCCAAAGTTCAAGAAAGCCGAACACGAATTGGAAAGTCTCTTTGATAAATGGCTTTTCTTGCTCAGAAATATGGAACGTTTGCATAATATTCCCATCAACATAAAGGAACACATCTTTATGAAATTTTTAGAAAAAGCAGAACTAGCTAAACTCTCCGAAGATGAGCGTTTTAAATATGAACGCAGTTTAAAAGTATATCGTGATGATTTGTTGGTGATAACAACAGCAAGAGAAGATGGCTTTGGACAAGGAATTAAGCATATAGCAAAAATTCTTCTCAAAAGAGGAACTCCAATTCCAGAAATTATGGAAATTACTGGGCTTAGTTTTGAAGAAATCATGGAACTGAAAGCTGAGTTATGAAATTTTTAGAAAAAGCAGAACTAGCTAAACTCTCCGAAGATGAGCGTTTTAAATACGAACTCAGTCTAAAAGTGTATCGCGATGATTTGTTGGTGATGAATACAAAATTGGAAGAAGGGATTGAAATTGGTACTAAACGAATTGCAAAAAATCTTCTTAAAAAGGGAATGGCAATCAAAGACGTAATAGAGGTTACAGGACTCAGTTTTGAAGAAATCATGGAACTGAAAGCTTAGTTATGAAATTTTTAGTTCCGTATTGAAATCAATGTCTAAAGTTTTATTAGTACCGAATGCTCATCCGCATTCAGCCCCCAAAGTCTCCTTTGGCTGAATTTCGAGGCAAATCGCCTCATAAAGTCTCAAAAGGGGCATTTTCTGGTCCGAGCTTTGATGATCTTTTTTTTGAGCGTTGATATTTAAGTGCGAAGCATATAAATACATAGTGCGAAGCACAGCAAAAAAACTCCCCCTTTTGCCAAGAACCGTTGCGCAAAAAGACGCAAGAAAATCAAAGGGTGATGGGGGGATTTCATGATGATAAAAATTGGAAAAACAAAGATTTATGCCGATATTCATTACTCAAATTCAGGATGACCGTTATATTTTGTACCTGGGCTTGACCCAGAATCTCCGCTTAGAGAAAAAAACGTATGTCCCATCACGTCAAACATAGCTATTGCAAAAAGATGAGCTAGACAGGGATCCTGAATCAAGTTCAGGATGACAGAATTTGTTTTCGTCATACTGGGCTTGCCCCAGAATCTCCGCCAAGAGAAGAAAGAAATACGTGGCAACACATCAAGCATAGTTATAAATTAAACAATGGGCTAGATCAAGATCCTGAATCAAGTTCAGGATGACCGTTTGTCATGATGGGCTTGACCCATCATCTCAGCCTAGTGCAATAAGGAATTCAAATGATGTAAAGTATTCTATAAACGAAAAGATGAATTCATTCTAGGGTAAGAATTGGTATAGATATTTAAAAAAAACAAGCGCACCTCAAAACTAATTCGTAACAGTTCGTAACGCTTCGGTAATCATAATAAAGACTTAAAGCTTTTACCTTTGAGTCTTCAAAATACACACACAAGAAATCCACAGGATTTCAATTATCAGAAATTTTGGGGTACAGCGGGGGCTGTAGCTTGGGTGCAAACTTTCTACCTGGTTTACTCGAGAGAAACCTGCAAGCCTCCGCTTATTTTTTAACAAATCTAATACTATTATGCTTATCAATCTTTCTAATCATCCTTTTTCTACTTGGCCAGAAGCTCAACAACACGATGCTATTCAACACTATATAAGTGTAGTAGATATCGAATTTCCTCATATTGAGCCGGAATGGAAATATGAGAAGTTAGTCGATATTGCTAATAATCTCCTTACTAGGGTTCTGTCCAATAAAGCAGATGCAATTTATGTAGTAGGGGAACACGTATTCACGTTTATGCTGGTTCGTCTTTTTCAGAAAAATGGGCTGAAATGTATTAATGCGAAAAGTAAACGTCTGATTACTGAATTAGAAAATGGCTCGGTCAGTAAGTCGTTTCAGTTTGAAGGCTTTCGTGAGTATCCTTTTTGAATTCGATTTTGAGTTTCTTGCAAATTATGTAAGGGCAGGGGAGATTTCAAGATGAACTAAAAGCAGAAATATGTGCTAGACGGAGATCCTGAATCGAGTTCAGGATGACCGTTTTTTTTATGACATTCCGGCTTGACCCAGAATCTCAGTTTAGTGAAGAACAGAATTCACATCTCAGGTTCAAAATAATCCATCTTTTGCCAAGAACTTCGAGTACGAAGACGTATGAACATCTAAGAGGGCAAGGGAGATTTCAAGATGAACTAAAAGCAGAAAGATGTGCTAGGCGGAGATCCTGAATCAAGTTCAGGATGACCGTTTTAGTTTTCGTCAATCTGGGCTTGACCCAGAATCTCAGCCTAGTGAAGAATAGAATTCATATCTCAGGTTCAAAAAAATCCATCTTTTGCCAAGAACTTTGAGTACGAAGACGTATGAACATCAAAGAGGCAAGGGAGATTTCAAGATGAACTAAAAGCAGAAAGATGTACTAGGTGGAGATCCTGAATCAAGTACAAGATGTTCACCGAGTTAAGAAAAATCAAAATTGAAATCCCCCAAGCCCCCTTTGGCTAAATTTCGAGTAAAACCGCCTCATATTGTCTCGAAAGGGGGATTTTCTGATTCTAGCTTTGATATTGTTGTGTGAAGCATAAGACAAAACTCCCACATTTGCCTCGCACTTCCAATAAGAAGATGTATAAACCAAATAGGGCTGATGAAATTTTATGATGGTTTAAAGGAGCTTTCACACTCGTAACGTTCCGTAATGTTATCAATCCCGTTTTACTTTTCAAATTAATCT
>CAZNTR010000293.1:0-3501 GCA_964575925.1 uncultured Chitinophagales bacterium
CAGCTTATGAAGTAACTGAAGGCGAAATTTTATTCAACGGTGTTGATATTCTTGAAATGGATCCAGAAGATCGAGCTCGTTTAGGTCTTTTTCTTGCGTTTCAATATCCAGTTGAAGTTCCAGGTGTTTCAAATGCAACATTTTTGCGCATGGCTTACAATGCGATACAAAAATCAAACGGTAACGAAGAATTAGATCCGCTAGAATTTGACGATTATGTTCGTGAGCAATTAAAAGTTGTTGAAATGGATCCTTCATTCCTTGATCGATCTGTAAACACAGGTTTTTCAGGTGGTGAGAAGAAAAGAAATGAAATTCTTCAGATGGCTGTTTTGCAACCTAAAATGGCTGTTTTAGATGAAACAGATTCTGGTTTAGATATTGATGCTTTACGTATTGTAGCTGATGGAATTAATAAATTATTTACAGCTGATAAAGCAGTTTTAATGATTACTCATTATCAGAGAATGTTGAATTACATTGAACCTGATTTCGTTCATGTTTTAGTAAAAGGACGTATCGTTAAATCTGGTGGAAAAGAATTAGCTCTTGAATTAGAGGAGCGTGGTTATGATTGGATTTTAGCTGATGTGCCTGTTAATGGAGCCGTAAAGTAATGACACAGCAAACAAATCAATTTACTGATAATCTTAAGAAAGCGTTTGCAGCACAGACGTTTAATCAAGATTATCTAACAAGTTTCCGGGAAGCATCTCTGGAGAAATTAGCAGGGATTCCTCTACCAACTGCAAAAAACGAAGAATGGAAATTCGTAAATCTAAAAGAAATTTTTCGTTCTGAGTTCAAACCCATAAACGGTACAAAAACAGTTGATGTAAGTGCGTATTTATTGCCTGAGTCAGCTGAGACAACTTTGGTTTTTGTTAATGGCGAATACAGACCTGAGCAATCAATAGTTGGAAAATTACCACTTGGTGCTGTTATTCAGACTTTTGATAAGGCTGAGGAAAAACAAATGCACGAATTAGAAACGCATTTAGGTGCTTTTCAAACAGCAGCAGAAGATATTTTCACGACAATAAATAACAGTTTCGTTGATAATGGTGTTTTTATCTACATCCCAAAAGAAACTAAAATTGAGTCACCGATTTATATTTTAAATATCGTAACCAGAGAAGCCCAAAATGCTTTAATTACTTCTCGCTGTTTAGTTTGCGCTGATAAATTCTCTAAAGCTACTTTAATTGAAAACTTTATTGCTATCGGCGATGCAGCATATTTGAATATTCCTGTTACTGAGCTTAGTATTGCTGAGGGAGCTTCATTGAAACATTATCGAGTTCAAAGAGATAGTAAAAAAGCATATCACGTTAATAGAATTGGTACTCATTTAGAAAAAAACAGTCATTACGAATCGTATTCCATTCATTTCGGTTCAAAATTTTCACGGTCTGACGTTCGAGCTAATTTAGCTGGAAGTGAAGCCGATTGTACTTTAGACGGACTTGTACTGCTTTCAGATGAGCAAGAGTCTGATACTCATACTGTAATGCATCATCAAAAACCCCATTGTACTTCGCATCAATTACATAAAGTAGTAGTTGACGATAAATCACATTCTGTCTTTAACGGAAAAATCTGGGTGGATAAAATTGCTCAAAAAACAGATTCGTTTCAGGAAAACAGAAACATCATTTTATCAGATTTTGCACGAGTTGATACAAAGCCACAATTAGAAATTTTTGCAGATGACGTTAAATGTTCACATGGTGCAACGGTAGGACAAATGGATGATGAAGAATTGTTCTATTTAAAATCTCGTGGTTTAAACGAAACTTCTGCAAAAGAATTATTGATGTATGGATTTGCATTAGAAGTAATAGAAAACATTGAAATTAAATCTTTGAAAAAACAATTAAGTGATGTCGTTTCAGAATTCGCACAACGCTTGATTGAGCCAACACACGCATGAGTAAAACCAAAAACGTAAGCCTTCAATCTTCTTTATCAGATTCTGATATCCTAAAAATTAGGGATGAATTTCCAATATTGAATCGAGAAGTTTACGGAAAACCATTAGTTTATTTTGATAACGGGGCGTCTGCACAGATGCCTTGTGCTGTTTTTGAGCGAATTAAAGCGTATCACAGTTACGAACATTCAAATGTTCACCGTGGAGTTCATTATTTGAGTCAAACTGCTACCGATTCTTATGAAAAAGTTCGTGGAATAGTGCAAAAGTTTATTCATGCCAAACAAGAAGAAGAAATTGTTTGGACAAGCGGAACAACCGATGCCATAAATATGGTTGCGGCTTCATTGGCTCAGTTTTATTTTCAAGAAGGAGATGAAATTCTGCTCACTGAAATGGAACATCACGCAAATATTGTTTCTTGGCAGATTCATGCCGTTCCAAAAGGAGTAAAACTAAAAGTTATTCCAGTTTTGGATAATGGCGAATTAGACATGATTGCTTTTGAAAACTTATTAACTGATAAAGTTAAATTGGTTACAATGATTCATATCTCCAATGTTTTGGGAACAATAAACCCTGCCAAAGAGATGATTCAAAAAGCTCATGCAAAAGGAGTTCCAGTATTACTAGATGGAGCTCAATCAGCGCCACACACAGCTGTTGATGTTCAAGATTTAGATTGCGACTTTTTTGTTTTTTCTGCTCATAAATTATTTGGGCCAACTGGAGTCGGTGTTCTTTATGGAAAAGGTGAGTGGTTAGAAAAAATGCCACCAGTTCGTGGTGGTGGTGACATGATTCGTGAAGTTAGTTTTGAAAAAACGACGTATAATGATGTCCCGTTCAAATTTGAGGCGGGAACTCCTAACATTATAGGAGTCATTGCATTAGGTGAAGCAATAAAATTTGTAGAATCTATTGGAATTCAAAAAATGGAAGCTTACGAACACGAATTATTAGCTTATGCAACAGATCAAATAAATAAGTTAGACGGTGTTAGTATTCTAGGAAAGGCAAAACAAAAAGCATCCATTATTTCCTTTTTAATGGGAGATATTCATCCCCATGATGTAGGAACAATTTTGGATATGGAAGGCGTTGCTATCCGTGCAGGACATCATTGTGCGCAACCACTAATGACTCGTTTTGGGATACCAGCTTCAAGCAGAGCATCATTTGCGGTTTATAATACACCACAAGAAATTGATGTACTTATTAACGCTATCAAGAAAGTTCAAGAGATTTTTGCATGAGTATTCATTCTATTTATAACGATCAAATTACCTATCACAGTAAAAATCCCAAGAATTTTGGTGTGATGGAGCATCCTGATGTTACTTTTAAAGGACATAATCCACTTTGTGGAGATAGTTTTGAGTTTTATTTGAAATTAGACGCCGAAAAAAAAGTAGAGAAGATTATGTTTACTGGAAAAGGTTGTGCCATTTCAGTGGCTTCTGCATCGATGATGACAAAACTTGCGATGGGTAAGACAGAAGAAGAAGTAGATATGCTTGTGAAAGAATTTCAAGCAATGACAACTGGAAAACTAGATGTAGATACTC
>CAZNTR010000294.1:0-3495 GCA_964575925.1 uncultured Chitinophagales bacterium
AATTTATATCCAATATTATCAATTACTTATATTGTTTTTAAGCAACGACTAACTATACCGCGTGTTGTGTGCAGTATTTTTTTATTATTTTATTTAACAAGCCATAATCAATAGTATCGTATGCCTCAATTAATTCAAATTTATCAAAGGAATCGAGAGTGCTAATGTTTGGGATTCTTAATTTCTTTAATGTTTGAGCTTGAAAACGAGGTAATCCTCCATTCATGCAAATTCCAATTTGTGAAAGCTGTTCTCTAATGAAATCAGACATTAAAATACAAGCTAAAATCTTTAAATCTGAGACTGTTTCTCCTATTATGTAATATAAGTTATGATGAGGGTAATAATTTCCTTCATCAATAATCAATCGTTTCAGGCCTGCAATGTCAGGAAGTAATAATTTAGGTTTATGAATAAGATTTGGCTTTATATTGTCAATTGTTTTATACCATTTGCTGGGATTTTTTTGTGCGGTATGGCGTTTCAATAAAATTTCCTTATGGCTTTCCAAATATTGTTTAAAATTTGGGTATCTGTCTAAATCGCAAAGAATACCATTTTCATAAGGATTGAGCAAATATTGTTTTTTCCAGTTTATTCCAGAATCAGTTAAATCACGAGAAGTTACGATTGGTAACAGGCGACTTTTTTCTATACTTGAAACCTCTGCTTGTTTTTTTATAAACACTTTATCGGAACCAGTTGCAACACCTATTCTAATCTCAAAGTTTTGATTTAAAATACCTGTTAAAGCGTAGTGCTCAAGGTTGTACCTTAAAAATAAATTTAGCCACGAATCATTGCTTGGGGTAGGAACTATTGAAAAGCTGACAGAATCTAAATCTATATCTTTTGAGTCTGTCTCGTAAAATAGTGTTTCATTTCCCGAACGATTATTTATGATTGTTGTAATGCTCGGATATGCTAAAACGCTTTCATCAAATGGAGATGCCTTCTCCATGTTTAGTAGCTTGTGAAGGTGATATGATTTTGCTATTTTATTGCGCAGTAATTGGCCATATTGATTGTAAAGCCAACGGTTTGAACAAATAAATGATAAAACACCGTTTTTATTTAACAACTGTAATGAGCGTTCGAAGAATAATATATACAAATCTGCACGATACTTAAATGTTTCATAACGAGATTTGTATAATTCCTTTAATTCATTAGAAATTAATTCATGCCGAATGTACGGAGGGTTTCCAACGATACAATCAAAATTATTTTCAAAACAAAGGGTTAGAAAATCACCTTTAATAATTGTTTTTGAGTTCCGTACGTTATGGTCTATTCCAAATGAAAATATCGTTTCCTGTAATTGTGAAACCAGCTTTGAATAATTTTTTTCGTTCAATTCAACGAAACGAACATTTGTTTCAAATGCTTCAATAAAAGAAAATCCATACAGCAAGGACGATTCAAACAATCTTTTTGTAATCTCAGTTGCAAAAGAACCAGTCCCCGATGAAGGTTCAAGTATTTGCACAGACCTCAAGTCTAAATGAGATTTGTAATTAACTTCATTCAATAGGTAATCAACTATTCGGTCATGAGTAAATACTTCACCATGATTTCTTCCGCTTTTTCTCTTAATATGTTCTTTAACTAAATTCATTCATCTGTCCCATTAAATGACCAATTAAAGAGCGAATAAAAGAATCAATCGAAATGCTTGGTTCAACATCCCCAAACAAGCAATCTTTTGATGACCAAATTAAACCACACTGAGAATAATGTCTTTCAAGCATTAGCTTTTAACATAGAATCTTATACCTGTCAAGATATGATGCGCCTTGAAATTCTGTAAATGATTTGAAATGTGGTTCACTTATTTTTACGGGGCTTGTTGATTTATCACATTTTTCAACTAACATGAAATAGCCCAGCCAAGGAGCAGATTGATTTGGGAAAGCTTTTTCTCTAAATGCAGTCCATAAATCAACTGCACTGCCTAATGCTTCTTCAGTCCGATTGTTAAAATTATTCCCAAATGAACCAACTTGAGATTTAAGTTCAATAACGGCAATGAGCTTTTTTGTTGGTGATATAATAAGCATATCCCAATCTTTTGTTGGCCTGAAAAAACCAGGAATGTTATTCCCTTTTAAATAGATGCAGTTTCTTGGAATACCAGTATCAATTGCAACGGTGTACAGCAAATCTAAAAATCCGTCTAATTGTTTCCCACCAGTCACAGCACTTCTATTTCCAGCATCTTGGATTTCTTTGCCATTTTGGTCAAGCATTTGTTTGTCTCTTGTCTCCCAAAACTTCTGGACAGCAATCTTTATCTGGTTTCTATATTTTTCAATATTCATTGTCATTCAATCTTTTTGCAAATATACAAATTTTAAATAGGTCTCTTCGTTCGGAGCGGTTTCCTAATATTGCACACAACGGATGGCGGTATGAAATCGTTGGGGATTGCGGGCTACTTGCCTATCCAGTTACACCGAACTTGATGCGTGGTAAAATGTTTGCATAACCACTTAAACCCCAATGTTTTATACCGCGTGTTAGCGGCTGACAATATTCATCTATCAGTCTCATAACAAATAAATTATCACTGAAATTATTACAAAGCCAGTTGTATGATAAAGTCCTGTTATTAATCCAAATAGTATAGGATTTTTCATTTTTGGCGTAATTGCATTTATAAAAGATATTGCAAAAGCAAACCCTAATCCAGTTATAAGTCCAAGAGTTATTGAATCAAATAAACTATCAATCTTAGTATTTTGAATCAGTATAGCATGAGCAACAGAAGCAATTAGTCCACTAACAAAAGGACCAAAATAATAAATCGCTGTCGGCTTCCATGTTTTTTGTCTATCAAACCCAATTGCTTTATCCCATTGTTTTTGAAATCCTATTGGCGAAAACCAAAGTCCTCCAAATATAAAATACACTATCGAAGCGATAATGATGCCAATCCAATTTAAGTCAAATATATTTATTGCCATAATTGTACGTTTTTAGAATCAAATTTATGCTTTTTTAGACCTCATTGCTTTTAAAATCTTTGTCTTTTTATCGTTTTTAAGCTTAATGTAATCATCAGAATCCATAGCTATCAATGCAATACGACCATCACTGTCGCTATGCACGCCCCATCCATATCTTTTTGTCAGAGGAGATGAACGAAAACACGGTTGTCCTTTGGAAAAGAATTTCTCTTTTTCTGATTCCATGTCAGCTTTCTTAACTCCACTCTTTTTGGCATAAACTTGAAATAAAATCTCATCCGAGGTAAACTTATAAGGATTCTGGCTAATCAAATCAAACTGAATATTTGCAACAGTTAATTTATCACCTTTTTGTGGTGGAGCCTCCGAGTTCGATACTGGACAGTCATCAGCAATCTCGATAAATGTATTATAATAATTTGTTGTTTTCATTATGTATCAATTTTGCACTTCGCTCATTTGTTTGCTGCCAACGGCAGTCTGTGAAAAAACTCACTCAATAAAATACCAATTAATCCTAAATTAA
>CAZNTR010000295.1:0-3492 GCA_964575925.1 uncultured Chitinophagales bacterium
TGAGCTTTTTTACGAATACCAGCGAGTTTAAGCAAATTGCTAATTTTTAGAAGTAATTCTTCCGAATTAAACGGTTTTGTGATGTAATCAATAACGCCAACTCGCAATAAATTCAATCGATTTTCTTCAATATGTTTGGCTGATAATACAATAACAGGAATTGATTTTAGCTTAGTATCTTCTCCCATTTTTTGGATTAATTGCTCTCCTGTCATATTGGGCATCATTAAATCGGTAACAACTAAATCAATTTGTTCATTTGCTAAGACTTTCAAGGCATGAAGTCCGTCGGAACTTACACTAATCTTACCAAGATCTTGAAGTAAGCCAGAAACAAATTCTTGCATATCAAGATTGTCTTCAACAAGCAAAATATGAGGGACTTTTTCACTTAAACTATCTTTAGAATGGGAGTTCAAATGTTGAGATGAATTAGGCTGATAAACTCCATTTGAATTTTTTGGCAATTGAGCCAAACTTAGATGTTCTTCGTAAGGAAGACTGAGTCTAAAACGTGATCCAGGTTCATTTTGCTGAATAACCGTAATCTCGCCACCATGTTTTCTGGCAAAAACACGACTTAGTTCTAAACCAATTCCCATTCCTTCAACATAATCACTATTGGTATTTTTGAGTCGGAAAAATCGTTCAAAAATAATCTCTTCATCAGTAGGATTTATCCCAATTCCCTGATCGATAACGTCAATTTCCAGAGTAGTTAATTTTGTATTGATTCTAGTTTCAATTTGTATTAAGATATTGTTTGGACTGAACTTAGAAGCATTTGTTAGCAAATTGCATATAATGGTTAAAATTTTCTCCCCATCAACTTTAAGTAAAATGCTATCCGTTTCACTATGTAGCTCAATGTGTTGATGTTTCATTTCAAAAATCGATCGAGTTAAATCAATGCTATTTTTTATGATATCAACAATGGAAAACAATTTTAAATTAAGAACAATATCGCCGCCGTCGGATTTCGAAAGGTCGACAATTTGCGAAACTAAGGTCGAAAGTCGATCTATATTTCGATTAATAAGTGCAGCTTCTTTAATAGTAATCTCAATTTTATCATCATTTTTTTTCTTTGAAATGGCTTTGCTTATTAAACCGTTCAAAATGGTAACCGGAGTTCTTAGTTCATGAGATATATTTGCTAAAAATCGAGTTTTAAAACTATCTCTTTCTTCAAGCTCTTTTGTGCGATACTTAACTTGTTCTTCAATAGAATGAAACGTTTTTGCGAAATTTTGAGAAATGCTAACTAAGAATGACATCGGTACACCAATGTAAACAAAGGTAATTGCGATGAGATACAATAGTTCATTATTACAACAAATAAACCAATACTGTACTATATAACTAAGAATGCCCAATAATGTGATGAATAAACCGATTAACAATCCATATACTTCACGATAATCAGATAAAGTAACTTTTTGGTATAGTGTGTAGATAGCATAAATAACAGCAATAATAAAGATGCTTGAGTGTAACCAAACGACAATGTTGATATCGAAAAAAAGTGCATAAAGTCCAATCAACGTACTTATAAGTACACCCATTCTTAGTTGGAAATACGGAATTGATAGTTTGTAGAAAGAGCGAATAGCAATAAATAGATAATACAGAGCATAAATGAAAACGAATATTCTATTAACTTCAAAGAAAACAATATGATTGTTGCTTAGTCCAACTAAACTTTGAAGTGTCGGATTTAAGAGATGAATCAGTAAAAATAAATTCGAAAATGTTGCATAAAGATGATATTTGTGAATTGATTTAATAGACAAATAAGCATGTGTGACAATTAGAATAAGTAAAGTAAATAAGGAAGCCCCAAAGAAGAAGGCTCTAAACGTAGAATTGATTCTTTTTTGAGAAGGTAAAAAGTAGACAAATAGATATAAAATAGGATTAGAATCAATTATATCTAATTGTTCAACGAGCGATGTATGAGAAAACTCAACTAGTAAATAGTTCTCGCCTTCAGCAAGTTTAATCTCAGATGATTCCTTTATTAATATATCATTCAATACTTCATCTTTTGGATGTGTTGAAACAGTACCTGCGGTGTGAACAAGAACACCATTTAGCCAAATAATTGCGGCTGTAAAACCCCGATAAGTTACCCAAAGTGGAATTTTAGCATCTTCGGCACTTGCTGTAAACGTTAGTTCAGCCCATCCATACTTATTCTCGCCGATTACTTTTTTTACGTAATCTCGAGTTAATTCATATACCTGCTTCCCCTCAATTAAAGAATTTTTGTTGCGCAATATTTCAGGAGGAGCAGTTGTTGAGACAAGCCAATTAGTTGCATAGGGTAATAAAATTGTACCTAAGTCATTCGATGGAATAGAATCGTAGGGAATAGAATATTGAGCAAAACCCGAAGAGCTTAGACCAAGAAAAAAAGTAAAACTAAAAAAATGGAGAAGAAGGGTTTTAAAGCTCACAGACGATAATCGTTAAATCGGTACTTTTTACTAATTAAGTTTAAAATTGTAAATAAGGATTAATTTGGAGTACTAAGAACGGAGATTTGTTGAAAATCTCCGTTCCCTTAAGATTTCAAGAAATAAAAACTAGTTTCTACTTTACTAAAGTCATCATTTTAGTTTGATTGAAACTTCCAGTTGAAATTTTGTAAAGGTAAGAACCTGACGCTAGTTCCGAAGCGTCCCACATAAATTCATGTGTTCCTGCAGCTAAATTTTCATTAACTAAAGTGGCCACTTTTTGTCCCAATATGGAATAAATCGATAGGGAAACAAATTCAGAATTTGCTAGATCAAATCGAATCGTAGAGCTTGGATTAAACGGATTTGGATAATTTTGATAAAGTTTAAATTCTGAAACTTGCGCAGCATTATTGTCTTCAATCGGTGTTGCCACAGGGTTATCCATAACTGCAGTAAATACTTTTCTGTTGCCAGAGTCGGCTACAAGTTGAATGTCGTCAATTGATAAAGTTCCATCAAAATCGCCTGTTAAAATGATTTCTCCGCCATTATATTTACTTGATACCATATCTAGTGGACTTGTAACATAGGGCATTGTTGTTTCATTAAATATTAAATCTTTACTCTCCGCGCCAGATCCTTCAATATTTTTAGCCCACAATATTGTACCTGAGCCATCAAATTTTGCCATAAATAAGTTTGATTCTGACTCGGTTGTTAGAATAATTGGATCCTGTTTCCCTTTTTCTGCACCAAATATAATTTTATCCCTATAAGTGCCTAGAACAATAATATTTTCATCGTCGTCAACAATGAGTCTATCAGCAGATGCAGTTTCAAAGCCGAAATTTTTACCCCATGTGGCATAACCATTTGGGTCGTATTTTGCTAGAAATCCATCAGTATTACCTAAAGCCTCAAGAACTATGTATGAGCCAACAAGACTTGCTTTATCTGAAAAATAGCCAGAGACATAAATATCGCCATTTTTTGATGAGCCAATAGCAGAAGCAACAACTTGTTCTCC
>CAZNTR010000296.1:0-3485 GCA_964575925.1 uncultured Chitinophagales bacterium
CGCTTCAGGTGCGTGTGCCTTCGGGTGTACGGGTTCGAGTCCCGTCTTCGGTACAAAATGAAAAAAAAAGCCTTGTAGCTCAATGAATTACAAGGCTTTTTTATTAATAATGTCTAGATAAATACCAATGTGAAATGCAAAATTTATATTTAAATGTTGAATTGATATTAAAAATATAATTCAACAAAATAATGGTCGATTGCCTATTGAATAACATCGCATTATAAGCGAAAATCGATTTGTTTTTAGTGGGTTAGATTTAAAAATAAACTATGAAACTAAGTTTGTGGTAAGCAATAAATACTAAAACTAGTTGAAAATATGGTCATTTCGCTTTACAATCTTCTTAGTAACTGACACTCTCAAATGGTTGCGAATCGAAAAGTGAGATACAAGACAATGTAAAACGATATCGAAAGCATTTGGAACCATCAAATACAATCTGTTTCAATTTGATAGCCAAACAGAAGATTCCTCATGAAAGCTTTCGGGAGGAATGAAGTTCAAAATTACTTTTCTCGTTTGAGTCTAAAATTAATACCACAATTCTAAACCCGAACTCAGGTTAGTTCATATTTAAAATAAGAATGGCTGAAAGGTCAGCTTTTCTCAAAAACATTTGTAATTAAACTTATTTCCGCTTCGGAAAGAACAACATTTCTACGACTCATAATATGACGAATCGTTTCAACAGCTTTGTCAACATGATATTTTTCAGTAAGTCCGTTAAAAAGCCAAGAAAAGTTAGGAAGAAATTTTGGTGGAAAACCTTCAGAAGCTATATTACACATCACACCAAAAACACTTCCTGTATTTATGCTTGTATTTATTGCTGTCTTTGTGTGATCTCCCATCAAAACACCCATGAATTGCAAACCTGTGGATTTCATCTTTCCGTCAGGAAAGCTTGCAATTTTTACTTCGCTGTAATTGTTTTTCAGATTTGAACAATTGGTATGAGCTCCCCAATTACACCATTCTCCGATTATTGCGTTTCCGATATATCCACCATGAGCTTTATTACTAAATGGATGGAAAATAGTACTCTTAACTTCACCTCCAACTCTACAGTGAGAGCCTATAGAGGTTTCACCATAAATCTGTGCCCCCATTTTTAGAATTGCAGAATCTCCAACAGAAACGGGCCCCCTTAATAAGGTACCGCTCATAATTAGAGCGCCTCTTTTAATAATTACAGGTCCATCATAACTTAGAATGGTAACATTAGGTTCTATTTTTGCCGTTGGATGAATAAAAACAGGCTGATCACCATCTATTATAACATGATTTAAAATCCTTTCGTTTCTGTTGTCCTTGTAAGCAAAGCGGTTCCAATCATTTTGGATTTCATTTCCATTTCCTGTCATCAGCTCCCAAACTTCATGTAAAATCTGTTTATTATTTAATTTAATAGTGATTTCTTTATCAAAAGGGATTTCATCGATAGGAATAAATGAATTTAATTTTTGAATTGGTCGAATAGCTATGATGGTGTTTTTTTCGCCTATAAGACGTTCACCTACTTGTAAGACCTTGATTTTTTTTATTAAATCTACAGATGGTAAAACCCGTGGATTTATAAATAAATCTGACTCAGCTGCTTGATTACTTGACCAAACAGCGTGCAAATATAAAGGAGCAAAACGTTCTAAAGTTTCAACACCAAGTTCCTTTTTCCATTTCTCAAATATATTTTCGAATCCCATAAAAAGGGTATCAACAGTTCTTAGAATCGTAAAAGGAGCGAAACGATTCCTGACTGAATCTTCAATTAGGCAATACTTCATATCAGAAGAAATTTACCGAAATTGATTCAACTCTTCCAATTCATTCCCATTTATTTTAAAAATGGCTAGGGAATTAATCTAAAGACCAGTAGAAACTAAGTCGAAATTCATTTTAAACTGTGATTATTATAGATAAGCTAAATACTTAATTTATATAGTTAAGATTCAATTTTTATGGAAAAAGCACAGGCTAAAGTGCAAAAATTGACTAACTAGAGTTTGAGTTTAGAATAAACTATAAACTATCTTGATGTTGTTTCTGAACACACAAATTTCTTAAAAATCAGCGGTTTGAAGTATTTTTTTTCTAAAACAATAGAAATTACTTTTTAATTGATGAGGTCTGAATACGTTAAACCCAAAATTTATTTAAGTAATAGGTGACTTTTTTTACTAAAAGATGAGCGTACTCCAAAAAGTGGTTTCTAGCCATATCTTCGTCGAATTCGTAGGATTTGGAAGGGTGTAAAACCGAAAGAATCGTCTTTTTGGAGTGGACTCAAGATTGAAAATTTAATAATAGCTCAACTCTAAATAAATAGAGTTGCCCAGAAAAAATGGCTATTGAAAAACAATCTAAGAGCGCAGACCAAAAAGTAGTTTCCAGCAAAAGACACAGCGAAATCGTAGGTTATAGAAAGGGTAAATCGAAAATATCAACTCCCTGGAGCGCGCTTATTAGTTGTTATTCTGCCTAATTAACAGTGCATTAAAGAATCTAACTTAAAAACATACTTAAGGGGATAGTCGTTTAATTGTCCAATTAGATACATTTTTTTCATAAAAAATCCGATCATGAAGACGACTTCTACGACCTTGCCAAAACTCAAAAGATTCTGGTTTTACTCGATAGCCACCCCAAAAAGTAGGAAAAGGAATTTCATTGCCACTGAATTTATCTTTGAGTTCCAAAAGCTTTTTTTCAATACTATTTCTGCCTTCAATAACTGTACTTTGAAATGAAGCCCAAGCCCCAAGTTGACTCAACACGGGTCTTGAAAAGAAATAATTCATAGACTCCATTCTTGAAATTTTCTCTGCAATACCTTCGATTCGAATTTGTCTTTCAAGATCTGGCCAAAAAAATAATAGACTTACATTGGGGTTTAATGCCAATTCTTTTCCTTTACGACTTTCATAATTGGTAAAAAAAACAAACCCGTGTTCATCATAACCTTTTAATAACACAATCCGATTTGAGGGTTTTCCGCTGATAGAAACACTAGCTAAACTCATTGCATTGGGTTCTGGTAATTGAGCGTGAGTCGCTTCCTCAAACCATTTTTTAAATTGAAATATTGGGTTTTGATCTACATCTGCTTCATTTAATTCAGCTTTAGCGTAATCTTTTCTGAGGTCTGCAAGGTTTAATATTTGATTTTCGGACATAGCGTATTCAAGGTGAAATAATATAGTTTGAAAATAAGGATTTTGTAGGTTTAGAAATAAGAAATAAGAAATAAGAGGTGAGAAATTGTCTAGCGAGAGTGTTCAATAGAGAGTCAAATTAAATATCTTAAACTAAGATACATTTAGGAGATCATTGCCAAACTTGAACTTTTCATCTAATGAATTGTAGATTAATGGATTGTTTTCTTAATCATTACAATCATTTTAAAATTGGTTCAAAAATTATCGTATTAACTCAACTTTCGGACTTCGTTTCTATAAAAAAGGCAGTGGTTTTCGCAAAGAAAC
>CAZNTR010000297.1:0-3472 GCA_964575925.1 uncultured Chitinophagales bacterium
CTGTTAAACTACCTTCCAGAACAACATATTTTCCAGCGGGAATGGTTAGGTCGGTTTCTTCATCCACTGTATTAGCACCTGTAAAACGAGTGTAACTAAGGGTTTCATCTGAATTGAAATGGTGATTATGTACAATGGGTAAAGCAGCTAACACTGCTTCGTATGCGTTTAGACGGCCGTGACCCATTTCTTGGTTAAAACCGTTTGTATAGGGATATGACCCTACTTTATCAGCTGTGTTTTGGAGAATGGCACGAACTTGAGAAGGATTTAAATTTGGGTTTATTGATAGAATTAAACCTGCAACAGCAGAAACATGTGGCGCAGCCATTGAAGTTCCAGGAACGTAATCATAATTTTGGTCATAATTATCATTCATAAATACTTGATAATTAGGTAATGTTGAATATATATCGCGATTATCCCCTCCACCTATCCCAAACCCACCAGGAGCAACAAGCGATATTTCTGAGCCAGCATTTGAATACGATGCTCGATTGTCGTTATGGTCAGTTGCACCAACAGCGATAACGTTTGGATAGGAACTTGCATATCTAGCGGGATATCGAATAAAATTATTTAAACCATCATTATGTGTAATCGCAACTATGAGTACATTCCGTGCTGCCGCATAGTTTATAGCATCAATATAAGATTGAGATCCGGTAAGACCACCTGAACTAAAATTGATTACTACTCTTTTACCCGTGGAAACAGCATAATCTGACGCATATATTACGCTGTTTTGAAATGCATCTACTGTGTAAAATCCATTATCCTGGTTAGTCTGAATGACCAGTATTTTTGATTCCCAAGATGTCCCCGAAATTCCTGAACTATTGTTAGCTTCAGCACCAACTATACCCGCTACGTGGGTTCCATGTCCGAACAAATCTCTTACACCCTTGGGATCTGATGGATTAGCAAAATTAAGACCTAATATAATACGATTCGCATTTTGTAAATCAGGATGAGATAGGGTTGTGGTATTTTGAACTAATGGTATTCCCGTGTCAAGTACAGCAACAACTACATCTTCACTTCCATTGGTTATTTCCCAAGCATATTGAGCAGAAATATCAGCTCCAAATGTGCCGTTGCTTGGTGACTGACCAATATTGCGCAATGCCCACTGACGGAACAAATTTGGGTCATTTGGAAGGTTGCCGGTTTCTCCGATGAATAAAGGTTCGGCTTCAAGTACATCTGGATGAGTCCTTAACTGCTATATAGTTTCCATTAGGTCTGCAGACCCATCAAGGTCTAGGACGCCCCATCTTAGAACATTAAGCGGAGTTTTTACTTTTGCAGATAGCAGTGACTGCCCAAACGCAGATTCCAGACTGACTCCTTCCCTCAGCTTGATATAAATTTTTTGTTCTTTATGGGCAACCTCCTCTCCATTCCACTTGGAAACAGGGACATTTTCCACATCTTTAAACTTCTCTCTTAATGAACTATTTTGTGCCGATAGGTCAGCACATAACAACAAGAAGAGCCCTGATATAAATATGAGTGTTGTGGTATTTAATGATTGTTTCATTATTTGTACGACTTTATTTTTGTTATAAATATTTAATGTCCCTGACAGCTCAGTTGCCGTTGTTTTACTCTTGTTAGAGATTGGATTGGTTTATGTGCCAAGAGGGAGTTTATTTTTTATTTATATAGTCTTACATAAATGCCTCCGTCATTTAGGGCTGAGTCGGTACGTCTTGCCCCTGTATAGAGTAAATTACCTTTGGTTTCCAAAGTTAAGAACCAACCTGTGATCGATTGATCAGTGTAATTGTACCATTCATTATTTTTTCTAAAATAAATCCCTAAACCCAAAACAATGATTAAATCATTCGTTTTCTCAGATATTCTTATACTCTGAGGTGTGAGGTCGGTATCATATGGGATTGGGTGGATCAGAGTTTGCCCATTTTGCAAATTGTATTCGAACAATCCTCCTTCAAACAGCCCGCTAAGCGAATCAAATCTTCTGACTAAAGAAAAAATGGAAGTATAGTCTTGGTTGAATGTTATATGACGTAATGCCGGAGCATCTTCCTTAAGTAGCAGATTCCAGCTCATTCCACGGTCTTCGCTCTTCAATAGCAATCGAATATCGAGCGGGCTGATATATAACACATCTGGATTGGCAGGGTCGATCAAAATCGGACCGGGCATATCATTACCTAAATACCGATTATCGTCATCGTCCCGTTCAAAGTCTCCCTTGCCAGGTATTGGCTTCCATGTATTGCCTCGATTATCTGAATAAAACAACCATCCAGCGCCAAAGCCACCTATTATAGCGTAAACACGTCGCGTATCATGTGGATCAATTGCAATTGAGGCAACCCTCTGAGTAAAACTTAAGTGTGATTCCAACCCGTCATCTATATTAGACCACGTGCTTCCCCCATCCATACTTCGTATCATACCGTGAGGGCTGGCATAAACAATATTTGGATTTTGAGGGTCAAAGGCCAGGTCACTAACCGTGCCCCCTACCCACACCAGTTCCCAGTTTTTCCCACAGTTTGTGCTCATAAATATTTTACCCTGTTTGCCAGAACTAAAATCCTGTGCCGTACCTGCCAGAATATGTGAACTATTGCAGGGATTAATTGCGATCGTTTGCACCGATTCCTCTCCCAGTCCAAGATAGGTCCATTCACTAGAAACGGCATTGGTGCATTCAAAGTCTTTGTTTTTACATGAATTATTATCTATATCCAATTCTCTACACCCACCTAAAATTAGGATACTTATTAAAAGAAAAACGGATTGTCTTATGATGGATTTTAATGCCATTACTAAGTTTGTTTAAGAATTCCAATGATTACGAATTTAGACTAAAGCCCAAGGGAGCATGTTAAATTTGTATTAAATTAGTGTTAATTACTCAAATTCTGGACATGCAAAAAGATGTCAAATTAATTAAACAAATAGGGTAATTCTTTGAAGTGTAAGTAATTGTTATTTATTTAAAATAAAGTTGGATAAAATGATTTTTTGTTTATTCAAGATTAGGTGAAGTAATTAAATTCAATGAACATATCTATAATATTACGGTTGTTGGGCAAGTATTACACCGCCAAAAATTGGAACCCATAGTAGAAAAAAGGTGATGAAGTATAGGATTACAATTTTCATAGGATATATCTTTTTTTTTGGTTCTTGATTTAATAGAAATTAATTCTGAAAGCCGTATATAGCTCTGAATATTCTACAGCTCTTATAAAATTATATTCGTTTGCAAGAGTAAAAGGGTTTTTAGGGGTATTTTTATTCACCAATAGCCTATATCTGGTTGGAAAACCTGGACCATCTTCGGCTCTTGTTAAATTATCATTGACAATGAGACTGTTAATGATATGCAGCTCCCTCTCTTCATTAAGCCCATCAAATCGCATTAAAATCTTGTTAGTAATCATAATAGGATCCCAAAATTCATTCATAAAAACAGGTAGCGCATATC
>CAZNTR010000298.1:0-3455 GCA_964575925.1 uncultured Chitinophagales bacterium
AGAACATCAAATTGTGTTCAGAAGTTAGATATAAGCCATAGATTTCATTACATCTTATTAAATGATGTATATAAGCAAGTGAATGAGTTTGACATAAAAGTGAAGTAAATCCAGGATCAGGAGATTCGTACTTATCTTTCCATTTTCCATTTTTAATATTGATGGTTCCATTGCGAGTAAAAATCATCCCATTTCTAGCATTTCTAGTCGGCATAACGCAATCAAACATGTCGATTCCCAGAGCTACGGATTCTATCAAATTTGCAGGAGTTCCAACGCCCATTAAATATCTAGCTTTGTCTTGTGGCAAAATATCGGTGCAAACATCTGTCATGGCGTACATATCTTCAGTTGGTTCACCAACACTTAATCCACCTATTGCATTTCCATCAAAATCCATTTCTGCTATGGCTTGGGCAGATATTTTTCTTAATTCAGGGTAAATAGTACCCTGAACAATACCAAATTGATTTTGTTTAAAACCATAAAGAGACGCTGTTTCTAGAAATGCTTTTCTTCCGCGTTTAGCCCATCTGTGAGTCATCTCCATTGAGTTTTTTGCATACTCGAAACTTGAATTGGCATCTGGACATTCATCAAGAACCATCATAATATCGGAACCTAATTTTCTTTGAATGTCAACAACATTTTCAGGGGTGAATAAATGTTTTGATCCATCAATTTGACTTTTAAATTGCGCACCACGTTCATCAAGTTTTCGATTATCAGATAATGAAAATACTTGAAACCCACCCGAATCGGTTAAAATAGGTTTATCCCAATTCATAAATTTGTGAAGACCACCTGCTTTATTGATAATCTCTGTACTTGGTCTTAGGTATAAATGATAGGTGTTAGCAAGTATAATTTGTGCATTAATCTTATCTCTTAAAATATGTTGAGGAACTGTTTTTACAGTAGCCTGCGTACCTACGGGCATAAAAATTGGAGTTTCGATGTTACCATGTTCTGTCGAAACAATACCTAAACGGGCTTTACTTCCATTATCTGTTTTTAAAAGAGTAAACACAAAATTTCTATTTGTTAAAATTGATGTATCTTTGCCAAGATTTTTAACTTTGATTAAAAGAAGATTATATTCTTTGGAACTGTTTAGTTTAACTATCTGTTGACTTCAAATAAAAATTAAAAATTAAAAATTCTTTTTATTGTTGAAGGGAACAATTTGAATAGTATCTTGAATTTGAATCAAGCTAAATAATGGCAGATTTGAACAAAAATAGGCATTTTATTGAAACGATTTAGTACAATTATCCCTACTATTTTTGCGGACCTGATTGCTCATGGTATGGCATGGTATCTTTTCTATTTAGTTAAGTTTAAACTAGAATGGTTTGATGCATCGGCTAGCATTGAGCCTGCTATGCTTTTTATTCCTGCGATTATTTTAGGCGCATATTGGGTCTTAGTTTTTGCCTTATTTGGCATGTACAAAAACTTATTTATTATCTCTCGATTAGATGAAGTAATTAGAACAGCAAAAATATCCGTAATTGGTACACTAATTCTATTTTTCTTTTTATTTATTGATCAGTTAAATTGGGATTCTTCAAATATTCATTATGCAAAGTTTTATGCGATTAGTTATTGGTTTTTAGTATTCTTTAATGTTTCATTTTTAAGAATAATTGTAAGAACTGTCCAAAAAAACAGAACTCGTAAGGGGCATGGAATGCATCGTGCTATAATTGTTGGAACAGGTAAAAATGCCTTAGAAGTGGAAGCTAATTTAAATAGAAATAAAATTTTAGGTCTTGATGTAATCGGGTTTTTAACGACAGATGGCGAGGTTAGTGATAAACTCATAAAACCTCTTTTGGGAAATATTGATGATGTAAAGTCGATTGTAGAGCGATATAAAATTGATGATGTTATTGTTGCTTTAGAGCAAGCAGAGAGTCGAAAATTAATTCAAGTAGTTGATCAAATCGACCAACCTGATGTATCAGTTAAAATTTTACCTGATTTTTATCAAATAATTATAGGTTTAAACAGAACAAACCAGATTTTTGGATTACCATTAATTGATGTAATGCCTGACCCAATGCCAAGTTGGGAAAAAATCGTGAAACGTATTTTTGATTTTACAGCCTCTTTCATCATGTTAGTTCTTGTTTCGCCTATTATGGCTGCTCTTTATGTTATTATTCCTTTAACATCAAAAGGAAGTGCTATTTATAGTCATGAGCGAGTTGGGCTTTTTGGGAAAAATTTCGTTATATATAAATTCAGGAGTATGTTTTCTGATGCAGAAAGTTCTGGAAGCCCCCAGCTTGCCACGCAAAATGATCCTCGAATTACGCCACTTGGTTTATTTATGAGAAAAACTCGCTTAGATGAATTACCACAACTGTGGAATGTAATTCGAGGTGATATGAGTTTAGTTGGACCCAGACCTGAACGACCTTTTTATGTGAATCAATTTAAAAAACAAATTCCTTTGTATTCAAGAAGATTACGTGTACGCCCTGGAATTACAGGTTGGGCACAAGTAAAATGGAAATACGATGAGTCATTTGATGACGTTGTAGAAAAAACGAAATATGATCTTTTTTACGTTGAGAATATGTCACTTCGAATGGATTTCAAAATATTAGTAAATACAATTGCAACCGTAATTTTAGGAAAAGGACAATGACGGTTTACGATACATTGGTAATTATTCCAACTTATAATGAAATAGCAAACATGAAAAAAATGATTCCAATAGTGATGGAATTGGATGAAAAGTTTGCACTTCTTGTTGTTGATGATGGTAGTCCAGATGGAACAGCTACTTATGTTGATGAGCAGAAATCTGTTTTTCCTGGTAGAATTCATCTTTTAAATAGGAAAAAAAAGCTTGGTCTCGGAACGGCCTATGTAGCGGGATTTCAATACGCATTAGACAAAAATTTTCCCTATATCTGTGAGATGGACGCTGATTTTTCACACGATCCCAATGATTTACTTCGCTTAGTTGATGGTATTCGAAAAGGAATAGCTGACATTGTAATTGGTTCAAGATATTGTAAAGGAATTAGTATTATAAACTGGCCTTTATCGAGACTTATTTTATCCTATTCCGCAAATTTATATGCTCGATTTATAACTGGAGCAAAAATAATGGATATGACGGCTGGGTTTAAGTGCATCCGTGCCGAAGTTCTACAAAAAATTGATATCAAGAAAATCCGATCAAACGGTTATGCCTTTCAGATTGAAGTGCATTTTAGAGCATATAAAGCTGGATTTAAAATTGTTGAGGAGTCGATTATTTTTCGAGAACGTGAAGAAGGTGTGTCAAAAATGTCTAAATCAATTGTTAAAGAAGCAATGTGGCGTGTTTGGTCTTTAAAAATGAGAAGTTTATTAAATTTGCTGTAAGAATACATAATCGCTCAACTTTCGGACTTCGTTTCTATAAAAAAGGCAGTGGTTTTCGCAAAGAAACG
>CAZNTR010000299.1:0-3453 GCA_964575925.1 uncultured Chitinophagales bacterium
AATGTCTGATGGAGGCAGACTTTTTTTAGAACTCCATCCTCTAACCTCTCAACTAAACACCTCTCACCTACTAAAACACCTCACCAGGTCCGTGCCCAAACCGTTCTATAAACAGCTTTTTAAAATTGTTCGGATCTAAATATCCCACCGATGTTGCCAATTCTTTTAAGCTTATTTCAGGAATTGAAATCGAAATTTTATACGCTTCTTGCAATCGCAGTTCTTTAACAAACGCTGCATACGTTAATCCTGTTTCTGCCTGAATTACTCGATATAATGTTCGGCGACTTATTTCAAATTGTTGACCCAATATTTCGGGCGAGAGACCAGAATCCTGAATGTTTTTAATAATATAATCCGCAATTTTATCACTGATTTGCTCAATGATATTCTGCTCAGGTTCCTCTGCTTCAAGTAGGGTTCTGTATTCTTGACGGGTTTTCACATAGCCCAACAAATTGATGATTTTGAGCAATAATTCATCAGCGTTAAATGGTTTATTGATAAAATCGACCACACCAATTCGTAATAATCGTAATCGAATTTCTGGGTTAGATTTCGCTGTAAGCACCACCACAGGAATATTTTTATGCCGCTCATTTTTGGCCAACAGACTTACAAAGGTTTCTCCATCCATCACAGGCATCATCAAATCGGAAATAATGAGATCGCAGGTGTTGTTTTCTAACCAATCCAAGGCTTCTTGTCCGTGTTCGACTCGCATCACATGCACTTCACCACGTAAAATTTCGGAAAGATACATGCCCATATCCATGTTGTCTTCAACCAAAAGTACACGAGGCTTTTTAGAGCCATCTGTAACTACTCGCTGTTGCTTGCTCTTTGCAAAAACCTGTTTTGCATCAACTTCAGCTTCAATTGCTTGCTCTGAAATGGTTGATATGGGTAGACGAAATACAAATCGGGCACCGGTTGTGTAGGTTGGATCAACGAATACATCACCACCTAAGGCTTTTGCGTACGCACGACTTAAATCAAGACCAATTCCTAAACCTTCCACATAATTTCCCTCATTTTGTTTGATACGATGAAAACGCTCAAAAATGGTTTCATGTTCGCTCGGATTAATTCCACGACCTGTATCATCTACCTGAACTTCATACATATCACCTTTTTGAAAAGTTCGTACCATAATGGAACCGTGTTTACTGTTATATTTAATCGCGTTTGATAGCAAATTATTTACAACTGTTTCCATCTTGTTTCGGTCCACTTCAACCAAAACCCTTGTTGCTTGCGGTTCAAACGTTATAGATTGTTCTTTTAAATCCACTAGTGAACGAAACGATTCCACACACAGAGTAACAACTAAATCGGCACCTAATACTTCATTTATAACGGTCATTACTCTATTATCCATTGAAGATAAGGCCATAACTTGCTCCACCATTACCGAAAGACGATCTACATTTCGAAGCACAGGCATCATTTTTTCTACCGCCGATTGTGGTAAGAGCTCTGTTTTTACCGTTCTGTCTAATAGTCCTTTTATAATTGTTAGTGGCGTTCGAAATTCATGACCCACATTAGAAAAGAAACGGCTTTTTACTTTGTCTAACTCTTCCAATTGTTCATTCTGTTGCCTAATTTTCTCCGTTCGACTCTGAATTTCAGATTCTAATTCTTCCTGACGTTTTAACAAACTGCGTTCACGAAAGCGCACAAAACCCAAAATACTTCCCAATCCAAAAAGAACATAGAACAAGTACGCCCACCATGTACGGTACCAAGGAGGTAGAATTTCAAAAGAAAACGAGGCTATTTGTGCTTCATCGGGGTACAAACTGAACCCTCGCACTTTAAATCTGTATTTACCTTCGCGTAGATTGGTATAATCTCGATAGCGCTCATTAGTATTGCCCAACCAATCCTCATCGAGTCCCTCCAATTTTATTTGATAGAAAAGTCGATCTTCAGGCAAAAAAGCGATCATTCCGTAATTAAAACGAATTTTATTATCTTGAAAAAGAATGGGTGTGGTAAGTTCAGTCTCAGAGAATCCTCGTGGTTGCCACAACAACGAATCCTTATTTAAAATTACTGAATTAATATGAGCCCTAATCTTAGGTAAGGGTTTGGTAATAAGCGAGGAATCGTAATAAGCCAGCTTTTGCTGATACGTTTGAAAATAAATACGATTTTTGTCGGTTGGTAATATAAAATCAATATCTCGATAAGGTGCAGCACGAGTAAATTCCCCGTCGTACCAATCAAAAACATCTGTTTGAGGGTTATAAACACACTTTCCAATAAGCGCAGCTGCCCACGCCAGCCAAATTCCACCATTCTTATCATTAATTACCGGCCATACGGATCGATCATTCTGCTTAAAAATCTCTGAAAACCGTTGGTCTATAAAAATAGAATCTCGTTTTTCATTCAAACGATAAAATCCATTTGATGTGATAAATCCAACATCGTTCCCTACCGACATCGTAAAATTAAACCCATTGGATGGCAATCCATTAGCCGGTGTAAACTGTCGCACGTTTGTGATGGACGCAATTACATCATTTTCCTGTTCAGCTACAAAATGAAAATCTCCATTTCCACCTGTTCCAATCCACAATTCGCCATTTTTATCTTCTGTTAATGTATATGATTTTGGTGTGTGGTCGGCTAATTTGAATTCCTGAAATGTTTTTTCAGATTCCAGAACAACTTTGCGCAGAGAATTTAGATAGTGCGTAAAGTACACCACTTTAGGATTATCGCGATCAGGCAAAATAATATCTACTGCGCCTTGAGTATAAATTGGATGAAAAATTCCTTTTTTATCCACAAGATGTAAGCCTTTCATTGAACCAATTAGCATTCCAAAAGGCGAAACTTCCATTGCATACACCCTGCTACCTTCATAAATTGGTTTAAAACGATCCTTTTCCCACACATAAAGACCGTTAAATCCACCAAGATATAAGGTTCCGTTGAATTCCTGTGAAAGTCCGGTCTGTTCCGGTAAACCTTGCGAAGGCAAAAATTCACGCATCCCTCTTCCGAATTCAATTTTACTAACACCAAAAAGGCTCGTCATCCACACATTCCAATCTGAATCCTGATACAATTTAATTACAGAATTATCAGCTAATCCATCGCTTGCATACATCGTGTACAAATAAGTTCCCTTCTGATCGAATGTGTATAATCCATTAGATGTGGCAAAAACGATATAACCGGAATCAGTCCATATAAAATCGTGAATGTTTACCGAGACTTTTGAAAATACGCCTGCAAAATCGGCAATTTTATTCCATGTCTGATCGGCTTGGAACTCCCATAGTGTGTAACTTTTATCCCATAAAAACAAGCGCTTACCATTCGAAAATAACAAATGAGGATTATTAATCGATGTGGGTGATGTTATCTTTTTGGTCGTTTTGTCTTTCGTCTGATTAAGTGTTCCATCCGAATGTAATGAAATGATTGATTCCT
>CAZNTR010000300.1:0-3450 GCA_964575925.1 uncultured Chitinophagales bacterium
TTGAAATTAACATTAACTTGTCCTAAAAGCGATTTACATCAAAACTAAAATTCAGTTTTGGATTACGTTCACCTTTTGAGTCGGTTTTATTCATAATAATTCGATTACCTTTGATCTTTTCTGATGATTAACTTGAGTTCAGATTTGTAATAATTGCAGACCGTCTTGAAATCCCTTCTTTGACTGGATTTTCGCGTTTTTTCGTCACTTTTTTGGCAAAAGGGTGAGTTTTGGGATCGGAGCTAAGGATTATGTTTAACATTGAATTAATTTTCAATTAAGAATTCTTAATTGAAATCCCCCCTGCCCCCTTTGATGTTCATTTTTATCAATGGCTTAGGCTCTTGACAAAAGGGGGCGTATTTTCGTTCAGTTTTGAACTTGAGCACAAAAAAAAGCCCCATCAGAATAAACTGACAGGGCTTTGAACAATTAGAGATTTAAACTCTATTTCACTAAAGTCATTTTTTTAGTGATACTTACATCACCGGCAACTAAGCGGTAGTAATACATTCCTGAACCTACATTTGATGCGTTCCAGTTTACTTGATTCATTCCTGCTTTTGCAGCGCCGTTCAGCAATGTTGCAATTTCGCAACCCATTACATCATACACAGCCAATTTGACTGTCATTGTTTGTGGCAATTCAAAGCTAATCTGTGTGCTTGGGTTAAATGGATTCGGATAGTTTTGATTCAATTTAATTGAGTTTGGCAATTCTGAGAGTTCTTTAACAGAAGTTGTCATTGGGCCGATTACTAAAGAGAAGCGTGATGAATTTACCGCTGTAACTTGTTTTGGTCCTAAGTTTTTTGCATCGTAAGAAACTTTAGCTACTGTTGGAACTAAGGTAAAGGTGTAAGTAGATTCTTCCAATAGATTAACAACAGCACCAGTTTCAGCATCTTCGAGTTGAACAACCCAACCTGCTGGGATATTTGAAACTTGTGGCCATGATAATGTAACTTCACCACCCATAGTTTTCCAGCTAACTGCTTCTAAATCAGCCTCAAAAGCATCTACAGTTAAAGGAATTCTTACTTGATTCGCTAACGCTAATGGCAGGTTATTGATATCAATAGAGTTACCTTCAACTCGTGTTGACATACTTAAGTAGTTTTTCAAATCCATTGGAGTCAATTTGAATGCATCTCTACTATCCATTGCTTCGCTAGCAGATTCTGTAAAAGAGAAATATGCTGAAGAATATAAACTTCCCATAGAAGCAAGCAATTCTAATGAAGGAGTTGCTGCGGTTTTGTAGAATGTTCCACCTGTTGATTTAGCAGAAGTTGGGATTGATAATGAAGAAGTACCTGATGCTGCATTTTGTACCCAGAATCCTTGAAATGGAGCAATTAAACCATCCGTTAAACCTCCGGCAGAACCATTCCACGCACGGAATGCACCACCACTAGCATTAGATTCATCAGGAGAACCACCCGATGTGTAACTATGATCATAGACATAAACCACACCTGTAACGTCTGTTTCTGTAAATGAATCAGCATCGATTGTTGTTGCGTAAGGATTACCAGCTAAAGTCCAAGCATCCACGCCAGATGTTAAGGTTACAGAAACAGGACCACTATTTTCTGTTCCACTTAATGATAATGTTTTTGGAAATCCATCATCAACGGTATCATAGTCATCATCACCATAAACATAAACGATAAATCCTTGTCCTGCAGTCATTGTTGCTGTTAAATCGTTAACAGTTACTAATGCTGAACCATTATAAGATTGTACGTTTGAAGTACCAAATGTAGCATCTGCACCAGTTGCAATACCTTGTGTCCAGATTGGATCTAATAAACTTGCGTAAGTTGCGCCTGATACTGGAGTAGATAAGATTCTCCAGCCTGCTGAGCCTGTGATGGATGTACTAACAGATGAAACAGTATAAGTAAAATTATTTCCACCAACATTTTGTGCAGCATTTGCCATAAAGTTTAGCGTAAAATAATCAGCTGTTGAATGAGTTGGAAGTGAGTTTGATGTTAAAGCATAATATTCAACTGAAGTACCTAAATTTTGTGCAGGAATTATTGCAGTTCCTTCATTTGAACCATCTAATGATGTAATCTCAATAAAACTTGAACTTGTCCAAGCGTCTGTTGTGTATCGAATAAATAATTGTTCATCTGTTCCAATATTCGTTAAAGTACCTGACATTGTAACAGTTACTGTTAATGATTCATTTGCATAAACTGTTCCAGGGGTAGAAACGGAAGTAAAAGATTGAGGTTGATAAGATGTTTCTAAAATAGAAAGATTATTATTTGCAACAGAACTCTCACCTATAATAAAAGTATAATAGCTACCACTAGTTACATTAAAATTATGGTCTGCATCCCAAGTATCAGCATTATATGATATAAACGTTCCACCTGAGAGAAATGTATTTACATTTCTAAAATTATCACCACTGGAACCTGACCATTTCGGATCATAATTACCAAATCCAGTTGCAAACAAAAATTGTTGAGTTGAGGTTACAGAAGATTGTACGATTGCGGCTCTTACAACTCCTCTATCTGTTAAACCATATTCAACATAACCACCCGAAATATTTGTGTTCACTACAGACGGTTGTGCAAAAACATTATTAGCTACTGAAATTATAAGTATCAATAATAAAAATAACTTCTTCATATCAACCCTTTCTACTTCTAAATTTTCTAATTGCATACGCTGCGCCGCCTGCAGCTAAAATTCCTAATCCGCCATCAATTGGGGCTTGATCTGGTGCGCCTGGCATTCCTGGGGGTTGTGCCCAAAGCATATCACCTGTACTTACTACTAAAATAATAGCAGCCATTGCAAATACTGTTGTTATCAATAACCTGTTTTTCATAAAGCTATATGTGTTTTTTGTGTTAGTGTTTGTTTTAAAAAGGTTTAAGGTGTAAGGTTTCAGGTTTATGGGTTGTTCTTTCCTGTTGCTTACATTTAAAAAGGTTTAAGGTGTGAGGTTTCAGGTTTATGGGGGTTGTTCTTTCTGTTGCTTACTTTAAAAAGGTGAGATTTTTTTGGGTGAGAGGGTTTCAGGATTTGAAATCCCCCCAACCCCCTTTAAATTTCTTCCGTCATTTTAGCATTCTTAAACTTGGGCGAAAGGGGGAGTTTTTGTTGCCAATTATTCATTGCTCATTCATCACTACTCATTTCTTTTCCGTCTTTTTTTGCATTTTTAGACTTTGGTGAAAGGGGAGTTTTTGTTTTGAGTTTTGAGCGTTTTAATTGCTCATTACTCATTGCTCATTCATCATTTTAATAGCGTCATTTTTTGGATTTGAATTCCTTCTGTTGTTTGCAGTCTTAAGATGTACAGGCCACTTGCTAATCGATTTGCATTCCAGTTTAATGAAAATGTTCCTGCATTCAGCTTCTCATTCGTAATGACCTGAATCTCTTGTCCTAAAACATTAAGTACACTTAACCTAACCT
>CAZNTR010000301.1:0-3398 GCA_964575925.1 uncultured Chitinophagales bacterium
AAATTAAAGCACTAGCAGATGCTTGCGCTTGGAAATTGATGCGCTGGCGGACGCTTGCGCTTGGAAATTAAAGCACTAGCAGATGCTTGCGATTTAATTTGTGCTAGTTATGGTTTGTGTTTAGAAACCGATTGCTTAAATATATTTTTGGGTCCATTGTTGTAAAAAATGATTCTCTTTTTCTAGAGTTTGTTGATTTATTAATCCCCTAATAACCGAAAGCGTTACCGCTCTTGTTCTTGGGCTGAATAAGTTTCCCCACTTTTCTGAAGAATATTGTTCATCAGTAACGCCTAATTTTGAATAAAGTGAGGCAAGTCTGTTTTGAACTCCCCTTTTGGTAATAAAACGTCTTTGAGCAATTGCGTTATCTGATAAACCTAAAGCTAAATCGACTAATGTTTCATATTCAACATCAGTTAAGCCTGTATTTTTATCAAATGTCGTTTGTTTAACTTTGCGAATTTTGGGATCAATCCAACATTGATCGTATTCCAAAATGTATTGAATCGCATTTAAAATCTGCTCATCAAGCGCGGTTTTAATCAAAAAGCCATAAACTGCTTTTTCAGGGACAATTGAAAACAATTTTCTCACATACAACTCAT
Organism: uncultured Chitinophagales bacterium; assembly: GCA_964575925.1. GTDB lineage: Bacteria > Bacteroidota > Rhodothermia > Balneolales > M1805 > M1805. The sequence goes on from CAZNTR010000301.1 coordinate 609, forward strand.
CTGAGTGCTGAGACCAAAAAAGGATGCGCATACTTTGATCTTTATCCCAAACTTGTTTTGCAACATCAATACCTGATTGATCAGGAAGTTGTAAGTCAAAAATGCACAAATCAATAGTTTTTTTTTCAAATATTCTTAGAGCTTCTGCAGCCGTTGCTGCTTCTAATATTTCCGTTGAATTACTAAACTGTTGATGAATTAAGTCGCGCATGTAATGTCTATGTACAGCGTCGTCATCAAGAATTATAACATTTTTAATCATTTTCTATGAATTTAATTTAACAAGTGAAAGTAGTTAAAACCTAGTCATATTTCAACTGTCATGATAAGGTTTACGAGATTAAACGTAAGGATTTCCGTTTCGCCAACGAATGAGTTGTACGCCATCTCGAATAGGAAGAAATGTGGCAATTACCCTTTTATCTGTTTTTATTTGCTCATTTAACAGATCAATAATTTTCTTTTTACGATCTTTTTGTTCCCTGTCTTTTTCCGACCAAAACATGTTATCAATAATCAGTGTACCGTTTGGGCTTAATTTTGGTAACAAGGTATCGTAATAAACAGGATAATTTTCTTTATCTGCATCAATGAAGATAAGATCAAAGTTTTCTTTTATAGATGGAATTACATGTTTTGCGTAATCATTTATGATTTCAATAGAACAAGTATTCTCAGCGTTTTCGAAATGTGGTTTTGCAATAGTTATGTAGCGTTTATTTGGCTCAATAGTTAATACTCGACCAGAATTTCCACAGTTTTTAAAAATTGCTTGTGCAAAGGCTAAAGTAGACAAACCTGTAAACATACCTAATTCAAGAACTGACTTATACTTAGCCGTTTCTATAAGATGCTGATACATAGATAACTCAACAGATGAACTAAACATATCTGTGAAAGCCAATTCCTTTTCAGCAGATTTAATGATGTTTTGCAGTTGCGGGTTAAGTTGTTCTGTATATTCGGTGCTGAAATTGTTCAATTTTTCTAAAACATTCATGCAATTACCTGAAATTGATTCGACAGATTTTCTGAAAGATACACCATCTCCTTTTTTGTATGGTTTATTTTCGCGTTATATTCGGTTATTATTCAGAATGAACTTTCATAAGGTGCATTATTATATGGAGTCTGTACCTGATTTGAAAAGTAGTTATTTGTTTATGATGAATCATCATTCTTGGTGGGATGGAATTTTGCCGATGCTTATTCATTCCAAATTAGTTCCTGAATTAAATCCCAAGGGGATGATGGATGAAACTCAATTAAAACGACTTCATTTTTTCAGAAAATTTTATGTTTTCTCCGTAAACAGATCAAACCCTAGAAAAGCAATCGCATCAATTAATTATTCTAGAAATCATTTATCAAAGCCTGGCAACTGTTTGTTTTTATTTCCGCAAGGAGCTATTTACCCTAACGATTCAGCATTATTTCAAATAGAAACCGGTTATCAACATATTGTAAAAAATATTGATTTGGTTAAGATGATTCCAGTTATCAGTTATATTGAAACCATGAAAGGACGCAAACCAAATTTGTGGATTCGATTTGGTAGTGAATTACATCCCAGTCTAAACAGCTTTAATGTGCAAAACCAACTTACCGCTGAAATCATTCAGCTTAAAAAAGAAGCACATGAAGAATCTGAAAAATTTATTCGAATTTATTAAATAATGATTCTCCTAACCTGTCTCGCTTTTAGTTTTTTTGTTTTGATTGGAATTACACTGATTTTTCTGCGTAATTGGCTGTATATAAAGCCCATTCACGAAATTTCAGAAGTAATTGAATTAGAAGAAAAACCATTGGTTTCCATTTGTATACCTGCAAGAAATGAAGAATTAGTTATAAATACGTGTGTAAGATCAGCATTAAATCAAACCTACTCAAATATTGAAGTTTTAGTACTTGATGATGATTCGGATGATAAAACACCAGGAATTCTTCAATCCATTAAATCTGATGTTAATGAGTCCTTACAGATAATTAATGGAGCAGGAAAACCGGAAAATTGGCTTGGTAAAAATTGGGCATGTTATCAGTTGAGTAAACAAAGTAAAGGTGAAATTATAATCTTTATTGACGCTGATGTTCAATTAGAGCCACATTGCGTTGATGCTTTAGTAACAAGAATGTCTCAAGACAAATCTATTGGGCTATTATCTATTTGGCCTGAACAGATTGTGATTACATTTTGGGAGCAGATTCTTGTGCCTATGGTTTATTATACCCTTTTAGGATTTCTATATTTACGGTATACCGAAAAGCCGCCACGCTGGATTCCGAAAGGATTAAGAAAATATTTCGCACCTTTATTTGCAGCAGCTTGTGGTCAATTTATGGCGTTTAGAAGAGATATTTATTTAAAAATTGGAGGCCATGAACAAGTAAAAAACAAAGTTGTTGAAGATGTTGAATTAGCAAGATTATGTATTAAGGAGCAACATAAAGTTGTTAATCTAAGTGGAAAAGATGCAGTCTATTGTAGAATGTACCAGAGTTATTCAGAAATAAAACAAGGCTTTAGAAAGAACTTTTTTGCAGGTTTTGGTAATTCTTATATTCTATTTCTTCTTTCCGGTTTGATGCATTTTATTACGTTTATTTTGCCTCTTTTTCTATTGATCTATTATGTTAAAAACGAATTTTGGTATGGAGCTTTACTTGCTTATTGTTTGTTAGTAATACCCATATTTCACCGATATATTTTATTAATGCATTTCAATTGGAAGATTCGTTTTTCATTTTTACACATTTTGGGAGTTTTCTGGTTTCAATATCTAGGAA
>CAZNTR010000302.1:0-3339 GCA_964575925.1 uncultured Chitinophagales bacterium
GAAATGATTTTTCTCATAGTGCTCATCCTTAAAATTTCAATTTAATGTTAAGTGCAAACGTACGGGCAGTAGGGTAAGCACCACCTTGATAACCAGATATATTACCAGAACTAAATTGTTCTTCAGGGTCAGCATCTGGAAGATTTTTATCTATAATCCACAAGTTTCTACCTACTAATGAAATATCAATACCGTTTAAAGCAGAGACATTTTTTAACATACTAGCAGGAATGGAATAACCTAGAGTTACTTCACGTAATTTAACATAACTACCATCATAAACAAATGCAGCAGCAGGATTTCTAACCCATCCGTAAGGACCAGAATATCTGTCAGCAGCAACACGTTTAGTATTAGGTGTTCCATCAGCTAATACACCAGGAAGAATTACACCACCGCCGTCAGCTAAGCTATTACGTTTAGGGTTTCCAAGATCGTTTAGACCAACAGTGTTTTTATACAAACCCGTACCTTGACCATAATATTGATCAAGAGAGAAAATATCGCCACCGCTTCTGATATCAATCAAGAAGCTTGCAGTTATACTTTTGAATTGGAAACGGTTAGAAATACTACCTAACCAATCTGGGTTCATATCACCAATGATTTCATTACTAGTAGAAGTTTTAACGTAGAATCCGTTTGAACCGACAATTTTGTTACCATTATCGTCGTATGTGAAATTACTTCCACGAATGGTACCAAATGCTTCACCAAGAGCAGCGTTAATAGAAACACCACCTTGTAAAGATGCGATTTGTAGGTTGTCAATACTATCAGCTAAAGACTTAACTTCGTTTGTATTTTTAGACCAGTTAAAGTCTAAATTCCAAATGAAATCTTTAGTAGCTATAGGTTTTGTAAATACAGATACCTCAAAACCTTTGTTCTGAACTTCACCAGCATTGATATATTTAGAATTATAACCTGTAGCAGTAGTAATAGATACAGGAATAATTTGGTCAATTGTACTAGATTGGTAATACGTTACGTCAAAACCAACCATACCTTTTAAGAAAGTGGCTTCAAGACCAGCTTCAAAGCTACTTGTTCTTTCAGGTTTTAGTATAGGATTGTTTTTTGTTCCAGGAACAGAGAATAATGGAACTGAACCAAAAGGAGTTGGTTTTGCATAATCGTCTTTAATACTGTAGATAGGAGCAGAGTTTCCTACTTCAGCATAGTTTACACGAATTTTACCATAATCTAAGAAACCAGTTGTTCCTAATAATTCACTAAATATGAAACCACCAGAAATTGAAGGATAATAGAATATATTATCACCATCGGGTAATGTAGAAGATTGGTCACGTCTAACTGACATGTCTAAAACTAATAAGTTTTTGAAATTTGCAGCAGCATTGGCAAAATAACCATCAACACCCACTTCACCTTCAAACTCTGAAGGGGCATTTACTTGATTTAAGGAGTTAGCAATAGAATATAATCTTGGGATTACTAAGCCACCATTTGTAGTTGCAAAAACAGAAGTTGTTTTAGTTCTACGAATGTTTGTACCAATTAAACCAGAAACAGATAAATCTTCGTTAATTTTTTTATTCATATTAACTAATAAGTCATAGTTGAACTCACGATAAGATCTATTGTAACGATTGTAATTAGCTACAGTAACACTACCAACAGCTTGGCGTTCTTCTTGAAACTCATCATAAGAGTCTAATGCAATTCGACCTGTAATATTTAACCATGATAGAGGTTTATAATTTACGCTAATGTTACTAAAGTAGCGGTCACGATTATCATTTTGGAAATTTTCATAACGTGTAAAGTATGGATTATCCCAATATATTGCTCCAGGCATAGCACCAATTGCAGAATAGTCATTCCAGTTCCATGTTGCATTTAATTTATTACGGAAATAAGCATCTTTTTGATCTTTGAAATCAACGTTTGTTTGATGCCATTGACGGAAAGTGGTCATTAAGTTTTTATCATCATAACCAGTTCCATATCTACCTTTGCCTTCAATTTTTGACAAGTTAACAGAAGCAGAAGCTGTTAATTCTTTAGTTATCTCATAATTCGCAGAGAAGTTAACCAAGTTTTTAGTTAATTCAGAACCTGGTAAAATTCCGTTTTCACGAACATTGTTATAACCTAATTTGAAGAAACCTTTAGTAGATCCACCATCGATGAATACACTATTGTTCCAAGTTGTTGCAGTTTCAAAGAATGTATCTGCACCATTTTCAGCAGCAACCCATGGAGTTTTTTTGCCATAGTTTGGCGACGCAGGGTCAAAAGCATCCCATTGATAAACCATTAGATTTTTATCAAATTTAGCACCATAAGAACCATCTTCTGTTGTTGGAACAATTAAATCGTCTGTTCCATCACCATCGATATCAAATTCAGCAAAATAAGGGAAATCTCCAGATCCAGGTAATTCATTTTCTGGACCACTATAATATGGACCGTAACCAGCACCATATTCAGTTTGATGGTCAATAAAGGTAGATTTGTCAATTATACCAACTTGTAATCCAGAATTTACTGTAACACCAATTGCTTGACCTTTTTTACCTTGTTTTGTTGTAATAACAACAACACCGTTTGCAGCTCTAGATCCGTAAAGAGCAGAAGCAGCAGGGCCTTTTAGCACGTTAATAGATGCAATGTCTTCTGGGTTAATATCTTGAGCAGCACTACCATAATCGTAACCACCACGGCCGGTTTGTTGACCACTACCGTTTGTATTCGAGTTGTCAAATGGAACACCATCTACAACGAATAAAGCTTGGTTATTACCAGAAAGTGATTTATAACCACGAATAACGATGTTAGTTGAAGCACCCATACCGTTACCTTGCTTAATGTCAACACCGGCAACTCGGCCAGATAATACATTAATAAAGTTTCCAGTAGCAGCTTGGCTAATATCGTTACCGTCTACTTTTTGAGCAGCATAGGATAATTCATTTTTTGTTTTTTCTATACCATAAGCGGTTACATAAACCTCTTCTAGTCCTAGAAAGTCAGGAATTAGGGTAATATCAATAACGACATCAACTGTACCAACTGTTACAGACGCTGTATATTTTTTATATCCAACGAAAGAAACATCTAATGTATACGAACCGGAAGGAACGTTTTTGATTTCGTAATTACCATCAATATCCGATGATGCTCCCAAACTAACTTCATTAAGTACGACATTCGCACCAGGTAGAAGTTCGCCAGTTGAACCATCAGTAATTTTACCTCTTACATTGGCTCCTTGTGCAAATACACTTAAAGGCAACATGAGAACGCAAAACAAACTTAAAGTCAATAACTTTTTGACCATAGATAACCTCATAATTGTTCATGTTTTTTTTT
>CAZNTR010000303.1:0-3313 GCA_964575925.1 uncultured Chitinophagales bacterium
TAAATAATCGTATTTAAATAAATGTGAACGTTGTTGTTAGCCCTTAGATGCAAATTTAATAAAAACGCTACACGAATTTAAAAAAAACTTTGCCAAAGTCCCTGACTTTGGCAAAGTTACCTCTGGCAAAGTAGAAAGACTTTGCCAGAGGTGGAATTCTCGCTTCTTAGCTATGCTGTTCTTCTAACCAACGTTCAGCATCAATCGCAGCTTTACAGCCGCTTCCTGCCGCAGTTATCGCTTGTCTATACACACTATCCATAGCATCTCCACAAGCGAAAACGCCTTCAACATTGGTATAGGTAGTTGCACCAACAGTTTTAATGTAGCCAACATCGTCCATATCAATTACACCTTTAAATAAATCGGTGTTTGGTTTATGTCCGATTGCTAGAAACAATCCGGTTACATCGTCTAACAGTGTATATTCACCTGTTTTTAAGTTTTTTAAACGAACTCCATCTACGACTTTATCGCCAAGAACTTCATCAACTTCTGAATCCCATATTACTTCGATTTTTGGATGATTCATTACTTTATGTTGCATAGCTTTTGATGCACGAAATTCATCACGACGATGAACTATAGAAACTTTGCTTGCAAATTTGGTTAAAAATGTCGCTTCTTCCATAGCTGTATCACCGCCACCAACAATGATTACATGTTGATTACGGAAGAATGCGCCATCACAGGTTGCACAGGCTGAAACTCCATAACCACGTAAGCGAGTTTCACTTGGAATTCCCAACCATTTTGCAGATGCTCCTGTTGAAATAATAATGGACTCTGCAAAGAAGTTTACTTCTTCATCGACCGTTATGGCAAAAGGACGCTTATTTAAATCTACGTTAGTGATCATTCCATACCGACAATCGGCGCCAAAACGAGTGGCTTGTTCACGGAACATGTTCATCATTTCGGGCCCCATAACTCCTTTTGGGAATCCAGGGTAATTTTCTACATCCGTTGTAGTCATTAATTGTCCGCCAGGTTCAGGACCTTCAAATACGATGGGTTTTAGATCGGCGCGTGCGGCATAAATGGCAGCCGTAAGTCCTGCGGGACCACTTCCAATTACGGCTAATTTGATGGTTTTTCCAGCTATATCTTGCATGATGTTCGTCTTTTCGGGTTACAAACAGGCAAATTTAAAATTTGCTTGATTGATGGTTTAAATTCGGAGATAAAAGTACGGAATTCTGAGAACTGTTTGGAATTGATGCAGTCTATAAAACTTATTTGCCTTAGTTCGAATTCAAGATTAGGTCACTATTTTTAAACAAAAACCAGCATAAAGATGGAAGAACCTCAATTGGGTTCATTGTATTATCTTGTTTGTACATTCAAATTAGCTAGATATTTCATAAGAACGCTTTCAAGTCGGGGTGTCAAAATTTAAGTTAAGCTGATTCAACTTATTTATAATTCCGAATTGAGGGTATTTTTAAGTTCAAATTCTTCAATATTAAAATTTTGAATTTTTAGTGATGAATTAACGAAACCCTACTTTCACTTAACGAAAGTAGCTTTTGAAGCAACAAACCCCTTCTTATTTAAGTTATTTTTCACCATAATCACGTATTCTTTTTGAAATAAATAACATCTTGCCTCTTATATTTTTATGAAGAACTCAAAGCCTTTTGCTCATAAATTAACGTTAGGAATTAAAACTAGAGTTTAACAATTAATTACACTTTTTTTTAGAACTACACAAAATTTACTCATTACTCATTACTCATTCTAAGTTAGATGTTATTATTAATTAATGATTTATAAGAAATTATTAAAGCTTTTTTTAAATTATTAACTAGCATTTATTGTTAAATTAATATTCTTTTCTTATTTTTGAGTTAACAAAAATGTTACATGTCGTTACTTATCGTTGCCTTACTCTTATTTCAGGGAATTTCTAATCATATTACTGATTCTTTTACAAAAGAGGATTCGTTTTTGCACATTACTGAAGTTCTTCTCAGAGAAAACCCCAAACGGGTTTTACTTCCTCGTGGCTTGCAAAAAAAAGCAAGCCCAGCCCAAGTCATTGGGACACAAAAAGATTTTTATATTCGCGATTTATCGAAAACCGCATCTTGGAAATCGCGCCCTTTCGAATTGTTGTTTACCTCAGAATTGTGTCGTATTTGGATTGATGTAGAAGATTTTAGCTATGTAGCTGAAAAACAAACGATTACAGAAATTCGTGATCAACTTGAAACCTTCTTAACCCAATCTACTTTTTCCTATTCTATTTCGCCAGAAAAAGGAATTCTTACCATTGTAAACGAAACCTACGGTGATATTCCCGATCCAGATTCAGACGGTAAAATTGATATTTTATTGCTAAATATACTTGAACCCCAAGGAGTTAGTGGTTTTATTGCAGGTTATTTCGACCCAAATGACTTATCAGACGATCCCAATTCGAATAGAGCCGATATCCTGTATATCGATATTTACCCACTTATGTATTCCAGTCCTTTAGCATCAACTGTTTCTGTTTCAAAAGCAGCCGGAACCATTGCTCATGAATTACAACATCTTATTTTACAAGGATATAAAGGGAATAATCAAGAAGAAACATTTCTGAACGAGGGGCTTTCTGAACTTTCCGAAATTTTATGTGGATTTGAACCTCGTTCTGCGGAAAGCTTTTTTTCGTCCGCTTCGAGACCCTTATTTTCTTGGAACTACTCCAATGCTTTACCCGATTATTCCCGCGCTTCGCTTTGGTTTCACTATGTTTATGAACAAATTGGCTCAGAGTGGTTACATTCATACATCCAAAATTCGAAAACAGGCTTGCCTCATTATTTTTCTGCGCTTAAACAGCAAGATGTTTCATTTACTCAACTTTGGAAAACATGGTTTTTGGCCTTGTTAAATCGAGAAAAAAATCTTTCTATTTCTCCTTACAAAGATCTACGCCGAAAACAACTAGGAGGAATTAATCCTATTGAATTAAACGCTGGCTTTTTCACACAAACCAATGGTGCGTATCAGTTTAGGTTTAACGCTGCCAAACATACTACCGAATTGGAATTGGAAAGTTCGGCTGAAATGCACATTCATTATTCTATTGAAAAAGAGGATTTAACTCATACACAGGATGTTAAACGTATTAGTAAACGCGAAAAATTTCGCCTTCAAAATCTCGATTATGTGGAATGGGTTCAATTTTGGGAAGAAAATCCAGATACTAGCGACATTCAGTCTAGCCTCTTTCTTTCAAAATCGAAATCGGAGCAAATTGCGCATGTAGGAAGTGGTTCATTAACCAATTTTTCCTTTTTCGCAACTCACCTAACTCTACAAA
>CAZNTR010000304.1:0-1825 GCA_964575925.1 uncultured Chitinophagales bacterium
CCTCCGTACAAATCAATTTGCTCTACCAATAGTTTTCTAAAATGAGCTTCATGTTCATCTTTTGAAGGTGGCAAAGCAATCGTATCGTCATTTTGCATAATTTCGCGCATTAAATCTTTATACAATATCGATCGTTGCATCCATTCTATTCTTGGCACTATCTCTTTTATTCCTTTAGCTTTAAACCCAAAATCAATTTTTATGGATTCCCCATTTTTAGTCCAATTGGTACGAACTACATACGGCAAATAGGAAATTTCTAAATAGGCCTCAGTTCTATATTCAACCGCTTTTAAATGATTCTCAAAAGGTTTTAAAAATGGAAACTGCTGGATTACTGCAGGATCAGAATCTTTCACTTTTTCAGTTTTCGTTGCATAGAATCCTGTTAGTGTTCGTGTTAAATAATCTATCCCAATACACTCTCAATTTGCCAGAAAACCCGTTTGTTCTTTATTTATAAAGAGTAATTTATCTCGAGTTCTAGAGCAACTTGTATATAACCAACGCAAGCCTTCAATCGAATGAATTCTATTTTTATACTCCACATCAACATAAACGGATTGCCACTCATGTCCCTGCGCTCTGTGCCCAGTTATGGCATAGGCATACTTAGCAATTAAGGCATTGAAATAACTATCTTTACGCAACTCCTCTGAAAACTCAATTAACCACAATTTATACGCTACTGCCTGATTTTTTTTACTCGGTTTACGTTTTAACAACTCATAATGCCTTACCAAAAAGTCTTTAAATAAGGCTTTCCATACCACAAAATCAATCGATGATTGCTCTAGATCCAGAGCGTTTTCTAAAAGCTTTACCTGAAGCGAAGGCTCATTATCAGTAAACAAAGGTTTTATCAGAGCTCCACGAAAGCGTAATTCAACTTGTTCTTTCTTTCCATTTTTACCTACAACTTCATAGGTTCGGCTTTCTGAAATAGAATTAACTTGTTCAACTTTTAGAACAACTCCATTCGTAATGGCATCTCCTTCAGGCAGATACACTGATCGAATGTTAAGTAATAAATCACCAGCACAAAGAACATCATCAAACTGATACGCCTCTCGAATTGCTCTATTATAATGAGCTACTTTTTTGTTTGTATAGGCAATAATCACATTCGCAAACGACTCTCTTAAGGCGTTTTCGCGAACAATCACATCGGCTACATCACTTGATGAAACACCCTTCGGTCCATCATCGATCCAGCGAAAAGCACTTTCAACTTTATTACTCACTTTTTCTCGTAAATAATTGAGTGTTGATAAAATAAAGGGATCTGATTGTCGCTTTATTTCTGTCAAACTTACCTGAGTTACTTTTAAAGCAAAGTGTTTTTGCCAATACGTCTCGCTTAAACATGGATCTTGCTCTAAACCCGATGGACTAATTTGAAATGGATCTCCCACAAATACGAGTAGCGGTCTTTGCTGAAATGAAGTACAAAATCGAATCAAATCGGTGAGTAATTTGCCTGTTCCAAATCGAAGAAAGCCTTCCATTTGTTCCTGATCACCAACCAAACTCGCTTCATCCACCAAAATAATATCTGGTCGTGATGTGGAAGACTTTATATCAAAATTGAGGGTGTACTCATCTTCGTATGCCTCATTTTCTGTAATCCCTTTGTATTCATACAATTGACTATGAAGTGTAGATACTTTTGTGCCCACTCGTTTATACAAGTTATACGCCGCAGAACCTGTTGGCGCTGTTAGCCAAAACGATAGTTCTTCTTGTTTAAACCAATTCATCAGATGTCCGATTAAGGTAGTTTTACCCGTTCCGGCAGGTCCCATTACCTGAATTACATCCACAT
>CAZNTR010000304.1:1925-3309 GCA_964575925.1 uncultured Chitinophagales bacterium
TCATCAGACAATGGATCTTCTTTCGGTGCTTTGGCACTTGCAGTAGTAAACCACTGTGCTTCCATTTCAGAATAAATACTTGAAGAAACTCGCCATCCTTCATGTTCTCTTAGCTGAACAATACGTTCTATTGCCTATTTCGCATTATCATAGCGTGATTCTTTTAAATAAACTCCTACTAATGATTCTACTATCTTTAAACCCATTTCGTCTTTATTGCTTTTAAACCAGGCTTTTTCTAGTAGAGCCATACGGACTGAACCTTCATCGCAGTGTTGTGCTAATTTTGAATACACCCAAAAATCGTTTGTTACTGCCAATTGTAACAAAAGATTTTTTACACATGCTTCGCCATTCCCATTTAATGCACTCAAGGAAGCCTGATAATAATGGTAAAAATTGGGTTTCATTTCCAACTGACCAACTTTGGCTTGTAAGCGTTCAATATCGCTTTTAGAAACGGTTGACTCAGAAAAAGGCGTGTTTACTTTAGCTAAAAATGATTTTAAGACTTTGGTGTACGCACGATTCCAAACCGAAGGAATCCATTTACCCTGATACTCTTCTTTTTGAAAACCATTTTCTGGCAAGTTTTCCATACAGCAATTCCATAATAGGGAATCATAACCGGACATCTGATCACTATGTTTTAGAATCGCAAGCATACGAAAACGAACTTCATTGATGTTTTTAGTTGAATGAGCTGCAAAGAAGCTAGTAAAAGCAGAATACGGTAAAGCAGCATCTTTTTGCACCGAAAAAAGCGTTTTAGTGATTAAATAGGAAAACTGCTGAATCATAACTTCGTCTTGAAATGGAAGTGAGTCTTCTAAATTGGCCAGATTCCACCACTTAACTATTTCGGCTGAGTTACCCTTCTCAAATGCCTGTTTGATACCACTATACAAAACCCAAAGCCAGGCTTTTTTTACATAAGCATCTGACTTTTCTTCATCTGAAGCATCACCGTACATAACTTGAGCGTCTTGTAAATTACCTTCTTTTCTGAAGGCATACAATTGGGATGTTAATTCGTGTGACATAATACATTCTTTAGGTTACTATCTATTTTCACCTAAATCTACTTGCTTCTAAACGCTACTAAAGGCTTCGTTACGTTACGGGGTATTACTGCGGAATTGAACTTGAAAACTTGAAGCTAAAACAGTTCAAAAAAGCGAGTAGTTTTATGATCTGAAATCTAAGAATGCTGTTAAGCAACACTCTCAAAAGTGATGCAAAGAACCGCGAAGTGTTATATCGACCTAATTGAAATTGTTATTCAGATTTTCTACTTCAGAACGTCTCAAACAAAATAGATATGCTTTATTCATCTATTTTTTGAATGAACCAATAATGTAAACTCTGTTTTAAAGGCGGTTCT
>CAZNTR010000305.1:0-3306 GCA_964575925.1 uncultured Chitinophagales bacterium
TTTCTGCTCTTCCAGCGTTTTTATCTTGGCAATCTTATCTCTTTCTTTTAATGCATCAACCTCTCTCAGGGCTTGTAGGTCCTTTTTCATTGTCCTAATTTCAGCTCTCTTCAGAAATTCTTTAGCTTGTAATTCTTCTTCCGCTGTTGGCATTTCTTTAATACGTATTATTTAATTTATATTACGTAAAGTGTTATTTAATGCGGTATGTAATAAAATTATCTGCCGCGTTTGAAAAATCCTTTTTTGTACCCTTCTTGTGGCTGCTGGAATTGAACTTTGGCTTTAAATCCTGCGTCTATTGCAGAGAGATTTATTCTGCCCATAGCATCTATATCAGTAACTTTTACAGGAATTTTATCCCCTTCCTTTACAACATCTTTTACGCTTTTGAGCTGGTATGGGACAAATTTTGAAATATGAACCAATCCTGATTGTCCCGGCAAAATATCAACAAATGCGCCAAAGTCCATTATTTTTCTGACGGTTCCTGTAAAGGTTTCGCCAATTGCAATTTCTTTTACTATTCCTGCAGCTTCAAAAGTTAGCTTAAGCGTTTACAACGTTTTAGGTCAACGAGTTGCAACTTTAGTAAATAGAGATTTAAGCGCCGGTGCACATTCATTTACTTTTGATGCTTCTGCATTATCAAGTGGAATGTATTTCTACCGTCTAGAAGCAGGTGCTAATGTATCTGTGAAAAAAATGATGTTGATTAAATAATCAGTGATTATTTAAATCATTCATTGAAATAAATAAGAGGAGTTCTGTTTTACAGAGCTCCTCCATTTTTGCAGAGTGCAAATTACAGATTCTTCGAAAAATCGCTCATGTCCGCAGATTCTTCATCTAAATTAAGTAGTACTAAAGGCTTAGGTTTGTTATTCTTAGCATGTTTAAGTGTGTTAATAATCTATTCCTGTAAAGACACTTCTATTTCAGGTTCATTTAATGAAAATTTACCTCCCAAAACACATCTGACCATTAACGAAGTGAACCGAAGTGGTGCAAATCGTTTATCGTCACAAATTAATGTGAGTTGGTGGGGCGATGATCCTGATGGCTTTATTATTGGTTATGAGTACAGCTTTAATGATGAGAATAATTGGCGTTTTACAAAAAGAACAGATAGTGTTTTTGTTTTGCCAATTCCTGTTGGAAATGATACTTCTGACGTTGTTTTTAGAATTCGAGCAATAGATAATGATAGTTTAAGAGATATTACTGGGGCTAGTGTTGTATTTCCAATAAAAAATAGTACTCCGACTATAGTCTACAAAGGGACAGAAATTCCATCAGATACTACTTATAGTATATTTAATTTCGGATGGCAACTTGCAGATATTGATGGCTTAGGAAACATCAATAGAATTGAAGTTGAATTAAATGAAAGTGCTAATTGGGTTGCGATATCTCCAAATGAAAACTTTATGACGGTGAATATTTTAAATGACAAAATCGCACAAGCTAATGGTGATGTTTATTTTGGATTAAATTATAGAAATGCAGGAATTCAATTAAATGGGTTTCAGATAAATGGAGATAACAAGCTAGTTATTCGTGCTATTGATAATGCTGGTGCAATAAGTGTTGCGGATACAGTAAAGTGGTTTATTAAACAACAGACATCAAGAGTGTTAGTTTTGCATGATTATGCAACACAAACAGCAGAAACTATTAAAAATCTTCATCTTGATGCAATTGAAGCTGCTGGAATATCAGCCTATGATTTAATTACGATAACTGATGGTCTAATACTTACTGGTTCTAAAGTTTCATTATCGTCTGCATTGCCAAGAGTTATTGATCCTACGTTGGTTAAAATGATGGCTAAATGGGATTTTATTTATTTCTTTTCTAGTGATTTGAACCGAAATGTTACTTATCTACAAGAAATGACTACCGATTTTCGAGAAAATGGGGGTAAAATATTCGCAAATATTCAAATGGGAACATTGGTAGCTACCGATGCTCTATTCTCATTTTTTCCAATGCAATCATTTTCTTCATTACCTGATTCTGTTGATAACAATAATGATGGAGTTTTTGATGCAGCATCAAATGCTACGAGTTTTAGACTTCCAATTAACAGATATGCCACTTCTGAGAATGCAAATTGGGATTCTTTAAGAATAAAACGTACGATAACAGGCGTTTCTCCAATGGATCCGGCAGCTGGAGCTACAATTTTATATGAAGTTCCTTTTCAATATCAAGTGCCAAGTTTCCCAAGAGCAAGAAACGTTGAGTTTTTAGGTAGCAAAGTAATTTGTGCAAAAAATTCTGAAAATAACATTATTTATTTCTCCCTCGATTTTAATGATATTGAAGTGCCCATGCAGACTAATTTGGGTGCACTTGTTCAAAAATTGTGTGTTGAAGAATTAGGATTTTCCTCAAATTAGATGACTATGAAGTTCTATTACCGATTATTATTCCTGATTTTTATTTCCGGCTTATTTACTGTCTCTGCATCAGCGCAGACCGGAGTGATTAAAGGGCAGATTTTAGATGCTGAAACGAAAGAAACACTCCCAGGAGTTAATATTCTTATTAAAGGAACAAGTTTTGGTGCGGCAACCGATATTGATGGATATTATGAAATTCGATCAATTAGACCAGGACAGTATTCTCTAGAAATATCTTATGTAGGCTACGAACGTAGATTGTACACAGGAATTAAAGTTCTAGAAAATGAAGAAACCTTATTAAATGTTGAATTAGCCGTTCAGGTTTTAACTTCTGATGAAGAAGTGGTTGTTATTGGTGAAAAACCAATCTTTGATGTGGAAAAGTCTAATTCTTCGTTTCAAATTTCTTCTTCTGATATTCAAGCAGCAGCCGTTCGTAAAATTGATGATGTTGTTGGTCTTCAAGCGGGTGTCGTAAAAGATCCAACTGGTATTTACATTAAAGGTGGTCGTGCTTATGAAACAGGTTATGTTGTAGATGGTGTTTCTGCTCAGGATCCTTTAGCTGGAACTGGTTTTGGTCTCGATCTAGGTTCAAACTCATTTCAAAATGTTGAAGTTGTAACCGGTGGTGTAGGAGCAGAATATGGTGATGTGACTTCTGGTGTTGTTTCTGTGCAAACTCAAGATGGTGGCGAAAAATTCAAAGGGTTTTATGCGCACAAAAGAGACAATTTTGGTTCAAATGATTTAAGTCAACGTTGGAATTTCTTTACGGATGTGCATGAATTCAATATTGGTGGGCCTTTAATGAAAGAGAATAAATATTTGCCTGGAACTATGTCGATGTTCTTTTCTTCGCAAGTTCAATTCACCGATGAGTTTACCAAAAATT
>CAZNTR010000306.1:0-3304 GCA_964575925.1 uncultured Chitinophagales bacterium
GCAGGTTTCGCCAAGATATACGGCAATAGCTATCTCTTCACGGTTTGGACGAACAACATTAGGCAATTCCATATTATAACTCCTTATAAAATGATAGTTTGAACCGCGGTATAAACGAGTTCTTTACTCGGCGGTAGGTTGTTGATTTTACTAAGGTATTTTACACCTTGTATCAGCTTCATTAAGGAACGCATATTCCGCGTTTCCCCTGCAAACGCTTTCCATAAACCGTTAGAATCGGGGAAAAAGGATGAAATCACCATTTTCACATCTTCATCGGCACATTCTTTCACATTGTACACCGTACTAATTCGGGAATACAACTGTCTGAAATCTTGTCTTTTACCTCTTAGATTTAACATTAATTGAGGCATTCCCACGAGAACAACACCAATTCCGGTATGATCGTGAAGATTTCTGAGTAAGTCGAGCGCGCGACGAGGCAGATATTCCGCTTCATCCACAATCAAAAGGCGTTTTGATCCTTTCAATTTCTGCTCTAACTCCCAATTCAACTCAGGCAGACTACCAATTCCGGACAAACCAACCATTTTATGAAGTAGCTGCATGAAAAATAGTGTGGTAAAACTAGTCCGAACTTCAACCAATATCACGTTAGGGATTTGTGAAGCATAAAAACGGCAGGCTTCGGTTTTACCCACACCTGCTTCACCGTAAACCACACGAAAATCACCTCTTAAATGCGCTTCTTTTATATTATTCGTGATATAATCAAAGGCTGCTGTTTGTAAAATAGAAGTTGGAGCTTGATCGTTTTGCTCTTCTTCATACTTTCGTTCTAACCAATCTGAAATAATCAATTCCAAACTATGGTTATCACCTGAATAATCACCTTTAAGCCATAAACTGGCCGTAGCACTCGATTTTCCAAGAATAGTCCCTAACTGTTTTACAGTTATGAGTTTCTGTTGTATCAGAGTCTTTACTTTTGCCCGAAGTATTTCGGTTTCTTCTTTTTTCATTGTATTTTTGGTTTTTGTGATAGTTTGGGTCGGATAACTAACCGCTAAATCAGTATCCGACCCTTTTTTTTATAAATCTTCCAACTTCCTTGATGCGTTAAACGCACCCCAATTGGCACGCTCTCCTAATTTAATAGGGTTCTTGTGTTCATAACTCACACTCGGAAGCGTAGCTCCATAAACGCCAGTTCTGTAAATCTCAGTTATCTGTTTATGATCACCAGTTCCTGTTTGGCGATATTCTTGTTCTTGTTGTTGTGCACGCAAGCGCAATAATTCGCCAATTTTATCTATATCAATATCTTTAACTTTCAAGCGTTTCTTATTGAATTTCTTCACTTTAGCTTGTTCGTGAATCTTCTCTTTTAACAAGGTATGTTCGGCATCGGTTTTAGGTCTTGCCGGTGTAGTCCAGAAATCAGCTTTAACCGTTCCCAACAATTTCTGTGATTCCAGATCGTACACATAGGCAATACCTTCATTATTTGGATCAATTCGCGGTAACACCTTTTTCTCATTGAGCATAATGAACCAAGGCTCACTGCAACCATAAGATTTTTTGTTAATTGTGATACTCGTAGAGGTAACTTTTACAGGATTAAAGCTTCTCATAGAGAGTACAGCCAATTCATCCTCACTTACACGAGTGATTACATCTCGTTTTTCTAACAATTCAATAGGGCGATACCCTGCAATTACACCACTTTTTCTAACGGTCAAATTCTCAATTTTAATCGCATTATCTAGCATGGCGCTAAATGCTGAAAGACTAACAAAATCCTGTTCTTTGCCCGATTTTTCCAACTCTTTGGTGGCATCAGGTCGTTTATAAGATAAACTACCCGAATAGCCTTTTAAGGCAGGTTCAAAAGTTCGTTTCAATCGTTTGAAAGCAGGCTCAATAATTTTGGCTTCGGAATTGTATGGAATAGCCCAAATAGGAGGAATTCCTAATGCAGTAAGCATGGAATTAGCCGTTTTTTCAAGGTCTAAGTTACCTCTACCACCCGAAAAGCTTTTAGCCCGAAAATCTTTTCCATTGTCTAAATAAAACTCTTTAGGTTTACCGAATTTTCGAATGGCATCAGCAGTAACCTGTTGTACATGCGCTACGTTAGAAGCTTCAAAATGAACACTCCAAGCCAACCAAGAAGCCGTTTTATAATCAACAATAGCGGTTATGTACGGTCTTGAAGCTTTTTTTATGGCAGGATTCCAAACCAAAACATCGGCAGTACGGTGATCCATTACATAAATATCTCCAGCTTCAACATCGGTATAATCTCGTTGCAAACGAGGTTCAATAATGTGTTTAGCGGAATTAGTAATACTGCGCGAAGCTTTTATATATCCTTTTCCAACCTTTTTCTCCAAAGCACGCTCAAACGTAGCTAAACTGGGGAATTTGGCACCGGATGGCGTATTTCCGTGATGCAAAGAATAAGCTTTTACCAGCTCCCAAGCTTGGGTTTTAACCAAACCGGCCTGTGTAAGAATAAGGGATTCAAATACACTCAAATCGTCGGAATGAACGGCACATTCACCCTCATTTTTACCATAATCAGAAGCTAAACCCAATAAACCGTTGGCATTAAATAATCTTCTCCAACGATAAATGGACTTATTGGAAGGCACATCAGATTCATCAACACCGGGATTTGCTAACGGAAAAGTGGCTAAAAAATCCGCCAACTGTTTACCGTGCATTCCGTTCGTTCTGTTCACCCAAAAACTACGTTCATGTATAATATCTCGTTGCCACTTAGGCAAACGCTCCAAAGCCATACTATGTGACTTCGGGTCTTCCTTTTTCTCGTCTGACTTTATGGCAGAATAGTATTTAGATCGGTAGGGTTCCGGAAGATCAGCAGGAGCTATTAAATAACGATAACCACCCCTATACTTCTCTTTGATCAATTTGGTCGAATCTATAACATTTCTTGTTATCCAATTCGAAAACTGGTTAGGAGCTATACCGAGTTTGTGAACCCTATAATCAGGGTCTAGTAATTCTAAGTTATTGTTATTTATATTCTCCATAGCTGTGAAACCTAACTGTGAAACCTAACCCTTGTTTGTGAACCTAGAAAACTTCACCATTTCAGAGTCTCGTTCAGCCACTAACTCATTGATTCTTTTAATCACAGAGTAATTTTGGTTTTGATACAAGTGAGTAACAGTTTGTTTTGTAACGTTCCGCTCTCTAGCAACCTGAGAAAGGATGCCACGGTAAGGGTTTTTTCGTATGTCTTTTTCCATGTATATTCTATTAAATCGAACTTTCGTAGAATATAACTAAGAATTTAATCCAAAACAATAAA
>CAZNTR010000307.1:0-3302 GCA_964575925.1 uncultured Chitinophagales bacterium
TCATAGTAAAAATGCAAAGGTTTATGATTTACCTTACTTAGATTAGAACAGATTGTTTTTGGGTTTAAAACACTGTGTTTTAATCAGCTAAGGACACAAAATGTAAGATTGCAAAATAAGAATCATTTTTAAATTCATGTTAATGATTCTCGATTATTTATTTAGAATAAAGACAAATTAATCTGTTTATTGATTTGTAAGATAAGGTATTTGATTTTAGACTTAAATAAAACGAGATAAAAAAAGATGGTGAGAGCGAATTAATAGGCAGTACGTAAAGGTTACTCTAATTATTAAACTATTGATACAACTCTACAATCGATTTCGAATTTATCCAACTCTAATAAAATTTATTCATCAACAGGAGAGGAGTACCTTATAAATGATTGGTAAATTGATAAAAAGATCGAAAGATATTATGTAAGTTATTAACAAAATTATAAATATGAGTCCCCTCCAAAAAGTCAATTCTTAAGGTTTATTCCCTTCCAAATACTAGGAATTTGACGAATAGTTTGTTAAAAACTACTTTTCGAAGTACGCTCAATTATAAATAAATTTTTGAATTTGGGATTAAATAGAATCGATTATACCATTTAGTTTAAATCGCCGTTTTGTACCTTTACTCTTATAATTAGTTAAAAAGCATGACAAATCAAATTCTTTGGGCCGATGATGAAATCGATTTATTACGCCCACATATTTTATTTCTTCAGCAAAAAGGATTTACTGTTACACCTGTTACAAATGGTGAAGACGCACTTGATCAATTAAAAAAAAATAACTTCGATTTAGTTTTTTTGGATGAACAAATGCCTGGCTTAGACGGCTTAACAACGTTGGGTCTAATTAAAGAAACGCATCCCAACCTTCCTGTAGTAATGATTACTAAGAGTGAAGAAGAGTCGATTATGGAAGATGCAATTGGTTCAAAAATATCGGATTACTTAATTAAACCAGTAAATCCGAATCAAATTATTTTAACTATTAAGCGCATTTTGGATCGAAATAGACTGCGACACGAAAAGTCAGCACAGTCGTATCTCCAAAATTTTTCTCAACTTACAAGACAAATTAACGAGCGTCTTAGTTGGGAAGAATGGACTGATGTCTATAAAAAATTAGTTAAATGGGATATCGAATTGGAAAGAGCTGATGAAAATTTACGCCAAGTTCTAAATGATCAGTATGCTCAAGCTAATTATGCTTTCGGTAAATTTATTGAAGATGAATACATGTATTGGCTGCGTGAAGAACCAGGAGAACGTCCCTTTTTATCACCAGATATTGTTAAGGAATATGTAGCTCCTTTTTTGAAACAAAAGCAAAAAACAGCGTTAATAGTGGTTGATTGTTTGCGTTATGATCAGTGGTTGATATTTGAACAAGAACTGAAAGATTATTTTTCTATAGAAACGGATTTTTATTATTCCATTTTACCAACAGCTACTCCTTATTCTAGAAATGCTATATTTTCTGGTTTATATCCTAGTGATATCGAAAAATTCTATCCAACATTATGGGAAACACACGATGACTCTGAGTTTTCCTTAAATCGTTTTGAAGAAGAGTTACTTAATCTACTTCTTAAAGATTTGAATTTTCCAATTCGTGCGAAATACGAAAAAATTATTCAGGCTGAAGACGGTAAACGTGTGGTTGACCGAATTAACGATTACACTCAAGTTCCTTTTTCAGCTTTTGTGTATAATTTTGTTGATACTTTAGTTCATTCCCGCTCAGATTCGCACATTTTAAAAGAAATTGCCCCCGATGTTCCGGCATTCCGTGCCTTAACCAAAGCATGGTTTCGCCATTCAACCTTGTTGCAAATGCTAAAAAATCTTGCTGAAAATGGAATCACCGTAATTTTAACAACTGACCATGGTAGTGTTAGAGCTTTAAGAGATACTAAAGTAATTGGCGATCGTGAAACTTCAACTAGCCTGCGTTATAAATACGGCAGACAACTAAAAGCAGACTCAGGAAATGCCATTGTTGTCGATAAACCTACTGATTATAAATTGCCAAGAGGAAAAGTTGGAACGAGTTATATTTTTGCTAAAGAAGATTATTATTTCGTGTACCCAACCAATTATCACAAATTCCAAAACCGTTATAATGATACGTTTCAACACGGCGGTGCTTCTATGGAAGAAATGATTTTGCCTGTAGTTACGCTGAAACCAAAAAAAATAAGCAAATCATGATTTCAAATTCTGTTGAAGAAACCATGATTTGGGCAGAACACTGGGCAAAAGAGAATTTAATTTCTGGTTCAGTGGTTTGCCTTCGTGGTGATTTAGGCGCAGGTAAAACACATATCGTGAAAAGTCTTTCCAAAGCCTTTGGAGTTAATCCTGAACAGGTTAATTCTCCCACATTTACCTTAATTCATGAATACAATTCAGGAAAAATTCCTATATATCATTTCGATTGTTATCGCTTAAAATCAATAGCTGAAGCTTTAGAAATTGGTGTAGAAGATTATCTTTATGGTGATGGAATCTGTTGTATTGAATGGCCTGAACGCATAGAAGATATATTACCAGAAAACCGAATTGAAATCAGTATAACTCATTTAGGAAACGACAAAAGAGAAATCGAAGTAAGGTCTTTATGAAAACCGAGATTATGTCATGCTGAGCCTAACCAGCATCTCAGTACAATACCATAAATAATCCAAAAAATCAGCATTACGCAAAAACAATGTCATGCTGGGCCTGACCCGGCATCTCAGCCATAGAACCCAAACTAAGCAGAAAAGTGCAAATGGCGAAATCGGAAATTTGACCGAGATCCTGTGTCGTAGCACAGGATGACTATTTCCGAGTCATGCTGAGCCTACCCAGCATCTCAGTACAATACCATAAATAATCCAAAAAATCAGCATTACGCAAAAACAATGTCATGCTGGGCCTGACCCGGCATCTCAGCCATAGAACCCAAACTAAGCAGAAAAGTGCAAATGGCGAAATCGGAAATTTGACCGAGATCCTATGTCGTAGCACAGGATGACTATTTCCGAGTCATGCTGAGCCTAACCAGCATCTCAGTACAATACTATAAATAATCCTAAAAAACCAAAAACTAAATTGTAATTTAATTTAGGAAAGAACAAAGAGTAAACCCCATCATTTGCCCAAACAGATAATAATGCCTAATTTTCTGCCCCATGCAAAAAGAAAATAAAACTCCAATTTACAGAACAGATCGCCTTCCAGTGATTTATCCGTATCACTTACGCTCAAGCAATCGCTTGCATATTGGTGAATTGGTGTATTATGGACCTTGCCCAGCTT
>CAZNTR010000308.1:0-3283 GCA_964575925.1 uncultured Chitinophagales bacterium
GTTGAACAAGATTTGTCGTTCTTATTCTTTATCTATGTAATGTCGATGACAGCAGCTATTATTTTCAATTTGATGTTTTATATCGGTTCCTTATATAGAAATCTGTTAGTACAAAGCAGACAATCTGCCGAGCATCAATTAGCTTCACTGAAAAACCAGATAAATCCACATTTTTTATTCAATTCTCTGAATTCAATTGCAAGTCTAATTCGAATAAATCCTGTAAAAGCGGAAACTGTAACCGAAGATTTAGCAGAATTATTTCGCTATAGTTTAAGAGCAGGAAAACAGCATGTAACCTCTTTAAAAGATGAAATAGAGTCCATTGAAACGTATTTCAGAATTGAAAAAGCTCGTTTTGGTGATCGTCTTAGCTTATCTATTCAAATTCCAGCACTTTTTTTTGAAACCGCCATTCCAAGTTTAATTCTTCAACCACTTGTTGAAAATTCGGTTAAACACGCTGCCAATTCCATGCTCGATTCTTGTATAATCACCGTTAATGCCATTCAAAAAAAAAATGGAATATGGATTTCTGTGACCGATAATGGACCGGGTTTCCCACCGCTACCTAGAAATGCTATTTTTGAAAAGGGCACCGGATTGAAAAATGTGAATGAACGATTAAAATTCACATTTGGCGAGCGCTCTGAATTACATTTCGAAAAAAATAGTGTTTCGTTTTTACTCCCTTCTTAATTTCAAAACAAAACGGTATGAATTATCTTCTTATTGATGATGAAGAACTTGCCCGCAAACGTCTTCAAACACTAATTGAAGAATGTGAGCAAAAACTCACTTGTCTAGGCGAAGCTTCTAACGCTATGGATGGCATAAAGTTAATTCACAAAAACAAGCCGGATATCATTTTTCTTGATATTCAAATGCCAGAACTTAGTGGTTTTGACATGTTAGAATTACTCCCCAAAGATCACTTAATCCATATCGTTTTTGTTACGGCTTACGATGAATTTGCTCTTCAAGCTTTTGAAGCGCATGCAATGGATTATTTATTGAAACCAGTAAAAAAATCACGCTTACAAGATACAATCAGTCGAATAGTTGCCCAAAATTCATCAAAGAGAAGTTCTTCTGATTTTATAAATAAGTTAGGATTACGCACAAATTTGCATATTCAGCGAATTGCTGTTTTACATAAACAAGAGACTATACTACTATCGTTAGATTCCATTCTTTGGATTGAATCGAGAGATACGATTACTTACGTTCATTCTGCTGATGGAAATTCATACCGTTGTGACCGAACACTCGACGATTTAGAACAACGACTCCCCCAGTTTTTCCGTTTACATCGTTCATATTTAGCACAAATAAATCAGATAGTAAAACTAATTCCTTGGTTCAATGGCGGTTTAAAAGTTGAATTAAGTGATGGAACGCAATTGGAAGTGGCAAAAAGGCGCGTTTCGGATTTAAAACGTGCGTTGAATGTTTAAAAAAAACTTT
Source organism: uncultured Chitinophagales bacterium (assembly GCA_964575925.1). Lineage (GTDB taxonomy): Bacteria > Bacteroidota > Rhodothermia > Balneolales > M1805 > M1805. The sequence goes on from CAZNTR010000308.1 coordinate 1,468, forward strand.
GCCAGTTTATAAATGACTTCTTCCTTTTTCCTAACAATGTATAGAGGCCTTCAAAAACCAAATAAAAAATTTCTCTCTTCGTTATTCGCCAAATTAGACGATTTTTTTACTAAAGATTCAGTTTTTAGAAGGCTCCGTACAATCAACTTAATTTGTTTTTAAATTATGTTGAATAACTATTTTATTAAGTTACTAACGCTCGTTTAATTTTACGTTTTACATTGGTGGCGGTTAAAAAACAGGCAACTAATTCCTCAACAATTTCTTTTTTCAACTTATCAACTAAAGTATAATCAACCGATTGAATTGGATAGGATGAAATTATTGTTTTTTGATCAAAAATATCTAAATATTGACCATATACAATCGTTTTCTTGGGAAAATAAAACCCATTTTCTCCTACAATTTCCTTAGAATCAAATACATAACAACCTAAATCTATGTTCTCATTTTTTATGCAGCCAATTTCTTTTTGTAATGAAGTTGGAATATAATTCTGTGAAGATGGCAACCCTGCAATAATTAGAGATTCATCAAAAACTTTTAAAATTAAAAAAAACTTGTCCTTAGCAGGCCTACCGTCACGAAATCTAAACGGTGTGAAATAAATTAAACTTCCTTTTTCAAACATTATTCTTGCAAAGACTGAATAGTCTCATATTCCTCAACTGCTTGCAAATAACTAAGTTTTAACTCTTCATTGTCTCGATAAATCTCTGATAAATCAATTTTAACATCCGATGTATTTATTCTTTTAAGATCAAAGTCTCTTAATAAGCCTTCTCTTTCGGCAAATTGATACCATAATGAATGTGGTTGATGGGTAAACTCGACTAAGCTTTTTCCAGATTTATCCGCAAACTGTGAAACGATAAGCTCCATTAAGTTGAGATCTGATTCACTAAACTCATCATCTGAAAAATCTTTTTTGGGGATTATTCTAGTTGTTTCACCAAAGTCTCCCATTGCTTTTTCAAAGTAGATATAGTCACTCAATATCGTTGGACACTCATTAGACAATTCAACAAATAATTCTTTTGATATTGGCCCCATTTGCCAAACATAAAAATCTAAATTTAGAAAAGGTCTTACATATTTCTTTACAGAAGACTCTTCTATTAAATATAGTATTTTCAATAACTTAGTTTTATATAGGTTTTTTGTGTGTTCTGCTATATAAATAATGGTATTTCCCAGCTTATCAATTTCAGATGGCGATATGATCCGTTCTTTTTTCATACTATAATTATACATGGTTTTAAAATAAAGAACAATAACACATGTGCAATATATGTAAATTTTATCCACCTTTGCCAATATCTAGGACTTTAGCAAAGGTGAATTAGATACAAACTTATTCCATTTTTAGCGCAAACGTTTCAATCTCACCATAAACTACGTAAGCGTTTGATCGCCACATTACAGAATAATAAGAAGCCCCTTTTTCTTTGCCTTCTTCAAGAATGGAAACTAATGTTTTTTTCTTTGCGTCCTCCAAATTCGCATTATAGAAAAAACTTATAGAACCGATTTCCATACGCGGTATACTCATTAAATCTATTCGGTATTTATCAACCAAGACAACTTGTGATGTGTCTAAGTTTACTTCCTTCAGGGTTTTTAATGTGCCATTAAAAGGTTTTGCTTCGATTTGATTGCTTTTAACAGTAACTATTTCGCTTGTGTATTTTGGAGAACACCCAATAAAAACAGCTAGAAATAAGATAAAAAAAGCGCCCTTTTGAGATTTATCAAGCTTCATAAATAATCGTATTTAAATAAATGTGAACGTTGTTGTTAGCCCTTAGATGCAAAT
>CAZNTR010000309.1:0-3282 GCA_964575925.1 uncultured Chitinophagales bacterium
TTTTCTGTAATCGTTTGAGTTCCGATTGTCTTTGGCGCAATTTTTCCAATCTATCAGGATTGAATTCTATCTTGTCCAAATAGGATTCAGTAAAGCGCATTAATTCATTTAAGGAAATTTTTGCGGTCTGTAATTCTGATAAAAACTGATCAAAACCAGCATCTATTTTTACTAAATCTTCGAGTTCATCTTCCAATTTGGCTAATAAATCCATCACCGTGATTTCACCTTCACTGCCAATTGCACGAACTATACCTGTTTTTTGCTCCAGAATTTCAGCATTATCTAATAAAACCATTTCTTGAAGTAGTTCTCCTTCTTCGTTTTCAAAAAGTTCTGCAGCCGTTAATTCATTTAACTGAAAACGATATAAATCTTCTTTTTCTTTGAGTTTTTTATCTGCTTTAAGCAATTCTGTTTTTTTGTGATGAATCGTTTTTGCTTCTTGTAGAATGAGTTGATACTCAGTTAAAACTGGGCTTATTACTTTAAAGGCATCAAGAAATTCTCGGTGATGATCGTCTTTCAACAATAATTGATGATCATGTTGACCATGTAAGTCTACTAATTGATCGCCAATGCTTTTTAGTACATGAATCGGAACGGGAGAATCATTTACAAATGCACGACTTCCTGTTTCCTTAATTTCTCGTCTTAGAACTAAATAATCTTGCCATTCTAATTCGTTTTCAGCAAATAATCTTTCTAAAACGGCTGTTTTTTGAATTTTTAAGGTTGCTTCGGCAATAGCTTTTCCACCTTTATTTCTGATTACATCGGTATCAGCTCGTTCTCCCAAAACCATATTAAACGCATCAATAATAATCGATTTACCAGCGCCCGTTTGTCCGGTAATGATACTTAGACCTGGATCAAATTGAACTTCGAGTTCATCAATTAAAGCAAAATCTTTTATATATAATTGGGTCAACACGATGAATAAAGTTTAGGTTCGGGCGAAGTATACATATATTTTATATATAGTATCAAGAGACATTGATTTGAAATTATTATTTGAAGCTAACAAATTAATAACACTCATACTTTCTTTTTAAAATCTCCCAATCTGTGAAAACTGCATTCCCCTTTTCGATTTCCTCTAAGCGTTCATCTAAAATTTGCTTGTGGTAGTTTTCCAATTCAGCATCTTTTTCTTCAATTGTTTCTAACCACTCTATGGAATCATGTTCTTGAATTGATTTCAAAAACTTTTCAGTTTCGGCATTGTCCTTAAGTTGAATGATAACTTGCATAATTGTATTGACTAACTATTAGCTTAGAGAAAGGTAACTATTAAGCACTTATTCACAAAAAAAAGACCACTTGTTTTCACAAATGGTCTTCTATGATAAAATAATAAAATCATTTCCTTAAGCGACGCCAAGATCTTTCATTACCGCATCAATTTTTGCATCTAAGTTTTCAGATTCACTATAATAATCTGCTTTTGATGCTAATTCTCCTTTAACGCTGCAATAGAACTTAATTTTTGGCTCAGTTCCTGATGGACGAGCAGAAATTACACTTCCATCTTCCGTGAAGAATTGCAACACATCTGATTTTGGCAAATCAATTACACTTACTTCGCCAGTTGCCAAATTGGTTTCTTTTTGCTGACCGTAATCTTTTAGGACACTTACTTTACTTCCGCCTAAAGATTTTGGAGTATTCACACGGTAGTTTTCCATCATTTCTTTGATTTCTTCAGCACCGGCTTTTCCTTTTTTGGTTAAAGAAATCAATTTTTCTTTGTAATAACCATGAGATAAATACAAACTTTGAAGCGCTTCAAATAAACTACTTCCTTGATCTTTGTAATAAGCGGTCATTTCTGCAATCATGGTACAAGCAATTACTGCGTCTTTATCACGAGCGTGTTCACCTACTAAATAACCGTAACTTTCTTCACCACCAACTACAAAACGACGTTTACCTTCGTTTTTCGTCATAATGTCGCCGATAAATTTGAAACCAGTAAGCACATTGTAACAATCAACATTGTAAGAAGCTGCAATCTCATCCATCAAATAAGAAGTTACGATGGTTTTTACTACGTAGGTGTCTTTGTTGAGTCTACCCGCAGAATCCCAAGCGCGAAGAACATAATCCATCAAAAGACTTCCTGTTTGATTTCCGTTTAATAAAATGAATTCGCCTTTATCGTCTTTTATGGCAATTCCAACGCGATCAGCATCGGGATCAGTTGCCATAACTAAATCCGCATCCGTTTCTTTTGCTTTTTTTAGCGCTAATGTTAAAGCTTCTTGTTCTTCAGGATTTGGATAAATTACTGTTGGGAAATTTCCATCCATTGTACATTGTTCTTCAACCAAAATCACATTTTCGAATCCGTACGCTTTTAATGCTGGTGGAACTAAAGTGAAACCTGTTCCATGAATTGGAGAAAACACGATTTTTAAATCTTTTTGGCGTGTAATAGCGTCTTTTGATAGGGATTCTTTTACGATTGCATTCAAATAGGCATCATCCATTTCTTTTCCAATGCCGTGAAGCAAAGCTGGATTTCCTTCAAATTTGATTTCGTCAATCGATTTAATTTTAGCAACTTCGTTTACCACGTTTTTATCATGTGGCGCAATCAATTGTCCGCCGTCACGACCGTATGCTTTGTAGCCGTTATATTCCTTAGGATTGTGAGAAGCAGTTAACATAACTCCACCATAACAATTCAATTCACGGCAAGCAAAAGAAAGTTGTGGAGTTGGTCTGAGTTCATTAAAAAGATGAACTTCAATTCCGTTTGCGGTGAAAACATTAGCTGTAACATTGGCAAAAAGTGAGGCATTATTTCTACAGTCGTGCGCAATAGCCACTTTAATTTGTTCGCCAGGATAAATGGATTTCAAATAATTTGCAAAACCCTGAGTTGCAGCGCCAAGTGTATATTTATTCATTCGGTTTGAGCCAACGCCCATAATTCCGCGTAATCCACCTGTTCCAAACTCTAAATCTTTATAGAACGAATCGGTGAGTTCTGTAACTGCGTTTTGTTCTATTAATTTGCGAAGTTCTGTTTTAGTTGCTTCGTCATAATTTCCTGAGAGCCATGAATCAACTTTGGCTTTGATAGTTGGGTCTAATCCTTGCATGTTTTGCTCGCTTAGTTTGGTTTTAATACTTAAAAAAATCTGCCTAAAGAATGCTCATTCTATAAGAGCGAGCTATCTTTGAGTCTGTTGATTGTTACACACAGAGATGAGTAATTTTATTTACTTATTTCTGTGTTAAAACAAGTGTTTGAAGATACAAGACCCTTTTCAA
>CAZNTR010000310.1:0-3272 GCA_964575925.1 uncultured Chitinophagales bacterium
GCAGTTAATGATGTTCCAGAACCTTGATTTGGTCTTGAAGATCCTGATAAGAAATATTCAATATCTTTAATTTTCGCTTTTTCAGCCCTAGCTGTATTTATATAAGTTAAAAGTGAAGTATAATTTCCCCAATTCTCTTTTTGATCTTTTAAACGGACATAAACTTTTGAAAAACCTACATTTAGATTTTCAACTGGAATTTCTATAGATTCACTTATCGAGTTTGATGCTTCAATTGAGACTTGAGTTCCATCTCCAAGAGCTGTCTTTGTATCAATAAAATATTCAAGACCAGTTATTTTAGAACTATCGGATCTTGATTTTGGCAAATAACTTAAATTTTTATAATAGGCTCCCCAAACTCCATCTGCATCTTTCAGGCGAACATAAATATTTGAAAATCCCGTTTTTAAATTCTCAACAGGTATTTCAATCTCTGTAGAAAACGATGCAGAAGCATTTAATTCTGTGACAAATCCTTCTCCAGGGGTGGTTTTGCTATCAACAAAGTACTCTAATTCTGTAACTAAAGTAGTATTTCGTTCTCTGGGCATGTATAGTCTTGCCGCTTGTGGAATTCCCCAATCACCATCAGAATCTCCAAATCGAACAAATAAACGGTTGAACCCAGATTTCTCAGGCGTGTCTAGCTGAAGTCCTTCAACATTTACTATTCCGTTTTCGCCGCTAGAAAGTTCAATGGAAGTTCCTGATCCGGTTGCGACAATTTGATTATAAAAATATTCTGCTTTATCAATATTGACCTGTTTTCGTTCTTTTGGTAAATATATCATCTGACTTTTATAATTCCCCCAAGACCCTTCTGTGTCTTTTAACCGAACATAAGCCGTGTGAAAACCAGGATTTAGATTAAATTGACTTATATCTAGTTCAGAATTTATATCAATTATTAAGCCTTGCGTTAAGGATAAAGATGAACCTTGACTGAAATCTTTTTTATCATCAAAAAAGATTTCAGCGTTTTCAATCATAGTTTCTTGGCGAGGTTCAGGAACGTAAAAAACAAGTAATTTTGGAATTCCCCATTGACCATCTTTGTCTTTAAATCTCGTTACGAGTTTATGAAAACCATAGCTTAAGTTACTAATATCAATTTCAATATTATCTGAATCAACTGTGGTTTCAAGAGCATTTAAAACGATCTTAGTGCCATTTCCCATTCCGGGATCTGTATCAATATAATATTCGAGTGTTTCTAATAACACAGGTGGCGCTAGTTCTTGGGCTTTACTAATTTGAAAGCAGCTTAAACCAAGTAAAATTATAGCTAATGCTTTGATTTTCATATAAATACAAATTTAGAATTTACATTAGTCATTCTTGTAAATTCTGATTCGAGTTTAAAGCAATTAATTCTTTTTAGACTGTCCTGAGACATTTAAAATAACTTTTCCACCAGTAACAGCTGTTGGTAGAGAAAGCGACATATTGGTAATACTCGGTACAACTGATGCACCGACTGCATTAGTTGGCAAAACATCTGGCATCGGATCTAAACCTCCATAAACGCCTCTATCTGCAACTGTTCCATCAAAATCATTCCCAGAGCCAGAATCGATAACTGGAGAACCATCTGTAGGCTTTAAAATAAACCCAGTTGTATAATTTGTAATGGGTATGGTTGGGTTCTCAAATTTATTTCCATCAACATCTAAAATACCGTCAGAAATAGTTAAATACTGCAAACCTCCAGCTAAATAAAATGTGTTATTTAAAAATTTCTGCCCATTTTTCACTTCGAAATAATAATAAGTAGGGTCAAAAATAATATTATTTGTTACGGTCACAGCTCCACCAAAATCTATACGTTTCCAGCCACCTGTAAGTTTATAAATCACATTATTATTAAAGTTTCCAGATGTGCTTTCGTCAATTAATAATAAATGATTATCATTACCTGTTCCGTATCCAATAAATGAATTGGAGAAAATGAACCCATTTGTTGTTTGAATTTCGACACCAGTCGTATTTACTTTTTCAATAAAAACGGAGTGAAATACTTTAAACTCATGATTAGATGTAAATAAAGCGTTACCTGTAGTTACATATTCAATTTCTGCTCCAACTGAGCTTACAACTCTTAATTCGTAATTCGTTGAAGAAATAACTTCTGTAGTTTTAACCGCTTTAATTTTAACGCTATCAACAAATTTCACATCTATTGATTTACACTCAAATCCACCTAATACGAATTTATCTAAATTTGTATTACCAGCACTACCACCATTTAATGATATAGCACCTAGTTTTGTAATCATACCTGTAGAACCATTAAAACCACCACCGGCAATGGTTAATTGTTTACCTGTAGATGTTAAGGATAAATCACCATACGTAGTTGGCGATGGAACTAATAAAATAATGTCACCTGAAGCTGCAGCACTTATAGCATCGCTTAATTTGATAAAATCACCAATTCCACTAGCATTATTATCTACAATATGTGTTGTTTGAGCAGATAAATTCGAAAAACCGATAATTAGAATTAAAGCTACGATAAACGATTTCATACGATTGTTTTTTAAGTTTTTTTGTTGAAATTTTTTCTAAAACTAACGTGATTAATTTTTAATAATTTAATTTAATCAGCGCCGAAATAAAGGCAATGTTGGCAAAGCTGGCGGTGAACCATAATCACCACCTCCTGTTGTTCCGCCACCACCTTGTGTAAAGTACCATGCGGCTCCACCACCGGCAGCACCAAGTAAGAGTAGATATACCCAAGTATTAGAGCTTTTTTCTTGTTTAACTATCGGTTGTGGTTTTGCGCTTTTTTCTAAATACATGGTAACGGTTTCGTTACTTGTACTCAACGTTACACTTTTAGTGTCATCTTTATACTCTTGTTTTGTCACTTTAACAGTGTATTTACCCGGTACTAAATCAATAACCAAACCTGAGGATTTATCAAATTGTTGATAAACATTTTGCCCACGATCATCAATGATTAAAATATCGAAACCAGAAATATTTGATTTTATGGCTAAAACTAAGGTTTGCTTTTTTAAGACTAAGCTTACTGGCGTAGCAGTTGTTCCTGGTTTAACAGTCACTTGGCGCGTTTCTGTCTGAAATCCACTTTTTGTTACCGTTACAGTATAAATCCCTTCGTTGAGTTTCTCAAATATGGCAGAACCACCTTTAATTGTAGACGATTGATTGAATCCTGCCTGATCCTTAATTGATACATTCGCTCCATCAGCATCGGGAACAATAACTGAAATTGCTCCAAAAATATCTCTGTCATATTG
>CAZNTR010000311.1:0-3263 GCA_964575925.1 uncultured Chitinophagales bacterium
TTAGGAAGCAAGAAATTGAGCAATTGTGAGTTTTTTCACAACCTGCCGTTAGCGGCTATGCGAAGTTGGCGGATTTCAAGGCACGAATGTTCAGTTTTGCACTAAAGTTCATTAGAATTACTGCTGTTGAATTTAGCACTAAACCCGCCATTTTGCAAAACCGCTGTTAGCCGATCGCCCCTTTTGTATTCAAGGTTCAGTTCTGTTTTATATTCTGTTCTTGGTTCTTCGACAAGGAATAATTCAAGTTCTTTTTTGTCGTTGAAACCTCCAATTTTTTGTTTGTATGTTGCCGAAATTTTAGGGTTTTCTATTTCAATTTTTCGGTTTTTGCTTATTGTTAAAAACTCTTCTTCTTGGTCAATTCCTAAAAATCGTCTGTTTGCTAAATTGGCCGCAATTCCTGTTGTCGAACTTCCTGCAAATGGATCTAAAATCCAAGCGTTTGGCTTTGTCGAAGCCAAAATAAGTCTTGTTAATACTGAAAGTGGTTTTTGTGTTGGATGCTTTCCGCAAGATTTCTCCCAAGGTGCAATTGCTGGCAATTTCCAAACGTCTTTCATCTGTTTGTCGCCATTAAGTTGCTTCATTAATTCATAGTTGAAATAATGTGGAACTTTTTCGCTTTTTCTTGCCCAAATAATTTGTTCTGTCGAATATGTAAAATATCTACACGAAAAATTTGGTGGCGGATTTGATTTTTCCCAAGTGATTACATTGAGAATTTTGAAACTTAATTCGTTAAGTATTTGACCAACGGAAAAAATATTGTGCATTGTTCCGCTTATCCAAATTGTTGCATCGTCTATCATTTTATCACGAACCAATGAAAGCCATTTTCTGTTGAAGTCGTTAATGAATTCAAATCCTTCGGATTTGTCCCATTTTCCTTTATTAACACTTACAATTTTTCCGCTTTGAATTGATAGTCCGTTGTTTGATAAAAAATATGGCGGATCAGCGAAAACCATATCAAATTTATGGTCAAATTGAGGCAAAAGATCCATTGTATCTCCGTGAAGAAGATAAAAGTCTTTGTCTTCAGATTTGAAATATGGACTTATCATTTTAGTAACTATCTACAACACCGTTGAAATAACCTAAAGAATATGCAGCGTGTGGACTTCTATGTCTTCTATCGCCTTTTTGACTTTCTTCTAAATTGTCTAAAACATTTGCTAAATTAATGTTTTCTGCTTTTTGTAATCCGTGTTGGTATCCGATTTCATAAGCACAAGATGCACATTTATGTCTGCCAACACCTTCTTGACCGATTGGTAAATCTTTAACTATGTTATCTGTATTGACGTGGTTGTTATTGCAAGCCATATTTTTATATTTTAAAAATTTAAAATTCCTTCTTGTTGTATTTTCGTTATAAAATCTTCAAGCGTTATTAAATTGTATAAGCTTGGAATGATATTGTAAGCTTCTTCTAATTTGTTTTTTGCTGTAAACCAACCTTGTCCGTCAGTTATCCAAACAAATTCATAATTGGGATATTGATTTATTTTAGGTGCAACATCAGAATAAGATCTTGCGGTTTCGTTTAATTTTGAACCACCACTGTTGTAGTAATTGGTTTCAATCAAATAGGTTTTTACTTTGGTTTTGATGACAAAATCAAAACGTTTTACATCAGCACCTAAACTTATGATTTCTGGAAAGATTGTGTTATTTACTTCTTTTTTGTAGAAAACATCTGCTTTGTCAAAAATCAGCGAAACAGCTTTCGACATATTGTCGCCACCTCTGTTCTTTCTTGCGTTTGTGTCCAAACCAACTTCAATTCCAAAAACGTAATCAACAAGATTTGTTACATCTTTATTTCTAAAAAGTTCAGCTAATCCTGTTTCTTCAATATGTTCTAAAATGTTTTCAGGTGAAGTAAAGTATGTGTCAAGCAAAACAATTTTTCCTTTGTTGTTAAAAGTTTTGGCTTTCTTGTTTTTGCGAATAGCAATTAAAATATCTAATACTTCAAAAACATTTGGGTTTTCTTCGTAAAGTTCATTTACTGCTTCTTTCAAATTTTCTTTCCCAATCAAATAGTTTAGTTGATTGAGTTTGATGGAAATTTTGTTTACGTTGCTTTTTATCTTTTTGAAGTCTGTAAAATAGTCAAGCGTTGCGTTTGTTTCTGAAAATTGCGATAGGAAATGTTTAAATTGCTCTGACATATTCTTGACTATTCGTTTGATTTGTAATTAGTAATTCCGTTAGTTTTCCTCTTTTTTCTGGATTGGCGTTTATACTTCTTCTTGCATCAACTCTTTGAATGTTGAAGTCAGAATATAAATCGTCAAAGAAATTGTCATTTTCGTTTTTCCCTTTTACGTCTGAATTGCTTAAAATCCAACTGTGATTTAAAACATCAAGTTTGTTGCAAAAATCTCTCAAACGAACTTGTTCGTTATCATTAAAATCATCTTTTGCATAAGAGTTGAAACTTGATGTTTCACTCAATGGTTTGTATGGTGGATCGAAATAGAATAATGATTTTTTGTCTGCGTAGTTCAAAGTTTGCTCAAAATCTCCACTCAAAATCTCTACTTTTTGTAATACGTTGTTTACTGCCAAAATATTTTCTTTGTCGCAAATGGTTGGTTTTTTGTAACCGCCCATTGGAACATTATATAAATTTTTGCTATTAACTCTATATAAACCATTGAAGCAAGTACGATTTAGAAAAATAAACAAAGCGGCTTGTCCGCTTTGTTCTTCTTTTCTTGTATTGTACAATTCTCTTTTTTGGTAATAGTATAGTTTTTTGTTGTCTTCGTTTCCTTCTAATAAATGAAATTCATTTTGTAAAATTTCAAGAATTGAAATCAATTCTTTGGGATTTGAAGCGATTGTTTTGTAGGTTTTTATTAAATCTTCGTTGATGTCGTTAATTACAGCCTTTTCAAGTTTTGGAAAGTTGTTAATTACCCAAAATAGAACTGCACCGCTACCAACAAAAGGTTCGATATATGTAAATTTTTCTTTTGTTATTTCACGTGGCAAATTCCGCTCAATGTCATTTATTAGCTGGGTTTTTCCACCTGCCCACTTCAAAAACGGTTTTGCTATTTTAATATCTGTCATTCTAATTTAATTCAGTTATACGCTTCAAATTTACAATATTTTTCCATCTTAAAAGTCTGTTTGGAAGTTGATTTTTGTCCGAATGTTGATTTTTTGCACGGTCGTTTTGGGGTGTCGGCTAACGGCAGTCTGTGAAAAAACTCACTCAATAAAATACCAATTAATCCTAAATT
>CAZNTR010000312.1:0-3238 GCA_964575925.1 uncultured Chitinophagales bacterium
CAAGAATAAAACTTAAAAGATTATATTCGTCAATTCTTTGTTAACATAACACTAGGTATTTTTTACAATAGTTTGTTAAAAGCAAATGATAAATAGTAGGATGTTTATTATTCAAATAAATTAACAAAAAAGCATATCCCAAAAACAATATGTTAAATAAGTATCAAGTCCTTATTTAGATTATTATGATTAGATTATGATTAATAAACACATTTCTGAAATGTAATTTAGCGGTCTCTATTCGGAGATAAATTACTCTAAGAAAAGATTATTATTTTATTACCTTTTTATCTATCTGAAATAAAATTCTAAATAATTGATATTTAATGATATAAGTTTTTTATTTATCATTAGTTTTACTTAATCTGCCACTAATTTAATAGCGGTAAACCCCATCTTAATGAATCTTAGAAATTTCATTTTACTTGAGTTATAAATAAGAGCTTGAAGCAAATTAATATATTGCATAATTAACGTAATGGGGATTCAATTACTAATGAGTAATTGGATTAATAATAAGGATTTATATTTCTCTTTAGTTTCATCTCATATTCGGACTTTGACATTTTGTATTGTGAATTAGTTTGTTAACGATTTTTGTAGCATAATGAATGAAAACAAGAGCTAGATTTGAACCTATTGAGCTTAGTTCCTATTTATTTTTTGGTCATGATGGACTCCGACCTAGCATCTCATCCTAAGAACCAATCTTTTTAAATAAAGTGATTATTGCGATAAAAGATTTTGACAGAGATAGTATTTTGTGGTTCTTCGAATTGTGTCTGGACACGGGATGAACGTTTTTTTTGCGAAACCTCTGCCTTTTTTTTACAGAGACGTAGTCCGAATTTGAGTTTCATTTAAAACCTAATTTGTGTTTGGTGTTGTTTAACAGAGCCAAAACGATTTCTAGCTACTCGAAAATCTATTTCTGCTTGTTCTTCAATAGGTGTAAGCAAATAAAGTTGGCCATTTATTATGATTTGACATTGGATTAAAAGTCAATTCGACTTTTTGTGGGGATTTATATTCATTCGAGAGAATATCTTTATTGTTGAATTCAAATGCGGTTGACAAGGCTATTTATCACTTATACGTTTATTGGGATGTTTAAGAATTACGTTTTGTTTTAAATTTATTCAAGAGGTTTCTATCCGAATTAGCATAGTTGCTTTTTTTATTCATGACATTTTGTGACATGCACTTACCTTTTTATGACATCTTACATTAACGTGAAGCGTAATCTCCTTTCAGAAACCAACCAATACATTTTTGAAGGAGTTCATCATGAAAGTCTTAGTTTTTTTATTAAGTAGTATTTTCAGTATTAATTCAGGCTTTTCTCAAAAATTAGAGAATCCTATTAATTCTAAATCGATTAGACAAATTATTCATACGCTAGAATCAGGACACAAAGAACTTATTACGTTTCAATTATCGACTATTTTGCAGATAGCTACTAACTATGGAGCATCATCGGTTGAATCCTTGAAAGTTCCAATTTCTACAATCTCTGTTAACTCAAAAGATCCGGAATTAAGATACCTAGCCTTTTTAACACTTGAAGCCTTAAATTCTCCAACTATTTTAGAAAATTTGCCAAAATATTCAATTGAAAAAACAGAAGCTGTTTTCGGTTTTATTCAAAACTCACTTATTTCTTATGCTTATAAAAATAATTAATCAAAATTGAACACACTCCAGGAAATCGATTTCTTTATTTGCATTCCAAATCCAACAAATTCGCCGAATAGTTTGATAACAACTATTTTAGGAATGATCTCAAACTTTAGTTTTCAAATAACCAACCAATTTATGATACAAAAACCGTTGGAGGAGATTCATCGGTTTTTGTATTTGGTTCTTTTTGTTTGTTTTGTTATCAAGTTTTCAATTCTTAGTTTTAATTCGATGAAGAAGTATTTTAATTATGTCCTTATATATATAGGTCTACTCCAATGGATTGGATCAGACATCCTTTTTGCTCAAAAAATTAGCGTAAAAAAGATAGTATTGAATATAGGATCTAATGATAGGTGGAAAGAATATGATTTTGATGATTCGGATTGGGGACGAATAAAGGTTCCTTCGCCTTGGGAAAATGAAGGGCTTTCGGATTATGATGGTTTTGCTTGGTATCGAGTACATTTTGATGCGAGTACCATTGATCCAACTTCTTGGTACTCTTTAAATATTGGTCGTTTAGACGATGTTGATATAACGTATTTAAATGGGATAGAAATTGGAAGAACAGGTTCGTTTCCTCCCATATATAAGACAGCCTATCATATTTTTAGAGAATATATTATTTCTGGCTCAACATTACTTCAACAGGATAACCTTCTTGCCATAAAGGTATATGATGATCGTTTACTGGGAGGCTGGCTAGAAGGGGAGTTAGAAATTCAAACTGTGGAACCTTCTAATCAAGTTGTACTGCCATTGTTAGGGTTTTGGAAGTTTAAAGAGGGTGATAATTCAACATGGAAATCACAATATTTTAATGATTCAAATTGGGATTCCGTAAAAGCAGGAATGCCTTGGGAATATCAAACAAGTCCTGATTATGATGGATATGCATGGTACAGAAAGAAAATTATCTTACCAAAGAGCATTGAAATCGCTGAATACGAATTAAATTTAGGCTATATAGATGATGCAGATCAAGTCTTCATAAATGGATTTTTTATTGGTGAGACAGGGGAGTTTAGTGATTCAGGTGTTAAGTATCCTGATTTAAATTATCAGAAACTAAGAAAATATAAAATTCCCAAAAGTTTGATGGAGTCACAAGCTGAATGGCTTATTGCAGTAAGAGTTTTTGATGGTTTACAAGAAGGAGGGATGGTAAGAGGTCATCAATATATTCAGAAAAATAAATTTAGTAAGAATACAGACCCGTGGTTTCAAAGCATTGGTAATTTTGTAAAATTGATATTTAAAGCGGTTTTGAAATCTTTAAAGTTCCTTTCGCTTCTTCTTTAGTTTTGCATCTCAAACATAGCGAAAGCGTCCTCGCTGGTGCATAAAAAAAGAATAAACGTTCACGCTTATAACCAAAAAACTCTTAGTCAAAACTCGCCAAAGAGCAACTAATAGTTCAAACACTATCAGAATCAAAACTATTGACTTTTACTTAGCTAATTTTTAGTTTAACATTAAACTAATTTTAAAAATCACTCTATATGATCACAGGATTCCATCATTTAACTGCAATCACATCAAATGCAGCGAAAAA
>CAZNTR010000313.1:0-3229 GCA_964575925.1 uncultured Chitinophagales bacterium
TGTTGCTGATCGAGCTCCTTGTTTTCCATAATCAATACCTTGTTTGTACCGTTTAGGTACTTTGTTTCACCGGTGTTACCGGGCGTTCGTACCGTTTGAGATTAAAATGTTAATTATCGGAATGTTAATGAAGATTGGGCAATCATACAAATAGAATCATGGTAATCAGTATGACTTATGAAAACTTTTTTGAATAAATCTTCTACTTTCTAATTTAACAATTGAATTAGAGTAATTTATTTGTTATTTACACCATATCAATTCGGTAAAAAAAATATGTTAAACAATTCTTTTTCAACTATTAAAGATACGGTCTTAGTTGTTGATGACAACAAGAATAATCTTGATTTAATGTTAGTAACATTAAGCGAGGAAAACTTTCGATTACTAGCAGCAACTTCTGGCGAGAGAGCTTTGAAAATTGCGCAAAAAGTTTCACCCGATTTAATTCTAATGGATATTCAAATGCCAGGAATTGATGGTTATGAAACAGCAAGACGAATGAAAAGTGAATTAGAGTTACACGACGTTCCCATTTTATTTCTTTCCGCACTCAACGATCTAAGTAATATTGTACAGTGTTTTGCTGCTGGAGGCGTCGATTATATTTCAAAGCCTTTTAAAAAAGAAGAATTATTAGCACGAGTTAAAACTCATTTAAGAATAAAACATCTTCAAACTGGTATTCGAAGCGAGCGTGATCGTATTGAAACTATTTTAAATTCCATTTTACCAGAACGAATTATAAATAAACTAAAAACAGGTTCTGAACCAAAACCTGAATACATTGATGATGCAACGGTACTTTTTACAGATTTTGTTGGTTTCACCTCATTAATGAAAGATACGGGCGCTTCTGTTGGTATTGAACAATTGAATAAACTCTTTACAGCATTTGATTTGGTAATGTCACATTTTGGCTTAGAAAGAGTGAAAACAATTGGAGATGCCTACATGGCTGTTTCAGGGGTAAATACAAAACCTGAATATGCAAAACATAGAACCGTTTTGGCGGCTCTAAAACTTCTTGAAGTAGTAAGTCACTTTAATCAAATGAATGGTTTTGATTCAAGATGGTCACTTCGAATTGGAATTCATGCCGGTCCTGTGGTAGCAGGTATAATTGGGAATCAAAAAATTGCATTCGATGTTTGGGGAAACACCGTAAACGTTAGTAGTAGATTAGAAAATGTTTCTAATCGAAACAAAGTAACAATATCTTCTCAATTAGGTGAAGTTATCAGCGATTCGTTTGATCTACTTGCAGTTGGTGAAAAAGAATTACACAATTGGGGTCTAATGCAAGTGTTTGAAATTGCGGATATTTCAAACTTAAATGAAGACTTGTTCAATCTGTTTAATGTAAAGTCTGCCGAGTCCTTCTTTGATTCTGAAAAACAAGAATCTGATTCCTTACTTAATCAACTTTTTGATTTACGTTCTGCATCTGAATAGAGATTTGCTGTTTATTTGTATAGGATAAGTTGGTGATTTTATGTGCATTTGGCATCAAAATTGCGCATCTTTCAATGTGCTAAATAAACTTTATTCTTTTGAAAACCAAGCTATACTATACTAAATCAACCCTAACTACAATTTTAACTAAATTTGGAAATGTAAATAAACAACTAATTTCCAATTTGATGGTATTGTTGTGGGTATCCGTTTTAGTAATTTCTTGTGGTTCAATACAAACAGGAAATCGTTATGATCCTGTACCAATTCAAAAACCATTATTTGATATTGACCCTGAGACGGGTGTACAATATTACTTAGATGCAGATTTAGTTCAGGAATTTCCTCTTCCGAATGGTGTTCTAACAAAAATGATTTTAATTCCTGGTGGTGAATTTATAATGGGTTTGAATGATGAAGATCCTCTTGGAATTCAACCGTCTGGAAATATTCGAATTGCAGTCAATTCGTTTTGGATGGATCAATTTGAAGTTACAAATGCGCAATACAGAATGTATTTGGCAACATTGCCAAAAGATGAACAAGTAGAAATGCGTCCTGATTCAATTGCATGGGAATCTCAAGTTGGAGGAGTTCAATGGAGTTTGTATTTCTATGATGAAGGTTATGCAAATTATCCTGTTGTTTGTCTTAATTGGTATCAAGCAAAAAAATATGCCGAATGGGCAGGGAAAAGACTCCCTTCTGAAGCAGAATGGGAATTTGCAGCTAGAAGTGGCGTTAGCGGAAGAACCTACCCATGGGAAGGAATTTATAGTAGAAATGCTAGAAATGGTGACGCATTAGCAAACTTCGCATCAGGTGGAGATTATTCATTAGACGGTTTTGTAATTACATCGCCAGTAGGAGCTTTTGCTCCAAATAATTTTAGACTCTATGATATGGCTGGGAATGTTTCTGAGTGGTGTATGGATTCTTATTTCGCCTCATACAAAGTGTTAAAAATGGCCACAAAGCAATTAATTACACCAACCTATAATTCACCCTCAGAGTTGAGAAAAGTTGTTCGAGGGGGTTCTTGGGCTTCTAACGAATATTTTATTGGAGTTGGAGTGCGTGATTATCGTTATGCTGCTCATGCCTCACCAAGAATTGGATTGCGTTTAGCCATGGAAGCCACCAATCCTCTCATGCAAAAGAGAGCCCGCGAAGGGTATTTAACTCGTACAGGGCAAATGTTAAATCCAAATAGAGTTGAATACACGAAACCACAACCCACACCAGAAGAAATAAGAGCCGCTCGACGTAAAAATCCATTTTATCGTTTTTGGGATAGTGTTACGAATGTGTTCTCAAGAAAAAAACCTGAACAAACGAATACGGGAAATCAATAAACATTAATTCTTATGTTAGTTTTTAAGTAGATTTAGCTTTGATGATAATAATTTTTTTGCTCAGAAGTTAAGGGTATGATATTTTGTAATTTACAGGACAAATAGAGTTTTTTAAACCATTTTCCTGCGTTTAGGGTTAGAAAAAATGTTTACAAGAAACTAACAAGGATACAGAATCAAAGCCTTTAGCTTAAATGGGATGCGTTTGAGAAAAGAAAGAAGTAGTACAATTGAATATAAAAGCTTTCGGATTTATTGTAAATTAGACGCTCATTTTAATATGGTTTTTGTAAGCAAATGTCAAAGAAGCTACTTCCTATTGATTATATTTTAATTGGTATTACCCTTATTTGGGGCTTTAATTTTACAGTAGTAAAGTTCAGTTTGCATGAAATGACCCCCTTCTTTTTTAATGCTGT
>CAZNTR010000314.1:0-3222 GCA_964575925.1 uncultured Chitinophagales bacterium
GAGTAAAGCTTAATTGAAATGCATATCGGAAATATTTATTGATTACAAATCCATCAGAACGAAGACGAAATCTTCTGGTCAAAAAAACGTGACGGTCAATTCCCCAAGGTTCTTCGATATTATCGGCTTCGGCTTCAAAACGATTTTGCATTCTAAATCTAAAATTGATACTGTACAAACTGTCTTAGCGAAGTACGTTAATCCCTGAAAATGGGTCAATATGTTTCAGAAACAAATCTATTAAGTCGAATTGAGCTTTTAATGGAGTTGGCACATAACAAGAAAAAACCACTAATTATCAGAAACCGATATGATTTCATTAATCCTTACATACTTACAGCCTAAAGCGAGATGTAATTTTATGAACAATAAGAATTTTTTTAGAGATATTGAACCGATTTATTTTCAAATGTTCTATGATTTGCTTTTTAGATAATTATTTTATTAAAATGTGTTAGTGTATTTTTGACAGCTACTAATACGAAATAGGGAGCCTAAAATTATGTTTTTTTCAACAGAAAGACTTCTTGCCAAAAAAATCACCCAAGCTGATCAAAATGGATATTTTCAAATCTTTTCGGCTAGTGATGTGGCAGAATATGACGAGTTTGAACCCATTTCTATGGAAGATGCTGCAACTGATATAAAAGGAATTGTAGAAAGATATAAACTCAATAATTCAACAGAATGTGAAATTGGTGTTTACCCAAAAGATCAATCGGAATTAGTTGGTGTTCTTTATTATAAGATTGAAGATGATACTATTTTCATTGGGTATCATTTTAATGGTTTATTCCGAGGACAAGGGTTTGCAAGAGAAGCTGTACAAGGTTTAACTTACTATTTGTTAAACAAGTTTGATTTTCCAATTGTCGCAAAAGTCGATTCAGAAAATAAGCGTTCTATTCATTTGCTTGAAAAACTAGGATTTCTACAAGATCATGAATATGAAGAATTTCAGTTTTTTAAAGGCAGACCTCACGTAGAGCTACTTTTTTTCTATCCAGATTAAACATTAATTCATTAGCGTTTAGATATTTATTTTGAAAACAATTCCTACTTATTAAACCGCTTGTTACATTCCAATTGATAAACTAGTGTTATTAACCTGAGTTCAGGATAATGATTCTTAGTAATATTTGATAATTTATAAAAACTATGCCTAGACAATCCTCCCTCCACCATTGTATAAATATCTGGCTATAATCTATTGACTTCTAAAGATTTAAAGGGTTG
The DNA here is from genome assembly GCA_964575925.1 of uncultured Chitinophagales bacterium. GTDB lineage: Bacteria > Bacteroidota > Rhodothermia > Balneolales > M1805 > M1805. Next base: position 1,237 of record CAZNTR010000314.1, read on the forward strand.
TAAATCAAGATTTTTTTTCATATTTACCACTCCTTTTATGAATTATATCTAAAGTTATATAAGTGCCGATTTTGCCACACTCCAGTTCCCTCCGATTGTTCATAAAATACATTGAACATTGCAACACGAAGGGATAGCATTCAGCCACCGATTCGAAATCTAAATTTAAAATAAGTGCAAACTGGAGGGAAAAATCAAGAATAAAAACCCGAATTTTAAACAGTTCTTATCTCGAATTCAAGTTATTAGAAAAGGCTATTTACAAGATTACACAAGAAAAGAATTCAATTCTAATGAATCATTTTCTCTTTGAATTTACCATAAACCCAAACTCCAGCTACTGCCGAAGCTATAGGAACGAGCATAATTGTATATCCTGCACCCACTAATGTAAACAATGGCCCTGGGCATGCACCTGTCAATCCCCATCCTAAGCCAAAGATAATTCCGCCAAGTAAATAACTTTTCCATAAATCGATGCTTTTCGGATCTAAGGCGAGTTTTTTCCCTTCTAAGTCTGTTAATCCTAGTTTTTTAATAACTTGAAGACAAATAATTCCAACAACGATGGCAGATAAAATAACTCCGTACATGTGAAATGCTTCAAAACGAAACATTTCTATAATTCTAAACCAAGAAACGACTTCTGCACGAACTAGCACAAAGCCAAAATAAATTCCTGCTGCTAAATATAATAGGGTTGCTTTCATACGAATCTTAAAAAATGAGTGGATAAATGAAATAAACGGTAATCATTCCGCCAATAAAAAAACCAATTGAAGCGATTATTGAACCAATTTGCAGATTTGAAATTCCTGTAATCGTATGACCGGAAGTACAACCTCCTGCATATCGAGTTCCAAATCCGACAAGAAATCCACCTACGACAAGCATGATAAATCCTTTAAATGTGAATAAAGATTCCCAGTTAAATAAATTGTGTGGTAATAAACTGTTTTGAGAAAAAATGCCCATTTTTAGAAGCCAAGCTCTAGTTTGAAAGGAAATATCAACTAGCCCTTTTGTACCACCAACATACTCCGCCAATGCTCCACCAATTATAATTCCAAGTAATAGAATAAGCTGCCATTTGCCTTCTTTTTTCCAATCGTAATTAAAATAGGGAATTTTACTTGGAATACACATGGCACAGATATGGCGAAAATTCGACGAAATACCAAACGCTTTATTCCCAATTAATAAAAGTAATGGAACCATAATTCCAATTAAAGGGCCTGCAATATACCAAGGCCAAGGATTTGCTAAATAGTGTATCATACTTACGGGGTTGAAGGTTAAATGGGGAGTCTGTTAATCTAATCATTTTAGCTACTGAGATTATCTAATAAAATCTGTTTTAAGACTTAACAGATTTCATCTTAACCATTGGAAGCTAAATTTCTAATCTCATTTATCGGGTCTTTTTAAATCAAGTTGTTCTTCAAATGATTTATATCTTTTCATTTTATGTTTAGGGTTATTTAGAGCCCAATTTCAAATAAATCGATTCGCTTTTAATTTTTTTTTTACGATTGCTAATTCATATTGATGAAATATAGTAAGATTTTACAATTACTTAAATTCTATATAATTAATAGAGTTAATAATTCCTAAACTATTGTTTTTTTTTGGTTGAATTCAAAAAAATTGTACACTTTTTTTGAATTTTACTTTTTTACATTTATTTTCAAGTTTAGAAATGTTGAAACTCAAAGAATAGAGAACATACCTTAACATTCCGCAACTAAGATGTGAGTCCACTTCGAAAAGTCTAAATCGGCAATTTTACCCTTTCAAATTGCATAAAATTGCCGATTATAATGCTTCTCTAGCATATATACTATTAAGTACTAATCTCTAAAGCTGTATGAATCATTCAGCCTTTTTTGTTAGCAATCCTTCGTGAAAATATTTTGCTTATATTAATAATTTTTACTCAACTTTCGGACTTTGACATTTTGTAAAGTGAATTATTTTGTTAACGGT
>CAZNTR010000315.1:0-3220 GCA_964575925.1 uncultured Chitinophagales bacterium
AATTTGTATATTGTGAGCTTAGTTTTGTTCAGGAAACCCATGAACGTGAATATGTTAAAGAAATTTCAAGAAATCAAACAAATTAATCATCCTAAATTAGAATTAGAAATTCTACATTTCTGGAAAGAAAATAACGTTTTTACGCAAAGTATTAAAACGCGTGAAGATGGAATTCCCTTTACTTTTTATGAAGGTCCTCCAACTGCGAATGGGAAACCGGGAATTCATCATGTTATGGCAAGAACCGTAAAAGATTTATTCTGCCGTTACAGAACCCTAAAAGGTTACCGAGTAGAAAGAAAAGCAGGTTGGGACACTCACGGCTTACCCGTTGAAATTGAGGTCGAAAAAATGCTTGGACTTGAAGGTCGCGCGCAAGTTGAAGCCTATGGCGTTGCAAAATACAATGCCTTATGCCGCGAAAGTGTGTTAAAGTACAAAGATCTATGGGATCAACTAACCGAAAGAATGGGCTATTGGGTTGATTTAACCACTCCTTATGTCACTTTCGAAAATAAGTACATTGAATCGTGTTGGTGGGCTTTAAGTGAGTTATATAAAAAAGGATATTTGTATCAAGGGTATAAAATTCAATGGTACTCTCCGGGTAGCGGAACGGTTTTAAGCTCACATGAAGTTAGTTTAGGCTATAAAGAAGTTCAGGATCCTTCTGTTTTTATAAAATTCAAATCTGTTGAAGGCGACCAAACGTATTTTGCTGCTTGGACTACTACTCCTTGGACGCTAGTTTCCAACATGGCTTTGACAATTAATCCTGCAATTGATTATGTGTATGCTCATGTGAAAGCAAGTGGAGACATTTTAATTATTGCCAAAGCACTTGCTGATAAAGTTATTGGTGGCGATGAATACGAAGTCATTCGCGAAGTTAAAGGTTCTGCTCTTTTAGGAAAACGCTATGAACCCTTATTCGGTTTTGCAAAACAAGAATTAGGCGATGTAGCTTGGAAAGTTATCGGAGGAGACTTTGTAACGCTCGAAGATGGTACTGGAATTGTTCACACCGCACCCGCTTTTGGTGCTGATGACTTTATCGCATGTCAAAACGCTGGAATTCCCATGTTCAACCCTATTGACCGTGAAGGAAAATTCACAGCTAATGCTGGCGAATTTGATGGCTTTTGGTTCAAAGAAGCAGACAAGCTTATCATTAAAAATTTAAAAGAACGAGGTTTGCTTTTAAAGCAATTAACGTACTTGCACAATTATCCTCACGATTGGAGAAAAGGCACGCCTTTGATGTCTTACCCCGTAGAAAGTTGGTTTATTCGTACTTCTGCGGTTAAAGACCGAATGATAGAACTGAATAAAACGATTAATTGGAAACCAGAAAGTACAGGTACCGGTCGTTTTGGAACTTGGCTTGAAAACAATGTTGATTGGGCAATTTCACGCCAAAGATATTGGGGAACACCTATTCCGATTTGGGTAAATGATGCTAATCCAGAAGATTTAGTTATTGTCGGTTCCGTAAAAGAATTAAGTGAAATTTCAGGATTAGGTGATTTAAGCGCTCTTGACTTACATCGCCCATTTATTGATGAAATTTCTTGGAAAGCTAAAGATGGCGGAACTTACAAACGAATTCCAGACTTATTAGACGTTTGGTTCGATTCTGGAGCAATGCCATTTGCTCAACATCATTATCCTGCACACGGCAAAGCTGAATTCAAAGAACAATTTCCTGCAGATTTTATCGCCGAAGGAGTCGATCAAACTCGAGGTTGGTTCTATACCCTTCATGCACTTGGAACCATGTTATTTGATAAGCCTGCCTATTTAAATGTAGTTTCAAATGGTTTAGTTTTAGATGCTAAAGGCGAAAAAATGTCTAAAACAAAAGGAAATACCGTTGATCCATTTGAAATAATCAATAAATATGGCTCTGATATTACTCGTTGGTATATGATGAGTAATGCGTCTCCTTGGGAAAACTTGAAATTTAGTAAAGAAGGCATTGAAGAAACACAGAGAAAGTTCTTCAATACGATTACAAACACCTATTCATTCTTCGCCTTGTATGCGAATATTGATGAGTTTGAATATGATGAAGATTTATTACCAGTTTCAGAAAGACCCGAAATTGACAGATGGATTATTTCTCGATTATACACAACGGTAAAAAAAGCAGATAGCTTTTTCGAACAATATGAGCCAACAAAAGCAGTTCGTGAAATCGAAAAATTTACCGAAGAATTAAGTAATTGGTACATCCGCAGAAATAGACGTCGATTCTGGAAAGATGGTAATTCTGATGATAAAATTGCAGCGTATAACACCCTTTTTGAGTGTTTAGTAAATCTGTCAAAACTGATTGCACCGGTTGCTCCTTTTATGGCTGAGTGGTTATATCAAAACCTGAATGCCCCATCGAAAGAATCCGTTCATATTTCTTTTTTCCCAACCGTAGAAGAAACAGCTATTGATAAAGAATTAGAATATAAAATGGAACGCGCACGATTGATTTCAACGATTGTACTTCGTTTAAGAAATCAACTTTCGATTAATGTTCGCCAACCTTTAGCCAAAATTATTCTTCCGATTAGTGATAAAAAAGAAATTGCCATTATTGAATCCATCAAAGCAATTATTCTGGAAGAAGTAAATATTAAAGAAATTGAATACGTAAGCGACGATTCAGGCATTGTAGAAAAAAGTGCTAAACCAGACTTTAAAAAGCTCGGAAAACGCTTAGGTGGAAAAATGAAAGCAGCTAGTCTATTAATTAAAGACCTTGACACAAAAGCTATTTCAGATTTCGAAAAAAATGGTAAATTTGACCTCCTAATCGACTCAGAAACAATTTCAATTGATTCAAGTGAAATTGAAATCGTTAGAACTGGATTACATGGTTGGTCTGTTGAGTCTGAGAATGGATTAACAGTGGCTTTAGACACAAATATTTCTGATGCTTTAAAAAATGAAGGTATTGCTAGAGAATTTGTGAACAGGGTTCAAAACATGCGAAAAGAAGCCGATTTTGATGTTACTGATCGAATCGTAATCTATTGCCAAACTAACGAATCCTTTCAAAAAGCCATTAAATCAATGGAAAACTATATTTGTGATGAAACATTAAGTCTTGAAATACATTTTGAAGAATCAGCAGAAGCCGATTATCTCAAAACGTGGGAAATAGACTCCGAAGAAGTCATCATAGGAATTAAACGCGCAACACTTTAAAAAAGGTGAATCATGG
>CAZNTR010000316.1:0-3216 GCA_964575925.1 uncultured Chitinophagales bacterium
AAAAACTTTTTCGCTTTGGGATGGTCTGTTCTATTGGCTCTCTCAATTCCTATTGCTGACTCAAAAAGTGGCTTGGTAAGGAACGACTAATTAAGTGAGTTATTGCAGAAACAGCATACAAATATTGATTAATCTGAAACCAATCTTTATCTAAAGAATATCTATCACCAGCCATATTCACTGCTATTCCTAAAGACATTTTTTTAGAAATAGACTTATAAATGCCTAAGTCTAAATCAATAGCAGTAGTTTCTACTTCAGAATTATCTTTCAAATAACTCAATAATGCATCTAAATCGTCATTATAAGCCATAGAGGCTGCGCCTAATGAAAATGAAAAGAACCATTTATTAGAGTTTACCTCTTTTAATTGATTCATATCCATTTGCTGTGCTTGAGCTTGAATTGTAAACCCTAACAACAAAAGGGCTATCCCGAATAATAGATTTTTTGCTTTCAAAATTTATTTGTCTTATTGAATTTCAAAATTTGATTAGATTTTTTGGGTTACTTCGAGAATTCAATGTGATATTTCTTTGAATACTTTGGGAGAAATTGTTTGCTCTATCTTTTTATATTCATTAAATGCTCTCATTTTACAATCTTGGAAACGATACTTTGCATTTTCTATTTATTCAATTTACTTAGAGCATTCTTCCTTCACTTTTGACTTTGGCGTCTAGTGATTTTCCTATCAGAAGTCCTACTACCATTCCAAGACTTAAACCCAATGCTAATCCCAATGACCGTTCAAAACTTGCCAAAAAGACAATGCCAAAAAGAATACCAAAAGATGATCCAAGTCCAACACCCAAATTAGTGTAATAATTTTTTGACAATAAAGAATAGGTTTCTCTTAAATAGCGAAGGAACTCTTTTTGGATTTTCTTAATGAATTTTCTTGTACTAACATGCTTTGAATCTAAATTGAAGCTATCTAGTTTAGCTTCTATTGATTCTATTTCAGCTTTTACTAAATCTCTATTTTTCAAACTAATCAGAATTTGATGAAAACTTTCATAAGCTCTTATTTCAGACTTTTTATTGGTCTCTGCTTGTAAACGTTCGATTAAAATAGTTGCTTTATGTAGTGTCATAATTTTATGTTTTATTTGATTAGTGGCTTTAACCTAAGGTTTATTACAGCAAACAATGAATTTATTTTTTGCTTAATTCTAAGTTTATTACAGTTGATAATTTGCCATTAGTAAACAACAGGAATATGATCAATCTTCTTTTGAGATTTCAAATGATCGCTAATCTTCAGTACTAGATTATAAACTTGAGCTTATATTGAAAAGTAGTTTTCATTAAACTATTAGGCAAATTCGTAGGATTTGGAAAAGGTTCAAACCGTAAAAATCTACTTTCTAGTGTGAACTCATACTTAGTTTTTAAATTGAACTAAATAGATTCATTGAGCGTGATTCGACAAGTAGTTTTCCGCAAAATATTCGTCGAATTCGCAAGATTTGGAGGGTGTAATTCGAAATAATCGACTTTTTAGAGTGGACTCATTCATTTATTTTTTCAATTCTTCCATATCAGCAATTAATTCGTCTAACTTTTGAAAAACTCTACTGTACACTAAACTCACATCCCATTTGTAAATTTTATCTCCATAAACAAACATTGCACCTGCAATTGCAATGGCTATTAACCACATAACTGTCGGAATTCCATACATAAGATGAAGACTTGATTGCGTTATTGCTTCTTGTGTCACTTTCACTGTTTTCAAAGCGTGAATTATTGGCATTAATGCGGCTAAAAATGCAAGAGGATAAATAAAACGCATTACTTTACTGTTGTTTGAAATAGCCAAGTTAAGCCAAGTTCTAAATGTCATGATGTAATCATAACTACTTAAATTGGAATCTATATTTTTCAATGTCTTTGCTTGTTTTATGCTTACCCAACAAACGCCCATAAGTAGAAAAAAAATGACTATACCTGTTATTGGAGTGCCTAATGCGACATAGATTCCACTATTTATCACAGCAAAACCAAAAATGGCGTACAAATTCATTTTCATCATTCGTTTAATTTTATCGATGATATGAATGGACTTTTGCTTGTAAAGCTCGTTTATTTTAGGCGCAACTAAGGCATCTTTTTTAAGAAAACCGTCTTTCCAAATTGATTCAATTGACTTTTCCATCTAGCAATATTTTTAATCGTTCTTTAATTCTGTTTATTCGAACTCCGATATTGTTCGGGTTTGTACCGATGATTTCTGCAATTTCCTGATAGGTTTTTTCTTCTAAATAAAGCATAATCACGGCTCTATCAATTTCAGAAAGTTGACGAATGGCTTTGTAGAGCTCATTCAGATTTTCATCGGCGAAAGCACTATTTTCTTCAGCTTCATCTATTGGCAGATAATCTGAAGCAAAATATTGAGCATTGTTTTTCTTTTTCTTTAGTAAAGTCAAACAAACATTTAGTGTTATTCTATAAATCCACGTACTCCACTGCGACTCCTCTCGAAAGTTTTCTCTACTCCTCCAGATTTGCAAACAAACCTCTTGGTAATAATCTTCGAAATCTTCCTGTGAATTCGTATATGCCCGGCATAATTTCAAAATTATTACGGTATAGGGCAAAATGGATGTAGTATAAAAGTCGCTACTCAATAGTGTTTTCTCTAATTAGTGGCTTAAATCTGAATTTATTACACCCCAATTTATTTTTTTAAATGATATAAATTAAGAAGGATATTCTAGAAGAATTTAATAAAAAATCCAATAACCAATTGCCATTCAACAACTTAAAAAATAATTAAAATTTTTGGGAAGATTTTCGGTTTTCAAGCGTCTCTAGTACATAACAAATAATTTGACCGAAAAAAACGTATGAACAATCAAGTATTTAATTTATGGAAAGAAAGCTTCAATTTCGTTAGCTCTTTATATGAACATGCCAAACATTATCCTAAACAAGATATCGTTGGTTTGCGGGTTCAACTTGAACAATTAGCTATGGAATTTATGAATCAGATTGCTGAAATAAGTACGCTCAGCAAATTAAGAGATGTTCGCTTGAAGTTGTCTCAAGCTCAGGTTACATCAAGTAGAATTTCAAGTATTCTGAGTATGTCGAAGTTGGCTTATCATCTTGATGATTTACGACTTCAAATGGCATTGAAAACCTTGCAAGTAATTATGGGTCAGGTACAGGCTACAATTCTTGTCGCTCCGGCGAAGATGAGTGCCT
>CAZNTR010000317.1:0-3183 GCA_964575925.1 uncultured Chitinophagales bacterium
AGCGCCAAAAATACGGTTTTCAGGTGTAAACTGCTGAAAATTATTAAGCTGAAAGCGGAGGTTTTAAGAGGCTATAGATATTATGCATAAAAAAATTTAAACAGAATATTCTTAAATCTATAGTGATTTAGTCGTTAGACAAATCATTTCAAGAAAATCGAAATATTGAGCGTACTCCGAAAATTAGTTTTTAACAATATATTCGTAGGATTTGTAGGATTTGGAAGGCTGTGAACCGAAAGAATCGACTTTTCAGAGTGGACTCAATATCAAATTCTTAAAAATCCTTTTGTACATTTAAATTATGCGAATAATTCTATTTCTCTTTTTAACATTACCGGTTTATGGGCAACATCGACAACGATTAATTCATTCTGATTTGGAGCAACTAGTTCTTAAAGGTCAGGTGAAATCGTACACGAATTCTGAATATCAATCATTTATAGCAAAGGATTCGCTAAAAGAGTTAAAACTTGAAAATTCGTTGTTAGCTCCTACTGCGTTCAAAGTTGAATTCAATGAAAAAGGGTACAAGAAAAAATTAATTGAATGTGAATATTCCTATAAAGAAAATACACTTACCGAAAAAGGGTTATGGTTTTACAAATATGATAATCGGAATAGAATTGTAGAAGAACTGTATTGTTGGAATAATAGATCAAATGATACAACTAAATGGGTCTATGATTACCCAAATGACTCAACAACGCTTATAAATCGGTACTCAAAACATAATCAAATTCTTCGTTACCAGTATGTACAATCAGGTGAAATGGAATATTATACTAAAGCAAATTCTGATAGTTCAACTATCTCAAAAGCATTATTTGTCTATGATGAGTTTACGAGATTAACTCGTAAAGAAGATTACGATGACAAATAATATGTTCAATTTTTGGAAATGCAAAATTATGAAGATTCTCTTTCAAGAAGTCCTTCAGTAACAATTAGTGCATATACAAAATTAAATGCAAGAGCAATGGTAACGATTCATGAATATGATGCATTCGGAAATGAAATTAAATGGAGTAATGTTGGGGAAAGTTCAAGATATGCCCGAACAGTATATAAATATGATAAGAACATGAATTGGATTGAAAAAAAGATGTTCTTAGCAAATGGGCGTATTAAACTTTATAAAAGGGAATTTGACTATTGGGAATAAGTCGCATTAATATTTTATTTTTGGAAAAAATACTCGTCCAGTTTTCGGTTGCTGATTAAAATTCTTCTTCCCTACCTTGTATGTAATCTGAAAACAAGTAAAAGAACTCCATGCTAGTTACCGATAATCATACCATTGAAACGTATTATAATGCATTAGCAGAACGCAAAGAGAACTTTGTTGGGATTTTTTTTGTTGGTGTAAAAACCACTTCTATTTTTTGTATCGCAATATGTAGAGCAAGGAAACCCAAATTAGAAAATGTGGTGTTTTATACCTCATTTAAAGATGCTTTAGACAATGGATATCGGCCTTGTAAAATTTGCAAACCAACCGAAAATGCACATGAAGCCCCAGAAGAAGTTGAAAGGGCGATTTCTTTAGTCAAAGAAAATCCTAAAGAGAAAATTAAAGATTATCAGCTTCGACAAAACAATATTAGTCCTGAACTTGTGCGACGGTGGTTTAAGAAAAACTATGGACTGACTTTTCAAGCTTATCAAAGAATGTTTAGAATAAATAATGCGTATCAAGAATTAAAAAGTGGGAAAAATGCTTTGGAAACGGCTTTTGATTCAGGTTATGAATCATTGAGTGGTTTTGCTTATACCTTCAAAAAAATTATTGGTGAATCTCCTCAAAAAAGTAATACAAGCTCAATTATTTTAATCAGTCGATTAACGACACCTATAGGGCCTATGTTTGTTTGTTCCACAGAAAAAGGAATCTGTTTACTCGAATTTGTTGATAGAAAAATGTTAGAAACGGAGTTCAAAGATCTACAGAAATTGCTGAATGCAACTATAATTTCAGGTGAGAATGAACACATCAAACAAGCAAAAAGAGAGATTAAAGAGTATTTTGATGGCTCAAGAAGAACATTTGAGGTGAAATTGGATACGCCAGGAACTGATTTTCAAAAAAAAGTTTGGAAATGTTTACAAGAAATTGAGTATGGAACCACAACAAGTTATCAACAACAAGCTGAAACTATTCAAAATCCCAAAGCAGTAAGAGCAGTTGCTTCAGCGAATGGATTTAATCGGGTTTCAATTATAATTCCCTGTCATAGAGTAATCGGAAAAGATGGAAATTTGACGGGTTATGGTGGCGGAATTGAACGGAAAAAGTGGCTGATTGAACATGAAAGTAGAATTCGATTCAATGAATAAAAGATCTATCTGAAGTTTAGATTTAAACTTTTTTGATTGCAGTCTTCAAGTTGTTTATAATTACTAATAACAAGAGATTTAGCCTTGTTAGCTTAAGAAGAAGAACTACAAGAAGCGTTTTTGGATTAAAATCCTGACAGCCTCTAAAATCAAAATATGATAAATGACAGACTTTGTAATCCTCTTGAAAACAAAACCAAATGATTAAATATTTACTTGTAATTAACTTTGTGCTTATTGGTTTTGCAAGTAAAGCTCAGCCAACAATAAGTTTTACTTTCGATGATGGAATTACAGAGAGTCGAGGTGGATTTCCATTTGAAAAGTGGAACGAGATGATTCTTCAAAGTTTGGATAGAGCTAAGATAACATCAGTTTTCTTTGTGAAGGCAGAAGATAAACCAAGTGAAAAGGGAGCCTATTTGCTAAATTCTTGGAATGAACGAGGTCATAAAATCGCAAATCACACGAATTCCCATCCTAATTTCAATCGAAAAACGATTACTGCGGAAGATTTTCGAAATGAACTATTAAAAGCAGATTCCCTAATTAAGAATTACAATAATTATGTGAAACTGTTTCGATTTCCTTATTTAAAAGAAGGAAATGCACAAGGGAAAGTCGATAGTATTCGATACATCTTGAAATCAAATGGCTATGAAAACGGCTATGTTACTATCGACGCTTCAGATTGGTATGTAGATAGTAGACTTAGAAAACGAATAACAGAAGACGCAAACGCTGATATTAGTGCTTTTAAAAAGTTTTATTTAGAACACCTCTTCAATCGTGCGAATTTTTACGAAGATTTAGCGTTTAAAATCACAGGAAGGCATATAAATCACA
>CAZNTR010000318.1:0-3175 GCA_964575925.1 uncultured Chitinophagales bacterium
AGATGTAATGAAATCTATGGCTTATATCTAACTTCTGAACACAATTTGATGTTCTTTATATGGTTAATGACTGAAATAAGAAATCGTATTCAAGATGGGTCTTTTAGTGGCTGGTATAAAAAAGCAGCTGCAGAATTAATGACACGTATTTAACTCAACTTTCGGACTTGAACCTTTTGTAAAGTTTATTAATTTTTATGAAGGTTCAATTTTGCAATAAAATAAAAACAATAACCAATTCGCAAAATATAGTTCTTGTTTCACATACGTCATTTTGTCATGCTGGGCTCCGACCCAGCATCTCAGCCTGTGAACTAAACTATTCAAATGAACTAGCTTATGGCCTAAAAAATATTCGGGCAGAGATCCAGTTTGGGGGCACGGGATGACTTATATATTGCAAAACCAGTGAAGTTTGCTTAGAAACGAAGTCCGAATTTGACTATTTAACAAATAAAAAACTTGTTTAGATTAACTTTTATTTTTAAGATTAAATAATTGTTTTATAAGAATATCAAAATCCATCCAAATGCTATAAAATTTTAAGTAGTGTAATTCATATTGATGCTTTTCTTCAATACGAAATAAACGATGCTCATTAATTTGCCTTAACCCTGTTAAACCCTTCTTATATTTTATTGGCGCTTCCTCACCATCTCGGATTAATGGCGCACCTATAAAACTCATAGATCCTCTTAAAATTTGAATTAACAATTGGTATCTATTATACCATTTAAATGTTTTGTAAGGTGACAATATGGATACATTCTCACCATTCAAGTCAATAGTATCGTTATTCTTACTATTAATTACCTTTAAATACAAAAATGGAGCTAAAGGAGAAAAAACTATCAATAATATGATTGATAGTACTATGTCAAATAATCTTTTTGTTAATACATTAAACGTATTATTATAAGCCAAATCTAAATCTAATATCGGAACATCATCAAAATATTCAACATTTGATTTACCAATTAAATATTCCTTCGCTTCAGATATCAATTTTGTGTGAATATTCAATTCACCTATAAGTGTCATTTGTCGAACTATTTCATTATTTGATAAAGTATTCGATGAAAAAAAAACTTGATCAATTTTTAACATTTGACATAATCTACTTAGATTACCTACAGATCCACAAACTGTAACATTTTCCAATTGTTCAATTTGAATGGAATTTTTTTGACTAACTAACCCAACTATTTCATAATTCCAATTAACTTTTGATCTTATTTTTCTGATTATATCCGGAGTTCTATTATCAATTCCAACAATTAATATTCTCAAGGGTTTTATTCTACCTGATTCAGTCTTATTAATTTGCGTATTTCTAACAAAAAGTCTAACTATTGTTAGCACAAAAGTGCTGAAAGCGCATGTTAAAACTAAAATTAATCTTGAAAAAGCATAATCTCTCAAAAAAAAACTTACCAATATAGTTCCAGATATAGAGAGAAATACAGATTTGAACATGGAGCCTAGTAGAAATTTGCGCGAATCATATAAACCTGTTTGGAAACCCGCTAAAGTATAAAATGAACTCAATAATAAATTAACTACTAAATATCCTGATTTGTAGTTTGTGAAAAAAGTATGATACTCAATGTCATAGCGCCAAATAAATAGAGGAACAATTAAACTATTAAGAATTAATAAATCTAATAATAACTGCCAGTATTTAAGAACCTTTAGTCTTATATAGCTTATTAAACCCCTAATTATTATACCCACAACGATTATAAATTTAAATGTGTAGGAGTACGTTTTTGAATAGTGCTTTAAAAAATACTGATACATAGCTTTGTTGAAGACAACTACATAATCAATATTATCTTTTTTTGTACTCTCCCCCTTATAGTGAATTATACTAGTACTCGGTAGGTAACCAATTTTATAACCTAAATCTCGAGTTCTTTTACATAAATCGATATCTTCACCATACATAAAGAATCGCTCATCAAAACCATGTAGTTCTTTAAGTACTGAAGTTCTGAAGAACATACAAGCTCCTGATAGCACTTCCACATCAGTAAATTTATCTTCAGAAAGCCAATTCATATAATAACCAGCCCATCTTTTATTATTTGGAAAGAGCTTTGTTAATCCAATAGTTTGCCCAAGTGCACTAATTGGGTTTGGCTCTTGCCTTCTAGATTCTGGTGCAAACGAACCATCAGGATTTAATAATTTACAACCAACTGCTCCATACTCTTGATTTAAATCTAAAAATTGTTTTAATCTAACTAAAGTATTCTCTTGAACAAGCGTATCAGGATTTAAAATAAATGTATACGTTCCTTTAGCTTCTTTAAAAGCCTGATTATTAGCTTTTCCAAATCCAATATTGGAAGAATTTGAAATATATACTACATCAGGAAATTTTGATGATAGATAGTTTAATGAGTTATCGACTGAATTATTATCAACTAATAGTATCTCATAAGTTAATTCCCCTATAGATCTATTTATAGAATCAAATAATTGTGCTATAAACTCTTTAACGTTATAGTTAACTATTACAATACTTATATCAATTTCGGTTTTTTGAGTCACAGAGATAACTATAAAAATGTGCTAAATTAATTTGCCATACATAAAAATATAAAGATTCTTACAAGACATTATAAGTTAGAACAGATTATTTAAAAATGTAGTAATTACATGTGTGTGTGCACTCCGAAAAGTAGTTTTTAGCAAACTATTCGTCGAATTCGTAGGATTTGGAAGGGTGAAAATCGAAAGAATCGATTTTATGAAGTGGACTCATGAGTCCTTTATTTGAATCAATTTTAATAATTTTAGAATTTCATAAATAGTGATAAACTAATCATTTTACATTTATTAAAAGATCATGAATTCAAGTTAAACTAAGCTAAATAGTCACTTCTTACGCAAACATTAATAGTTTTTAAAAGCTATGATATTTTATCCAGCCTTTAAAGAAGCTTTTCTTTACTTTTAAACCATCACAATCTAGAGAATTTAACGAATATTTTCGAGGGAGTTCCTGCACGTAGTAAACTCATTATTTAGTTAGATTCATATCCAATATATTCTCTAGTACTTATTTTTACATGAAATACTAATTAAGATTCATAACCATATTTAAACTCAATTGGAATAAAAGCGAAAGAAACGCACAAAAAAAAAGCCCGAAGCAGAGCTACGGGCT
>CAZNTR010000319.1:0-3174 GCA_964575925.1 uncultured Chitinophagales bacterium
TTCCTCTTGAGCCTAATTGATATTCACCACCTAAAGCCGCAATTTTTCTTTCCATAGCGGCAATACTTTGTTCGTATTCACCATAGACCTGGCCACTTTTAACAAATGGAATGTCGGATGTTAATTTTCCTCGAACCGAACCTTGACCAATACTGCTAATAGAATCGCTAGAAACTTGTTGAACATCTTTAGAATATCGAACACCTAATTCAGCTTGAAAACCTTTACCAAACCCACGTTGTATATTTACCATTGCACCTTGTCTTAAAGCTCCAGTTGTATCATTTTTTGAAAATAAAGCTTCAGATTGTAACATGGTTTTGTCTGCTAATTTGAACGTTCCACGTAAACCAGCCTCAGTTCGGGCACTTCCTAAATTACTAAATGGATTCACAAAATCTTCACCTGTTTTACCAGCAAAAACACGACCGTTAAACACTTTCCCTTGATGTTTTAGTTCAACTCGTCCACCAATTCCAGTGCCTTGAGTTTCGTGATTACTACCTGCAACCTCAGCAATAATAGTATTTTGTTCAGCAATTTTAAAAGCAGAGTTTACACTATATAATTGATAAGAAGCATCTGGATTTCCATCATAATAAGCAGTGGCACCAACTTCAATTTTTTCAGTTAGTTTAACTTGAGCATCTGTACTTGCAACAAGGAACTGATCTACAACTTCATCTGCTTCATAAGAAATACGGATATAACGATTATTCAAATTTTCATCCATTGATGAAACAGGACGTTTAAAGAATAAATGACCCGTAAATGGTTCAATCGTATAATCAAGGAAACGAGACATTGGTAATGTCTCAATAATTACATCAGGTTGATTTCTGTCTCTAGTTATAATCTCAACTCGTTCGCTATTTTCTTTAATTTTATCGGTTTTTAAAGGATAAGGCCCAGAAACACCCAAAGCAGGAATTTCTTCAATAATTTGGCGAGAATCACTAATTACAGCTGCAGCATTTGCGGTAAGAATATCCGTTTCGTAGTGAACTTTAGCTCCCGTTACATTTCTTGTGTATTGACCCAAATTCCGTTGAGGATTTTGTTCCATAGTGGAAAAATCACCAAAAAGAGCATAGTTTTTATAATGGTCAATACGAACATACAAACGACCAGAAGATTGTGCATCGAAACCTTTAATAGACGCATCACCATAAACTGGATAATATTCATCAGGTTGTATATCTCTAAACATGGTTCTGTTTTGATCTTTTTCTGAATCAAAAGATGCGGTTAATAAATAGGAACCAAGAATTTTACCTTTAATGAAAAATGAAGTTCGAGCAGAAGCAGAAAGATTATCATTTCCAAGATTTAAGCTTCGCAATTCCTCTTCAAAAGCATCACTTCCATTAACTTGTTCGACTCGGAAACCATTTTTAAGGCGAATACTACCTTCAATAATACCAGCAGCTATTAATGGTCTTAAATCAGGAATAAATTCAATTTTTTCATGTGCAGAAATAATACCTGTTGTTACTTTAATCTTGCTTGTTCCTGCTTCGGTTGGAGCTTCAAGGAAAGCAATTCCATCGCCACCTTCTATAAACTGTTGTGTTCCAGGCTCTTTTGGATTTAAATCTTTTGTTAATAATTGACCTATACTATAATCAATGGTTATGGGTGTTCTCGATTTTACCGGGAAATCATTTTTATCTAATACTTCAATTCTCATTTTTGCATACGATTTTCCATCTGCAGGAATTAACTCATCTAAAACAGTAACTCGAAGTTTTTCGACTTGACCTGGAGCATAAATGGTAATGGTCTCTTTACCACGTTCGTTTCCAAACGGATCCATCATGCTAATACTCAAAGTGTTTTTACCTTCAACTAAATCTAAACCGATATAATCGAATCCTTCAATTAGATTAGTTTTTGCTTTTTTCCCAATTCGGTTAGAAGCTACGGTATCTTGATTTAAAGTGAATTTATATTTTGCATTAATTGGCCCTTTAAACATTACAGAAGTTTTAGCATATCTCAAGGTATCTCCATCTTGTAAATTCAAGAATGCTAATTTTGCATCAGAAACTTCCAAAAATGTCTCTAATTGAACATCGGTAGGTGTGAAAGATTCAGTAATCCAAAAACTTTCGTCGGCATCAACACCTAAAACTGGCTTGAAAACATTTTTATTTTTATCTGTTGTATTTTGAAGCATTCCTCCAACTAAGCCTGAACTTGGTAAAGCTTTTAGATCACGTTGGAAACGAATTTGTTTTGCTTCCATTCTTGCTTGTAAACCTTGAGCTAATTCAGCAGGAAGATCTGTAAGTTTATTAAAGCGGTTTAGCACTTCGTCTAAAATGGTACCTGTTTCATCACAAACGGCGAAATCAGCTTTTTGTAATTCACCATTTTGCAAATCAACAAATCTTGAAGAAGCATCAAATGCATTACGGTTATCTAAAACAATTAAACCACCACCGGTTGGGATTGTGGTAACATCAAGTTTTAATACATGGCGGATTGGCTTAATGCCGTAGAAGCTATATTTCCCGAGTGCATCCGTCTCGATATAGTTCCCATTTTCCATATAAATTCGAATTCCCGGAATTCCAGGCTCACCCTTATCCTGCATTTTATTTTTATTTTTGTCATAATAAACTTTACCAACAATAAATGCTTCATCAGAAAACAGACCTTTTATTGCTTTAACTGTTACTTGAGATTCATTGGAAGCTTTTAAAATGGGCTCATCAGCTATAGCAATTGCTGTATTTTTTCCTTCTGAACCAACAGCTGCAATGGTAGCTTCTAAACGATACTTTAGGACTTTTTTTTCTGCAACATCAATATTACCAACGGTAAATTCCAACATTGGACCTTTGCCACCAATTGGATCTTCAATTTTTTGGCTATCTACTCTTGCCGAACCTTTTACATACAAAAAACCAAAAGGAAGTTCATCGGTGACTTTAATATCTGTAATTGCTTTTTGCAATTTATTTGTAATCGTGATAGAATAATTAACGAAACCTCCAATATCTACCGTTTCACGATCAGCTTCTTTTAATAAATCTATAGCTAGGGCTCCGTTCACATCAATTGGTATATCATATCTAGCAGGTCCATAAGGTTCTGAAATGGTAAATTCATTACCATAAGAAGCAACAATATCAACATTTCTGTCAGTTGGTAATTGATCAGGAGTTA
>CAZNTR010000320.1:0-3165 GCA_964575925.1 uncultured Chitinophagales bacterium
AATCTAAGTGTAAATAAGTCATTCCAGAAACATCTGTATTTCCTGCTAATGCAAGACCTTGATAATTTAAACCAGCTAATTTAATAGCTTCATTATCTTTAAAATCAACAGTGCTATATAGAGTCGCTTGACTCCAATTTGGATTGAAATCTGTTCCATCTAAAACAGTATATGAATCACTGAAAATTGCAATTACATCAGATTCAGCATGAGTTGGAACGGGAGCACCTGTTGTTGGAGCAATTTCAATATCAGCTCTTAAATCAATAACAAGGGAGATATTGTCTAATACAACAATACCAGCTTCTGCACCCATATCGAATAGAACACGGCTGTTTGCACTTCCAAATGCAGCAGCAGAAAGCGCAAGGGTAAATGTTTGGGGTTGATTAGTAAGGGTAACTGTTTTTGTACTATTTGTCCAAGGATCTTCATTTAATCCTATTCCCGCAATTATCGTTCGTGTATCACCTTCCCCTGTAGATGCATCAAATGAAAGTAGGTATTTTTGTCCTTTTTGAATTTCTACAACTTGACTCAGGTTTACATCAAACGAATTGCCAGCGGTCTCAACATTTGCGAAGAAGTAGCCATTGCCACCATCCTCAACAACATCGCCTGCTCCATCATTCCAAGATGTTCTTCCGTTTTGGAAATCACCATTGATTAATAGATTTTCTTTTACTTCTAAGGAAACATTGTCTATTACAACAATACCAACTTCCTCGCCCATGTCGAACAAAACACGACTGTTTTCTCCATCAAATGCTGATGATGAGAGTATGATAGTAAATGTTTGAGTTTGATCTGTAAGGTTAACAATCTGTTTACTAGATGTCCAAGGATCTTCATTTAATCCTATTCCTGCCCATATTGATCTTGTGTTACCTTCACCCGTAGATGCATCAAATGTTAGAGCATAGGTTTTACCTTGTTCGATTGTTAATATTTGACTAAGATTAACAGCAGAAGCTTCTCCTGGTTGAACTACATCTGCAAAAAAGTAGCTATTTTCACCCTCGGTTCGAATTTCACCTGCTCCATCTGTCCAAAAAGCTCTTCCGTTTTGGAAATCACCATTGAATAATAGATTATCCTGTGCTTGACTTTGGCCAAAACCATATAACAAAATGGTTAATAGTAACAGTATTGTTTTTTTCATATTTAATTTAATTTAATTTATTTTTTTTGTTGAGACCATGGAAATAAACTATTTACATGAACTACAAATATATATTACTAAGTATTTAAGTATCAATTCAGTGTCTATAAACAATAATCACTGAAACTTTGATAATTCTATTCGTTTTCTATTATAAAAGCGAAAGATTCTTTGATGAATTTAAAATGTAATCCCTATTTGTATATCTCTTATTCGAAGAAGTGTCTTGCACTTAAGTTGATCTTTCGATTTGGTAAACGTTCACATTTATTAAAGAATGTGATTAAATTTGATTACCTAAAAAACTCCAGACATAATAAATAGTTTTATAAGTTGAAATGCTTAAACTAAGCATTGATTTTCAACTAAAGAAACTAGAATAGGTTTACAATTAGCAAAAAAAATCAGCTCCAAAATGGAGCTGACTCTGTAATTAGATGAAATTATTTAATTAACATCATTGATTTAACGCTAGTGAAATTACCAACTGTTAATTTGTATAAGTACATACCTGATGCAAAATTTGTAGCATCAAATGTTACTGTATGGTTACCAGAAGTAACAACTCCATTAACTAAAGTAGCTAATTTTTGACCCATAACATTATACACTTCTAAAGAAACTTGAGCAACGTTTTTAGTGCTAAAGCTAATGTTAGTTGTTGGGTTGAATGGGTTTGGATAGTTTTGCTCTAAAGTAAATGTTGAAGGCGTTAATTCTTCGTTATCAATACTAACAGGCTCACCTTTGTGGAAATAGATGTTATCGATATAGATATCACCATTTCCAAAAAATTTCATTTGAAAAATCTCAGTTAAAACAGGAACAGTGTATTCAGTTAATGCAACATCAACGCTTCTCCAATGAGCAGCTGGGACATTAAGAGCGACTCCATTTTCCTTAGCAGGATCACCAGGGCTTATCAAGAATACCTCAAATTGGGTGGAATTAGCAGTCCAAAAATCTAAGTGTAAATAAGTCATTCCAGAAACATCTGTATTTCCTGCTAATGCAAGTCCTTGATAATCTAATCCAGCTAATTTGATGGTTGAATTACCTTCAATTTCCATTGTACTGTAAACAGTTTTTTGTCCCCAACCTGGATTGTAGTCAATACCATCTAAAACAGTATATGAATCACTGAATATAGCCATTACATCAGCCTCAGCATGTGTAGGTGTTGGAGCAGCTGTTGTTGGAGCAGTTGGATCACCACCGCCTGTGCTAGCGCCGCCAAGATAATTGAATCCTTCGAATACGATATTATCGAAATAAATAACGTTTTCTTGACCACGATTATCAGTAAAATCTGGGAAGAAAGTAATTTTTGCTAATTCGCCACCTTGTTCTACTGGAGGATTTATTGCCTTACTAGAAAAATCGAAAGTAAGTTCTTCCCATTCATTAGTTTTAGTATTTGCTACTAAAATCTCGCCTTGAGACCAACCACCAGCGGCTTCTAATTTAACGCCAACGTTCGAAATAACTGACTTCCAAACCATTACTTTGATAATTGGAGTAGATGAATCAAAAAGGTACGCGCCGATACCAGCAGAACTAGTACCAGACCATGAAGCACCTGCTGCAGCAACAGTAATTTTTCCAACTTTAGCAGATGTATTACCAGTAGTAGATGGATTATCCACGATTTCCATAACTGGATTAGCGTCACCTCCAAATACTTCCCAATTCCAATCAGCGCCATTTCCACCAACTTCAAAATCAATAGGAGAAACTTCAACAACTTCACCTGTACCGCCGCCGCCATTACCATCACAAGTAGCATTAAATGCAACAGTTACAGGACTTTCACTTAAACTCCAGTTTCCGCCAAAACTTG
Source organism: uncultured Chitinophagales bacterium (assembly GCA_964575925.1). Lineage (GTDB taxonomy): Bacteria > Bacteroidota > Rhodothermia > Balneolales > M1805 > M1805. Next base: position 3,003 of record CAZNTR010000320.1, read on the forward strand.
CTTTACTCCAAAGAATACTCAATGCAACATTAGCTGGAGGTGCTGCTGCTTCCCAAGTCAAAGTAACGCTAATAGTATCTTGTTTGGACTCATCCTTAGCACTAATAGCTGGAGAACCTGTTATGTCTCCAGGAACAATTAAATCATCTATTGGATCATTATC
>CAZNTR010000321.1:0-3144 GCA_964575925.1 uncultured Chitinophagales bacterium
AATACAAACCAAAAGCTAAGCCCAAAAAACCCAACCTTTCACCTCTCACCTAAAAAAAAACTCATAAACCTGAAGCCTCAAACCATAAACCTTTTTACATCTATATATAAAATATATGTGTAAATTATTCCATGAAACTCGATCGAGGCAACAAATATGATCTAGAACACGACGTTCACCGCATAACCCTGTACAGCACAGTGGCGAAAGAACATCAACATGTGCGTGTTAAACCTCGTCTATATTTACATCTTGATATGAATTGCTTCTATGCCCAAGTCGAACAACGCGCTTTTAATTTATATGGACTGCCCCTTGCTATGGGCGGCTGGCGAAAACCCGATGGAACTGCGTGCGGAATAGTCGCAACGGCTAGTTATGAGGCGCGGAAATTGGGAATCAAAACGGCAATGAGCGCTTTTGAGGCGCAGCAAATCTGTCCCTACATCTTGTTCATGCAAATCGATTATGAAAAGTACAAAGGTATAAGCAGGCGCTTGCGTGAAATTCTAGACGACTTCTCTCCCGAAATAGAGAAATACTCGATGGATGAATACTTCATGGATTTAACCTTTATGGTTGGAAGTAAACCTGAGGAAATTACCGCATTTGCGCATAAATTAAAAAAAACAGTCTATGATGATCTTGGGCTTGTCTGTTCTGTTGGTGTAGCCTACAGCAAAACCTATTCGAAGCTCGCATCAGACTTAAAAAAGCCCGATGGATTTACCCTTGTTCAGCATCCCGATGATGCCGCACAACACTTGTTTCCTCTCAAATTAGATGAAGTTTGGGGAATTGGTTCTCGTCGTTACAAACGCTTAGTAGAAGAAGGATTAATCACCATTGCCGATGCGTTTCGACTCGGTCCGGCGCCCTTCAAACGGCTTTTTGGTGAAATGCAGGGGAAGTTGTTTCATGAAATCGTAACGGGACAAGATAAGGCGCGAATATTAGATAATGAACATCACGTTCCCGATGAAGTCAGTTATATGCACACGTTTTCTAGTTGGACGGTAAATCCCGATGAGGTGGAAGGAGAGGTGATAAAAGCGATCCGTCGGGTGTGTTATCGCTTGCGAGGTTATCGAAGAAAAGCACGAAAATGGGCTTGTCACATTCGATTTCAAGATGTGCGTTGGCAGGGGCAATCGTTTGCGTTTGCAACGGCAGGCTTCACCAATTTGGACAAATACGTCTCTGATGCCTTAGTACCACAAGTGATGTATAGAGTGAATATGGCGCTCAAACAAGGGCACAAAATTCGGGGAATTGGACTTCATACCATCGAAATGCTACAAATGGATCAGTTAGAATTATTCTTTGAAGAAGACGATCGATTTAGAAATCTCTCTCGTGCCGCCGATTGCATCAATAATACTTACGGAATAGATACGATAGATTTCGCCGCCGCCCAAAACGGCGTAAAAGGAAATACGCACTTCGTAAAACGCGTTTAGGTTTTTTCGAATTCTTTAGGACTCACAGTCCTTTAAGGACTGTGAGTCCTAAAGAATTCGAAAAAACAATTTAATCTAAATCTGTGATCCCCGCAGAAACAATAAACTTCATCACATCACTTGGATTCAAGTTCACTGGCGTAACGAATTCACGTGGTACGATAAATAACTCACCAGAGAAATTATAAGAATGAGGGAAGTACACCGCCACTTTATCCTTTTCTCCCAAAAGACTTAAATCTTCTTCAGTTAGAAAACCCAATTTCTCTAGAGTTGAGTTTTCAGGGTGAAGTCGAACCAAGACCGGTTTGTTAAATTTGCGTTCTTTTCCAACAAAAGCACTGAATAAATCATTAAGCGCAGAATAAATGAATTCTAAGAAGGGGATTTTAGCAATTACTCGTTTAATAATAAAACGAAAAGGTTGTGCTAAAATAGTTTGTCCTAAATAGCCGGTCAAAATCAAAATGATTGACATCACTAAAAAACCAACACCAAAAATGTCCACACCGAACATATCTAGAATGAGTGATTGAACGATGTCATCAATTAAAACAAAGCTCAAATAAAGGACATAAAATGTAAGTGAGATAGGGGCAAGATAAAGTAGGCCTTGAAGGAATAGAGAAGCGATTTTTTTCATAAAAACTTGTGTTGGAGATAAGAAATGGTGAAAATATTTAACAAATATCCCTAAAAAAACAAGTAAAAAGTCTTTTATCTCTGGAATTTAAGTAAGAATTTCGAAATTAGCGACAAATTTTATAGGCTGAGCCTAACTCCCAAAAGTAGTTTTCGCAAAATATTCGGCTAATTTGCAGGATTTTGATAGCGACAAACCCCAAAATCGACTTTTTGAAGTAGACTCAAAGATAGCATTTCATAGTGCTACTGAATATATGTGAAAATTAGACAGATAGAATTAAAATTGTTTTTTATTTCGTGGTACCTTAAGAGTGCAAGTGAATTTGGGAGATAGTTTAGGCAAATTAAAATAGTATTATTTCAAACTTTTATAACTTTTTTGGGAATAAGCTAAAAATATCAATAATAAGGACTTAGATATAAATGAAAAAAGTTGAGTGTTTTGTAATTATTGAAAATGATTGATGTAAACATTTCAAATAATCTGAATTTGCGAATAAATTATCTAAATCTCTAATTAGAAAAATCGTACTTATATAAATCAACAATTTGTAGTTTTCAGATGATCGTTCATTGGAATATGTTTTTTGACCTGTAAGATGCAACTTAAATAAAAACAAATAGCTAAATGATAGAAATCAGCTAAAGCGTATCATTATTAAGAACAAACCAAAGTGTGTTCTGGTCAAAATTGAAATGAGGTTTTATCAAAAAAAGAATACTTAATTAGTTCAGAGATTGGGGTTCTATTTTTTTACTTAACTAAAAGTTGATAAAGTTAAATATTATTTTATTAACTTACCGATAAGTCTTACTCTTTAGAGTATAAACACAATGCAATTTCATTTGATTTTGATTAAAATAAAAGCACTTTAAAAAGATATAGAAATTATTCATAATAAAATGCTTATATTGAGTTAATTATTTTATCTATCTTTTCTTAGAAAGAAGATATTAAAAATAAAAATAAAAATAAATTTACATGATTATTAAATTAAATATAATATTAATCTTAAATTATTCTAATGAAATTTATCAT
>CAZNTR010000322.1:0-3138 GCA_964575925.1 uncultured Chitinophagales bacterium
AATTTATATCCAATATTATCAATTACTTATATTGTTTTTAAGCAACGACTAACTAAACAAATTACTCTAAAATTTGATAAAGATTGGAGAGAAAAAGAATTATCAAATCCTAACGCAACTATTAGAATTGGAACAATGTTCTCTGGTATTGGGGCAATTGAGTACGCTTTAAAACGCTTGAATTTAAAAACTGAAATTCAATTTGCAAGTGATATTGATAACTTTGCAAATTATGAAATTGCTGAAAGTAATTGGTACAATGATATACACGACATAGACGGTAAAAAATACAAAGGAAAATTAGATTTATTAGTTGGTGGAAGCCCTTGTCAATCTTTCTCTATGGTTGGAAAACGCAGAGGTTTTGACGATACAAGAGGGACTTTGTTTTATGAATTTGCAAGAGTTGTAAAAGAAAGCCAGCCAAATGTTTTCATTTTTGAAAATGTAAAAGGATTAATAAATCACGACAGCGGAAATACTTTTGAAACCATAAAAGCAACTTTTGACGAACTTGGCTATAAATATTTTTATCAAGTTTTAAATGCTAAAAATTATGGAATGCCACAACATAGAGAAAGAATTTTTGTTGTTGGATTCAAAGATAAAAACGCAGAATTTACTTTTCCAGAACATGTTGAATTAGAATACAAAATGCAGGATTTTTTGGAAGATTTTACAGACAGCAAATATTATCTAAAAGAAAAAGGAGTAAAATTTGTAACCAGTTCAAAAAACAGAAACAAACGCTACACTCAAATAAATGGAGAAATTGCACTTTGCCAAAAGGCAAATCAGCAATTTAATTGGCACAGAGATTTTGTATTTGAACAAGGAGAAAGCGAATTTGATGAATTTATTTTTGATGTGAATAACGTTGAAGAAAAATATTATTTATCAGACAAAGTTCGTGATTACGTTTTGAGTAGTGGGACGAAAACCTTTAAAACATCAACTAAAACCGACTTAGAAGTAGCACGACCACTTTTGCAAAGTATGCATAAAATGCACAGGGCTGGAGTTGATAATTATGTTACTCATACTGGAAAAATCAGAAAATTAACACCCAAAGAATGTTTGCGTTTAATGGGTTTTCGTGACGACTTCAAACAAGTTGTAAGTGATACTCAAATGTATAGGCAAGCAGGACAAGGCAGTGTTGTTGATGTTTTTATTGCAATACTAAAAAAAATGGACATCACTAAATTTGTAAAGAAATGATAAAATTATTTGGGCGTTTCCCTTCGGGTCGGGCTTTCCGTTTCAATCTTTTTTTCGTTCCTCAAAAAAGGATTTCCACTTCAATCCCTAACGCAAAAAAAATCTAATATGGCAACAGAAAGAAGAAACTGGACAAGAGAAGAATTAATAGTTGCTTTTAATTTGTATTGCAAAATACCTTTTAGTAAAATCAATTACAATCATAAACTTATTCAAGAATTAGCAAATGCAATAGGTCGAACACCTTCTGCTGTTGCTTGGAAACTTGTGAACTTTGCAAGTTTAGATCCGACATTAAAAGAAAGAAATATAAAAGGTGCTAGTAACGCAGGAAAATTAGACAAAATTATTTTTGAAGAATTTTACCAAGACTGGAATACGCTTGCATACGAAAGTGAAATTAGTTTAGCAACATTACTCAATAAACCAGTGGAAATTGATGAAGAAATTGATTTTGAAATAAAAGAAGGAAAAGTAAGGGAAGCATTAGTTAAAGTAAGAGTAAATCAATCATTTTTTAGACATACTGTTTTAGCCTCTTACGAGAATAAATGTTGTATAACTGGGATTTCTATCACCGATTTTCTAGTTGCAAGTCATATAATTCCTTGGTCAAAAGATGAAAAAAATAGGTTAAACCCTGAAAATGGTTTATGTTTAAATTCTTTACACGACAAAGCATTCGACAAAGGTTTTATAACAATTGATTTTGATTATAAAATTCAAGTTTCTAAATACTTCAATGATTTCAAAAAAGAAAATAATATTCAAAAGTTCTTTTTAGAATTTGAAAACAAAGAAATAGTTATGCCTAAAAGGTTTTTACCAAATAAAGATTTTTTAGAATACCATCACACTAATATTTTTAAAAGATAATTATGAAAAATACAGGAAAAGAACTATTTGCAATTTTTACAAAAGATGTTCATATGGGAAACTCTTATGGCTTTGATGAATTAGATTCATTAAATACATATTTGAAAAAAGCAAATTTTCCAAATGATACAGATACATTAAAAGAATATACAGTTGTTAAAGCAATTGAAGATGTTCACTTTTTCAAATCAGAATTTATAAAAATGCTTTGATGAAATTAGCACAATTTGACGGAAACGGAGAGTCAAAAAAACACGTAGGTACATACAATGGCGAGTTAGGACAAAGAATTTCTAACTTTTTTGATTACTCAACTTGGGGTCTTGAACATTTTGACACTCAAAAGAAGCGTAAAACAATAGATTCTGCAAGAGAAAGTGGTTCTGTCGTTCAAGAAAACACTTGCTTTTTTAGTAAAACTAACTTACTAAAATATTTAGACGATGCCAAAGCAGAGTATTACGCTCAAGAACAAATTTACCATAATGACATAAGCCAATATTACAATGACAGATATCAAGAAGTACAAAGTATAGAAAATGAACATATCTCATTTTCTATTTATGATGCCTCAGACAATTTATCCCAAAAACAAAATAGAGGTTACGTAAGGTCAGACGATTATATTTGGAAACTTTGGCGTGAATTAATCTTACCAAAAATCAGTTACCTTTCTATACTTAAATTAGTCCCTGTTAATCAGACAGAAAAAAATAATAGACCATTATTTTATTTTAGAATTTTACTCGATTATCAATTTAGAAAATTTGTTCATCCAAGTGCATTGGATATAATAGAAACAGAGGAAGTTGATACCGCTGAAATTGAACAAATTAAAAAATCATATAGAATTGGTCAAGAAAGATACCGCAGAGCGGTTATTGAATATATGCCTCAATGTCCTTTTTCAAAAATAACAGACGAAAGACTTCTTATTGCAAGTCATATTAAACCATATAGCGTTTGCATTAAAGAAAAAAGAGAAGATTGAACTTGCAAACAAAAAGTGGAGATTTATTTAATTCATACAGATTAAGCTGC
>CAZNTR010000323.1:0-3134 GCA_964575925.1 uncultured Chitinophagales bacterium
GTTGCGTAAAATGATATTGGACAGAGATAGCACTTCGTGGTTCTTCGAATCGTGTAAGGGCACGGGATGACCGTTTCTTTGCGAAAACCACTGCCTTTTTTATAGATACGAAGTCCGAATTTGAGTTAAACCAATAAACCTGAAATTTGGTGTGGTCACATTAGTAAAGAATTCGAGTATTGAACTTTTTCTGAAAAGTAGCTTTCAGAAAAATATTCGTTGAATTCGTAGTATTTGGAAAAATATAAACCTACAGAATTGACTTTTGGGAGTTGACTCAAGATTTAGAATGTTTATAAAAATCGCCTTTTTGGAATAGGCTCTAGATTGATTAATAAATTATCGATTTCTGAAATGTCACACACAAAAAATGAACTCTTAGTTTAGATTTCTGAAAAATGACATTCAACCGTCATTTAGAGTTTAAGTAGTCTAAATGAAATTGAGTAGATAATTATGCTAATTAAAAAATTGCATGAAACTGCGATTTCTATTCATTGAAGGTAAATAAAAAACTAACTTAATCTAAATACCGTTTCATAAGTAAATCAATCTGTTGTTCCTCACCAAGAACAAATGTGTGTGATGAGAACATTTCAAACTGATTTCGTTTATAAAATTCTATAGCTTTGTGATTTTGATCCCAAACTCCTAACCAAATAAAATCAACAGCTTTATTCTTCCCCAATTTTAATGCAAAGTTCAACAAGCTCTTCCCTAATTTCTTTCCTTGATATTTTTCAACAATATATATTCGTTCTATTTCAAGAGTATTATTTGGCATGGTTTCAGTTTGCGCTGAACCTGTATTGATTTATAGGAAACCCATTTTTTCATAATTATGCTCAATAAAATAAAATTCTGATTTTGGATTACTGAGTTCTATACTCAAATTTTCTAAGCTAAATTTCTCCTCCATATATATCTTCATAGATGTGGGAGTATTCGTTTCACTATAAGCTTCCTGAAACGTTCTTTTTGATAGCTTTTGTAGGCTTCGCACTTCGCCAATTGCGACTTTTCTAATCGTAAAGTTCATTAATTATAAGTTGATTTTTCGGTTATTTTAGAATAAAAAAGAATACTATTAGTGTCTTCAAATGCTTTTTAAAACAATAGTATTTCTTATTTAAAAATATTGGATTTATACGTAATTAAAAAAACGATTTTCGCAAAATAACTTGCAAAAGAGTACCACCTGAATGTAACTTTCTTTCAAATCCGAATTTTTGTGTCATGTATTATCGATTCCTGTAGCTCACAAAAATTCATTTTTTGAAACTTTACTCAAGTTAGTTTTGCATTTATTGATTGGAAAAACATTCAACTAATTCATTCGAGCATTCTTCCAAAAGTTAAATCTTCTAAATAATAGCTGTATTTTTGTTGTTAAGTAAATAAAACACATCAATTCGTTTATATCATGCCACACACTGATCTTAAATCCTTAAATAGAACTGAATTAAAATCTTTTTTTAATGAACTCGGTTATCAAAAATTTAGAGCCGATCAGGTCTTTCAATGGATGTATCAGAAAAATGTAGCTTCTATTGATGAAATGACAAATCTTTCAAAACAACAAAGAGAAGAGCTTAAAGAAAAAGCTCAAATTTATACCATTCGCCCTGTTCAACAACAACTTTCGAAAGATGGAACAACAAAATTTCTTTTTGAATTAGAAGATGGAAAACGAATTGAATCTGTTTTAATTCCTGAGTTTTTTGGTGATGGTGTTGCAGATCGTCTAACGGTTTGTGTTTCTTCTCAAGTTGGTTGTGTTTTTGGCTGTGCCTTTTGTGCAACGGGAAAAATGGGGTTTTTCAGAAATTTGAAAGTTGGGGAAATCGTAGATCAATTGGCGTACATAAATCTTCATACGCTTGAAAAATATGGAAAACGCATTACCAATATCGTTTACATGGGAATGGGCGAACCCTTTCATAATTATGAAAATGTTGTTGAGTCAGCGCATATTGTTTGTGAAGCCAAGAGCATTGGTCTTTCTCCAAAACGGATAACCATTTCTTCAGTAGGCTTAACCAAAATGATAAAACGTTTCGGTGAAGAAGAACAGCCATTTAATTTGGCTATTTCTTTACATGCCCCAAACGACACAAAACGCGACAAAATTATGCCAATCAATGAGTCAATGGATTTAGAATCTTTGAAAGAAGCGCTAAAGTTTTATTTCAGAAAAAGTGAGAATCCTCTTACTTATGAATACTTGTTATTCGATCAGTTTAACGATTCAAAAGATGATGCGTTGGAATTAGCTGAAATATCGAAATGGGTACCGTGTAAGATCAATATTATCATGTACAACAAAGTTGTTGATGTTGAACTTAATCGTGCATCTGAAGAGCGCTTAGATTCTTTTCTAAAAGTATTATCGAAAAATAAAGTTAGGGCAACGGTAAGACGATCACGAGGTGACGACATTGACGCAGGTTGTGGTCAATTGGCTATTCGAGAGGGGCAAGCCAAAGGAAAAACGATAGCCAAACAGGCATTTTTCGCATAAAAATATCCTTTGAATTACGTTTTTTACCAGAAAACTATGTTTTGATAAAGGAACACTAGGTGAACACTAATGAATACTTTAATTGCTTGCATTCTTCCATCTGTTTAATTTTGGAAAACAAAGTGATATATGATTAATTGTTTATAGAATTATTTAAAAATATCTTAGTTATATGCTTTAGATTGAACTTTCGGACTTTGAAATTTTGAAAGTTGTCTTATTTTGTTAACGGTTTTATGTTGCGTGATTAATGAAAACAAGAGCTTATTTGCATCATAATGAGCTTAGTTCATACAGGTTATTTGGTCATGCTGGACCCCGATCCAGCATCTCAGTATTAGAACTAGACTACTCAAAAGAACTAGCTTATAGTCTAAAAAGATATTGGAAGAGATAACACTTCGTGGTTCTTCGAATCGTAAAAAGGTACGGGATGACCTTTATTTTGCAAAAACAAGTGAGGTTTGCTTAGAAATGAAGTCCGAATTTGAGTTTATAACTAGTAATTAAAACTTGAATCACTTTAAATTAATACCAATTTTAGGCAAGTTTACTTAATTAGTCGTTGCTTAAAAACAATATAAGTAATTGATAATATTGGATATAAATTGAC
>CAZNTR010000324.1:0-3086 GCA_964575925.1 uncultured Chitinophagales bacterium
TAGAAAGGGTGTTGCCTGCTCGGACTTTTCGGAGTGGACTCATCATTTAATTACAAAAACACCCAGGTCTGTAGACCAATTAAGGTTGTGGCCAGAAAATCCAAGATTAAATCCTGAGGAAACACATTTCACTTTAAAAGATTTCGCTGAAGATTTAACCAACGAGCCAGCAGATAAAAAGGATTTTTACGAATTAATAACTTCAATTTCTGAAGATGGTTTTATTCCAGCAGACCCAGAAGTTGTTTGGAAGAATGAAGAAAATAATAAGTATTATGTAGCGGAAGGTAATAGAAGATTAGTTGCATTAAAATTATTGCGTGAACCGCATAAGACCCCAAAATCAATTAGAAGTTTTGTAAGAAAAGCTTCTGAAAAAATGAATTTGATCGAAATAGAAAAAATCCCCGTTAATGTTGCACCAACATTTGAAGATGCAGAATGGTATATTAATCAGAGAAATAGTTCTTCATCATTACAACGAAAATGGACTAGGGTTCAGCAACAAAGATGGATAGTAACTCTTTATGAGAAACATAATGGTGATATTGAGAAAATAATATCAATTACTAAACTTTCCAAAAGCGAATTAGAAGGCTTTTTTAGAATATTAAAAATCAAAGATTTTGTTAAACTTGATGAAGTTAAGTCAAAGTTGACAGAGAGTGAATTTGATTTAGCTAATTCTTATCGTTTTCCTATCACTATTTTGGAACGTTTTTTTAATTTTTCAATTGTCAAAGAGAAATGGGGTATCGAATACAATGGTATAGATGTTAATATTACTTCAGTAAAGTCTAGTTTTTATAATGGATTTGCTGAATTAATAAAGAGGATTCTAGGTGAAGACGATAAAATTAATACTCGATTAACATTAGAAAACTTAAACGAAGTATTAGATAGTCTTCCAAAGGTACTTTTAGTTGAAGAAAATATTATTGAGGACATAGCAGATAATGAAAATGAGAATAAAGAAGATTTAAAAAATGAAACAATAGGTAATGATAAATCTGAAGAAACCAAAGACAAAGAGAGCACTGCTTCAGATGAAACGTCAAACGTTAACCCAAAAGGTGAGTCAGATGTACCGCCAAAACCATCAACTCAATCAATAACTATCCTACATTTAAAAGGGAACCCAAATAGACATAAAATTATTATTCCTATTTATACGTTAAACACAAGTAATTATAGATTGCTAGGTTTATTTAATGAGTTAAAAAAAATATCTTTACTTTACAACAATATAGTCTCAGCATCTTTAAGAGTGTTTTTAGATTTATCTGTTTTAAATTATATTGAAACAGAAGGTATTGCAAATGCAATAAAATCTTATTACAAAGATGATTTAAAAAATATTGCATTAAAGAAACGAATTGAATATCTCAAACAAAATCATTTGAATGGAAAAGCTCAAGTTGTAGCTACTAGATTAATCGACCATAGTAACCAATATTCTTTAGATGTATTAAATGGTTATATTCACGGAAAAGACACACATTATTTGAATTAACAAATGTTAAATGGTTTTTGGGATTTCCTTTTTCCGTTATTTGAAGTTCTAATAGATATTAAAGAAAATAAATAATGTTTTATTCACCATTAAGATATCCAGGCGGGAAAAACAAACTTTCTGCATTTATAGCACAAATTTGTATTGATAATAATATCAATGGACATTATGTCGAACCATATGCAGGTGGTGCTTCTGTTGCTATGTTTCTTTTATTGGAAAACATAGTATCAAAAATAACTATCAATGACATGGATAAATCCATTTACGCTTTTTGGCATGCAGTTCTGAACAATACTAACAAATTTTGCGAGTTAATTGAAAATGCTGATTTGACTATTGATGAATGGAAAAAACAAAAAGCTATTCAAACAAACAAGAAAAAAGCCAAACTTTTAGACCTAGGATTTTCTACTTTCTATTTAAATCGAACAAATCGGTCAGGCATTATTAATGCAGGAGTAATGGGTGGAAATTCACAAGATGGCAATTATTTAATGGATTGCCGTTTTAATAAACTAGAATTAATTGAAAGAATTCGAGCAATTGCAAAAAGGAAGAAAGATATTAGACTGTTTAATCAAGATGCTGTAGATTTAATAGATAAAATAGAACAAGAAGCTTCAGATGAAAATATTGTATTTTATTTTGACCCACCCTATTATTTGAAAGCTAGTACTCTATATATGAACCATTACGCAGATGACAATCATAGAGTTGTAAGTGAAAAAATAAAAGCAATTCAAAATATCAAATGGATAGTTTCCTACGACAATGTTCCACAAATTCAAGAACTGTATGCAGACTGCAAAAAAAAAGAATATTCATTTAAGCATACTGCTTATAATTCAAGAGTTGGAGATGAGATATTATTCTTTAGTTCTCAAATTAAACAACCGACGATTGGCAATTGGAATCCTCTGAATTTAAACTAAAAAAAGGGAAAATAACATACAACGAAAAACGAACTAATGCTAATAAGGGTTTTGCAAAAAAGCGGGTTCTGTACTAAATTGAACAATCGGAATTCTAATGAATACTTGTGCAAAATTGAAATAAGTAACATTAATTCTGCTTCTTCGCAAAGCCCCAATACGCTAGATCGGGAAAAAATATAGTGCACATCAGGTAGAACACTTTACAAATAAATTGTTCATCTCGTTGTGCATTTTGCATCTAATTGCGAAATAATACATCAAAATCATGAATACTCTCTATCAGAAATATGAGACGCTTTTACTAAGAACACCAACAGATTTTAAGCGTTATTTATACGAAAATATCGCTTGGGATAGCCGAATGATTGGGATTATTGGTGCTGGCGGTGTTGGTAAAACAACCATGATTTTGCGACATGTCAAGGAGAACTTAGATAGTTAAAAAGCTTTATATGTATCAGCCGACGATATGTATTTTAGTGATTACAGACTGGTCGATTTAGCGGATACTTTTTATAAAAATGCTGGTGAAGTCTTGTTTATTGATGAAATATATAAATACGTAGACTGGTCTTGCGAATTAAAAAATATCTACGATTCCTACCCAACTTTAAAAATTGTATTCACAGGTTCTT
>CAZNTR010000325.1:0-3081 GCA_964575925.1 uncultured Chitinophagales bacterium
TAGTCGTTCCTTAAAAACAATATAAGTAATTGTTAATATTAGATATATGTTGACTTTTTATCTATTTTTAGGTATATTCTTTTGCAAGAAATCCATTAAACCACCATTTTTTCTTGCAATTTATGATTGGCTCAAACCCACCAAAACATCAGCGTGATATCTTTCGGCCCTTCCTACAGGACTTTATAAATCCTGATCACGAATTAATCATTTTGGCCCATGCCATCGATTGGTCTTACTTTGAAAAAGAGTTTGCTCCTCTTTACAGTAATACGGGTCAACCCGCTATGCCTATTCGTCTCATGGTTGGCTCTTTGATGCTCAAGCATCTGTATAACTTGGGCGATGAGACTTTGGTTAAAGAATGGATCATGAACCCTTACATGCAGTATTTTTGTGGTAGAGCGCACTTTGAATTTGAGTTCCCTTGTGATCCAAGTGATTTTGTCCATTTTCGTAAACGCATTGGAGTGCAAGGGGCTGAAAAGATATTTTCCTACTCGGTTAAGCTACATGGGCCAAAAGCTCAAGAAGAAATCGTGCTTTCTGATACCACCGTTCAAGAAAATTTTACCACCTTTCCAACCGATGCTAAATTGGCCAAAAAAGTCATTGATCGCTGTAATGACATCGTGCGTAAAGAGAAGCTTCCACAACGACAAAGTTATGTGCGTGTAGCTAAACAATGTCTTCGCGACACTCACAATAGCACGCATCCCAAACGGGCGAAGAAAGCAAAAAAAGCGGGCAAAAAGTTGCGCACAATAGCTGGACGATTAATTCGAGAAGTCGAGGCAAACTTACCTCAATCCGAACTATCGACGTACACCGAAGAACTTAACCTGTTCAAAAAAGTGATTACTCAAGGGCGAAAGGAAAAGGATAAAATCTACAGCTTACATAAACCAGAAACAGCTTGTATTGCAAAAGGAAAAGCAGGAACACCTTATGAGTTTGGTAATAAAATCGGGTTGATAACAACAGCAAAATCGGGTATAATCCTTGCCATTAAATCATTTTTAGGCAATCCACACGATTCGAAAACAATAGAACCGCTACTGGTTCAACTCGAAACAGAACAAAAATGGTTACCCAAGGAACTCATTTACGACCGAGGAGGCAAAGGGAAAAAAGACATTCGTGGAGTTATCATCACCACACCAGGAAAAGCCAAGAAAACAGATACTGCCTATGAAAAACGAAAAACACGAGCCAAATTTAGACGCAGAGCAAGTATAGAGCCAATCATAGGACACCTGAAAACAGACCACAGAATGGAACAAAACTATCTACATGGGCCAGATGCGCCTCAAGTAAATGCTTTCTTTGCTGCATGTGCATGGAATCTGAAGAAATTTATGAGTTTCTGTGCTGAAAAAACTTCTTCGCTTTTGGATTGGCTGTTCTATTGGCTCTCTCAATTCCTATTTTTAACTCAAAAAGTGGCTTGGTAAGGAGCGACTAAATAAACTCAAACAACTAAAGAAAATTCATCAGCTTTTGGGTCAAAAACCGGTAAAAACTCTTTAACACCAACACCATTTGATGATTGAGGGGAATCGGAAGATCTTTCTAAAATCATTTCATAAGAAAAGCGATCGGTACGTAAATATCGCTGTTGATAATACACTACTTTGCCAGAAGTGGTGTAAATCAATCGTTTAATTACCAAAAGCGGTGTATTTATAGGTACATCTAGATAAGAAGCAAGTTCTTCGTCCGCAATAGCAGCATCGAATCGTTGGCAACCTTTTTCGATAGTTATATCATATTCTTTTTCTAATAATTCGAAAATTGAACGTTTCGATAAATCGGAATCGACAATAAGTTGTCCATAAAAAGCAGGAATCCAAGTTTTATCAAATGCAAAAGGTCTAGCGCTGCCATATCGGACTCTATCAATTTTAAAAACTTTCTTCTGATCTTCAATTCCTAATAAATTTCCAATATATGGCGGTGGAAGAACAAGGCCTTCAAATACAATGTCATTTGATGGAGTAATTCCCGCTTGAGATAAATCTTCATTAAAAGAATTTAGATTCACCATTCGTTTTCTTGAAATAGGTGCTTTAATAAATGCACCTAATCCTTGTGATCTAAATATTAAATTCTCTTGTTCAAGAGTTTGTAAAGCTCTGCGTACAGTTAAACGTGAAACACTAAACTGTTGAGCTAATTCATTCTCAGATGGAATTTTATCATCAATCTGAAGTCGTTTTTCACGAATTTCTTGCTTAACCCAATCACTAATGTGCTGATGTAAAGGTATTTTAGAATGTTGAGCAATTTTTTCTTCCATGAGTAAAAGGGCAATCGATTATGCTTTTTTAAGGAGTTAAATTCAGTTTGTTGGTTGAATTCTAAGGCCAATGATAAGGCATATTTTTAAAAAGTGAAAATAAAAGACCTACATGTATATACAAGTAGGTCTTTTATTTCCTATTGAGTATGGGATTTTTGCATTAAAAAAACCTAATTAAGCAGTAATTCGAGCAATAGAATAGTGTTTGAGTAAAATGAAGCAACATTAGCTTATTTGATAAATAAAATTTATAAGTCAAATTGTACTTACTTGTATTTACAAGTGGAATAAATTTCATTATACTTTGCTTGAGAGTAAATAATTCAATTTCAATCAAACAACACAAACTATGTATTTTAAACAAATATTCGAACCAAAATTGGCCCAATATAGCTACTTGATTGGTTGTCAAAAAAACGGAACTGCTATTATTATTGATCCGATGAGAGATGTCGATCACTATTTTGAGTTAGCAAAAAAAGAAAAATTAAACTTAATTGCAGCAGCAGATACTCATATTCATGCTGATTATGTATCAGGTTTACAAGAGTTAGCAGAAAAAGGTCTACATATTTATGCTTCAGATGAAGGCGATGCTGATTGGAAATACAATTGGTTAAAAGCTAACAAAAATTACAATGTAACTTTTGTTAAACATGGCGATCGTTTTTCCTTAGGAAATATTCATTTTGATATTTTACACACTCCAGGTCATACACCAGAACATATTAGCTTCATGGTTACCGATGGTGCTGCAACTCAAGATCCAATGGGAATCC
>CAZNTR010000326.1:0-3059 GCA_964575925.1 uncultured Chitinophagales bacterium
GCAGCTTAATCTGTATGAATTAAATAAATCTCCACTTTTTGTTTGCAAGTTCATACAGACAGGGCATGCCCTGTCTTAGCGGCATTTCCAACGAAAATACCAACAAGAAATCACGCTTCAACAAAATCTAATTACAAGCATTTCTTGGCCTAGCTTTTTATTATTTTTACTTACTAAATATTAATCACCAAAAACACGTATGCACTCCTCTTTCGATTCTCCTCCCTTACCTTCTACACTTGAAATAAATCTAGCTCAAATTCAAGCCAATTTTGATCATATGAGGAGTTTTACGAAGCCAGGAACCAAAGCTCTTGCTGTAATTAAAGCAAACGCTTATGGTCATGGAGCTATCGAAATTGCACATTATTTAAAACACGTTGATTATTTCGCTGTTGCAACGGTTTCGGAAGCACTTGAACTTCGAAATGCAGGTATTACAAAACCCATTCTAGTATTATCCGCCGTACTTAAAACTACTGTTCCTTATTATAAAACCTATAATTTAACGGCTGTAATTAGCGATATTGATCATTTTGACCTTTTAGAAAATGGAACAGAAGCTCATCTCCAATTTGATACAGGAATGTATCGTTTTGGAATTCTTCCTGATCGATTACAAGATGTTATGGGTAAAATTGAGTCAACAAATTTGAATATAAACGGGATTATGACTCACTTTGCAAAGTCAGGCGATCCTGGCGATGAGTCTGTTTACCAGCAAATTAAAATATTCAAGGCATTAAGAGCACATTTTCCTGATGAATGGATTACCCACGCTGCAAATACTGGAGGAATTGCCTTTTATCCAGAATCTCATTTTGATATGGTCAGAGTTGGTGTAAGCCTTTATGGATATGGAGCTGGAGATACTGAAATTAGTGGAATAAAGCCTGTATGTACTTGGAAAACAGATATTGTTCAAGTAAAACCCATCAAAGAAGGTTTAGGAATAGGATACAACTGGTTCTATAAAGCACCCAAGAATGGCTTTGTTCACGTTATTCCAGTGGGCTATGCTGATGGTTTCGATAGAGGTTTAGGCAACAAAATTTCCGTTAAGATTCAGCATGAATTTGTGCCTGTAGTTGGGAGAATTACCATGGATTATGCCCTACTCTTTTCTGAAAAAATGTATCATGTCGGAACTGAAGTCGAAATTCTTGGTGACGGGCCACATTCTGCAAGCTCTTGGGCAACAGTGTTAAATACCATTCCGTATGAGATTTTAACACGGATGGGTGAACGCAGAGTTAACCGAGTTTATCTTCGGTAAGAAACTTAGACTTTTGTCTAGATTTAAAATGAGCCATTCTCTTAAAAAATCCCCTTTTTGCTTCGGACTTTGGCAGTACATAATTCTATAATGAAATCCAATGGCGAGTTTCCTTATTGAAATCCCCCATGCCCCCTTTAGCTTACTTTTCGAGACAAACCTCAACATTTTGTCTTAAAGGGGGATTTTTTAGCCTATCCTTCGAAACTTATTTAATATATCGAAACCAAAACTCCCCCTTTAACCTAGATTTCTGGCGCTAAAAAAGACGCAAGAAATTTAAAGGGGGTTGGGGGGGATTTCAAGATTCTCATCTAAATTCAAACAGAATGCCTTGGTAAAATCAATCAGAATAAACTTAATTGATTTCTCATTTCGTCTTCTTTACTCGAAATTGCTTTTTCTACTAAAGTCTTCTTAGCATTCTTTTCTTTATGAACTTTTGAAACTGATGTCTTTTCCTCTTTAATCACCTTAGGTTCAGGAGTTTCAACCTCTTTTACACCACCTTGAGCTTTAACTTCCTCATCCTTAACAACTTCTACAACTACTTTTTCAATTAGCTCTGATGTTTCTGCTACGGTTTCAATTTCAATAACAGATTCGTTTTCAGGTTCTAGTTCAGCAAAAAGTTCATCAACCACATCTTCTACTAAATCCTCTTCAACTTCCGCTACTTCTTCAGTTTCTAATTCTGAAAAAGATTCTTCTACGAGTTCTTCAATAACTTCTAATTCACCAACGGACTCGTTTTCAGGTTCTAGTTCAGCAACAGTTTCATCAACCACATCTTCTACTAAATCCTCTTCAAGTTCCGCTACTTCTTCGGTCACTTGTTCTGAAACAAATTCTTCTACATGTTCTTCTATTTCTTCCGAAACAACTTCAGTAATTATTGAATCTTCAACAACAGCTTCTTCTTTAATCTGAGGAGATTCCAATTTCTCAAAGCCAGTAAATTCATCAGGATTGTAAACAATCTCCGGCTCAACAATTCCTACTGTCCCAACAAAATCTTTCTTAGATTCTGTTTCTGATTCAATTTCAGTGTCTTCATTTTGTGAATCACGAGAGAATTCACCAAACTCAGAAGGATCAAAACTGATATCATCATTAATATCTTCTAAACCCCGCACAGATTCCATTCCATCATCATTAATATCTTCTAAACCCCGCACAGATTCCATTCCATCATCATGAATTTCTTCACTTTCGGAAACAATCTCTTTGTCTTCCAATACTATAGGTTTGTCTTCAACAATAGGAGTTTCAATAACACTAAACGTTAACTCTGAATTTTGCAAATAGCGTTTAGTACCGCTTTTTAAGGTTTTTTCATTGTTAATCCATTCTTTAAACGCAAAATAGTGATGTCCTTCAGCCTTTACTAAACTCAATTTTCCAGAATTCTGAGCATCAGTTACAACTGAAATGTGAAGTGTTTCAGTATTCACACCAATTAAAAAAACTGTTCCTTGTTCATTCGTTTCAGCATGATTCCATTCTAATTGAATAAGAGATGCTGTTTCACTAATTCTTAGATCTTTAGGTAAGGCTAAACTTCCCTCACTAAACTCAATTGTTTCCCAATTCCAAGTTATATCAGGATATTTTCCTTTGAAACCTGATCGGCGAATTAATCCAATCATGGAGTTGTAAGGACTTTTAGGTTCGTCTGTTTCCACAGAAACATGGCCAACGGCTACGCGATAATTTTTTGCCAAGGTATTCGACATCGAAAATTTATGTCTTTGTTCTAGCTGAGCATCAGAGTTTGGATGAT
>CAZNTR010000327.1:0-3040 GCA_964575925.1 uncultured Chitinophagales bacterium
AAAACCGTTAACAAAATAATTCACTTTACAAAATGTCAAAGTCCGAAAGTTGAGTCAAATAATTGGTGAACTTTTTTTTATTTTAAAAAATATCAACATAACACTTCTTATTTTCATTTCACTTATAGCTACGATTCGAATATTATCAGTTCTTTATGTTGATAATTATAATTATTTACATTACTTGAGTCACCTAAGAATTGACTCTTTATTTATGGGTGTTTATTTACAATATTTATATCTATTTAAATTTAACTTGTTAAAAAATATCCTTAATAATAGATGGTTAACATTAATTTTCTTATCAATAGTTCCATTGCCATTTATTGTTGAACTGAATAATATATTCATGCCAACAATTGGTTACACATTGATTTATTTATCATATGCTTTTCTAATTGGCAAAACACTTTTTATGCAACTATTTAAAAAGTCGAACTTACTTCTCTCTATTAGCACTATTATAGGGCTTTCTTCCTATAATATATATCTTTGGCACTTCCAACCTAGAAATTGCTTTGAGAAGCCAAACAAACGACATAATTATTATTATTACTTATATTTAATAAGCAGCATATTTGGCATTTTAATCACATTTTTTTTCGAAAATTATTTTTTAAAAATTCGTGAACGTTTAACATTTAGTAAAAAATTATGATTACAATTATTCATATTTTAAAAAAAAATAAATACCTAATTATTAATATTGTTCTTATCCTTATCAGTACCTTATATCTACAACATGGTTTTAATAATCTTTTAAAAGACAATTATAATCTACCTGTTGATTTGGCTCTTAGGTATTGGCATACTAAAGATCTTATTATTAATAAGACGAATATATTTTCTTATACAGAGCACCCTCTTTACCCACCTTCATTTTTTATAATTCTCAGTCCTTTTTTAGCTTTTACTAGATACAATTGGGCAGATTTTGTTTGGGCGATACTAAACCTTCTGTACCTTAGTATTATTTCGATTTGGCTTTTCAAAATATCAAGTTCTGAGACAATAGTTAAAAAGCTTTTTTTACCATTGTCATTTTTATGTTTCCACTCTATTACACAAGGAATTGGCATAGGTCAAGTAACTGTTTTTATTGTTGGAAACTTAGTTTCTTATTTATGGCTTAAAGAAAAGGAAATTAATAAACTAATTCGATTCATAGCTATTTTTTGTTTAACAATTAGCTTAAACAAATATTCACTTTTAATCCCGTTTGCAATTGTTTTGTTTTTTAATAAGAAATATCGTTTTGATTTAATACTAGCAGTTTTTATAAATCTATTATTCTCATGGATTGCTTTAAATCATGTTGGAAGTACGTTTAGTGAGTTTTTTAAAGGGTTAATAACAAACTCTACTTATGTTAAACAGTTAGGAAGTCTTGATATTCAATCTTTTATAAGTTTATTAGGCTTACCTAATTATATTCACTATTTGAGTATCGTAATTCTTTTTTCTCTTTTTATTTTTTTCATTCTATATTATAAAAAACTAAGCATTTATGATGAATTTGCTATCGCTGCACTAGTTTCACGTTTTTTTATTTATCATGCTCACTATGATAATGTGATTTTATTGTTCGTTGTAATAGCCTTGTGGAAACGACTTTTAATTCTAAAAGAAAGTCCAAAAATAGTACTCATTTTAGGTTTACTTATTTTTAGCTTAATTATCCCAGCTCGCTTTTTGGAATGGTCTTATCCGTTCTACGGAATAGGTTTACTATATCAGCTTTGTATTTGGCTATATGCAGGTTATGTGGTTCTTTTAAATTCTAAGAATGATACTATTTATCAACCAGATGTCATTGATAATTAATGATAGAAGTTATTAATTCATAAACTAATATCAAAAAATAGTCAATTTTTACATTGAAGATTAAGTATTTGATTAAATAGAAGTCTTAACATAATGATAGAGTATAAGTTAGTTAAACAAGCTTTCATTTCTGAATGGATTAGCTTTCTTAAATTTCCGCCCAAATAAATCTTTTATTTCTAAAGTATCTACTTGAGTGTGTAGTAATTTTGAATACTCGAATATTTCTGAATCATCTTTATCGAATCTTTTATAATAATTAATACTAACTCCATTTTTATTTTCTAAATAGGATAATACTTCTTGAGTACTAATCAGAGGCTTATCAGGATTGTATAATTTATTATTTTTTATCGAAGTTGCGACTTCTTTGGCTGTCCAACCTTTTGGATAATACATTGAAATTGGTATAGTATTTCTTATTGAAATAAGAATTAATAACAAAACGTAAATAAAAATAATTGGTTTAAGACTCGACTTAATTAAATTAACCGACAAATAAAATAAATATAGTAAATATGGTATATATACAATTGAATATCTCGTTAAAGCCTCAATTGGGTTTAATTGCTCAAATACATGAATTCCAAATGCTTTTGAATGTAATAATAATAGACCTAAAATAAACAGAAGAGTAACTCTAACTTCTTTAGAATTATAAGTTTTTTTGAAATATTTAATTATAGTTAAAAAAACTATTACATAAATATAGCCGAACGAGTACTGCCAAATGAATATTGTATTATCAATAAAATTTCGTAAATACTTTATTATTGTATTACCAGCCTGATTTACATAATTTTTTAAATTAAATTTAGTTATCATGGGCAATAAATAATCATGTCTATAATACAATACATAAGTGTATAATAAAGTAACTAAAAGAAATGAACTAATAAATAATAATAATAATATGAGTTGATGTTTTTTTATTAAATAGAATTTGTCGTTATCATAAATCAGAATAATTGTAAACATTACACCAATCAGTAATCCTTCAGGTTTTGTTAAAAATGAAATACCAGTAATTAATCCCAGCAAGATTGATTGTTTTGTCGAGTTTTTAAAATGTATTAAACGATAAATAGAATAGACAAATAAAGGAACTAGAAAAGATTCAGGGAAAATTGAATGACTTAGCCAATTTATTGTTGGAAAAGTTACTAGTGTTATGTTAACAAAGAATTGACGAATATAATCTTTTAAGTTTTATTCT
>CAZNTR010000328.1:0-2980 GCA_964575925.1 uncultured Chitinophagales bacterium
ATAGGAGTATCAATTGGATACACATAAATTTGGTTCAGCTTTAGAAGCTAAACTTCATGATAAAACAGCAGTCATTGGAATAATTGGCTTAGGATATGTTGGTTTGCCCCTAGCTGTCGAGTTTGCAAAAAACGGATTTGAAACGATTGGTTTAGACGTTTCTACTCAAAAAGTAGATTTAATTAATGCCGGGAAAAATTACATCGGCGATGTTAGTGATGAAGATTTAGCCAACGGTGTTAAATCTGGAATGCTTAAAGCAAGTACAGATTACTCTCTTACAACAGAAATTGATGTCCTTTACATTTGTGTCCCAACTCCTCTTACACACTATAAAGACCCCGATTTATCGTATATCATTAATTCTACTGAAGGAATTAAGCCTTATTTACGCAAAGACCACATGGTTATTTTGAAATCGACCACATTTCCAAATACAACAGAGGGATATGTAATGCCGATTCTCGATGAAATGGGACTTAAAGTTGGTGAAGAATATTTCTTAGCTTTTTCTCCTGAACGTATCGATCCGGGTAATGCAACGTGGACAACAGCAAACACTCCAATAGTTGTTGGTGGCGTAACCAAACGTTGTACTGAATTAGCAGCTTTGGCCATGCGTCAAGTGGTTGGTGTTATTCATGAAGTTTCGAATCCCAAAGTGGCTGAAATGGAAAAGCTACTTGAAAACATTTTCCGTGCTGTTAATATCGCTCTTGTAAATGAGATTGCTCAATTATGCGATAGAATGGGCGGCGTTGATGTTTGGGAAGTTGTAAAGGCTGCATCAACAAAACCTTACGGATTTATGCCATTTTATCCAGGTCCAGGACTTGGTGGTCACTGTATTCCAATCGATCCTTATTATTTGTCTTGGATGGCTCGTAAATATGATTTCGAAGCTAATTTCATCACACTTTCTGGAAGTGTAAATGATAATGTTCCCGTTTATGTGGTAAGCCGAATTGTTGAAATTGTTGCTCAAGAACCCATTCGTTTATCTGAAGCTAAAGTATTGGTACTTGGCGCTGCATTTAAGAAAAATGTTGATGATATGCGTCACTCGCCAGCTACAAAAATTATCGAATTATTGCAGAAAAAAGGTTTCGATAACTTAGAGTATCACGACCCCTATGTTGCTAGTCTTGAAGAAGAAGGCATCAATCTTAAATCAGTTCCTTTAACTGCCGAAAGTTTAGCTCAGTATCATTGTGTACTTTTAATTACGGATCACAGCAACGTGGATTATCAGTTTATTGCAGATCATGCAAAAGTGATTCTTGATACACGTAATGCATTTGCAAACGTAAAACCATCAAAAGCAGAAATCAAATTGATAGGTAGCGGAAATTTCCGTTAATTTTCAGCATGGATCAAGCAATGCTCAGTCAGATTTACTCCCGACACCGGGAAATTCTACTCGATTTATTTCATGAATCGATGGCTGAGCTTTCGCCTGCAACTATGATTCAGCGTAAAGTTCAATTAAAAAACCGAACGCTCACTGTTGGAGACCGAGAATATTGGCTTGGTAGTTCTGAAAAAGTGTATGTAATTGGAAGCGGTAAAGCTTCTGGAACACTTGCATTAGAATTAGAAAAAATTCTTGGCAATCGCATCGCAGATGGACTTGTAGTTGTTAATCGCGGTTTTTCAAAAAAAGGAAAACGAATTCAATTTTTTGAATCCGATCATCCTACGCCAACCAATTCTAGTTTCTCTGCTGCGCTTGAGCTTATAACTTTTTTAAAAACAATTCCACCAAAATCAATTCTTATTAATTTGATAAGTGGTGGAACTTCTTCTTTAATCTATGCGCCTCCTGTTGGCATCGAATTACAATCTGCGGCAAATCTGTGGTCTTTGCTTTTAGATTCAGGAGCGACTATTGAAGAAATGAATACCGTTCGCAAACAAATTTCAGCGGTTCATGGAGGCAGATTACTTCGTTTTGTAAAAAATTTACGCTTAATAGATTTAATCCTTTCTGATGTTCCAGGAAATAAACCCGAAGTTATTGGAAGTGGTCCAACAACCGTTGATGAAACTACAATTGAAGACGCTCTAGCCATTTTAAAGAAGTTCGATCTGATTAAAAAACTTCCACCCGATATTGCCGATTATCTTTTTAATCGCTTGCGTTTCAACGACTCAGACAAACCAAGATTGGGATCTGATTCTTTATTAGATCATCAGCAATATGTTATTGGAACGAGTACAGATTTAGCGGCAATTATTGCTGAAAAAGCACAGAAGAAAAATTTTAGCTCACGCTATTACAAAGAAGCTTATTCTGATTCAACTAAAAAAATTGCCATTCAAATTGCAAAAGATGCTATTGCTGTTTTAAATGGTCAAATTGAACTTCAAAAACCAGCCATTTTAGTTTATCATGGTGAAAGTTATGTTTCCGTAAATGGAAATGGCAAAGGTGGAAGAAATCAGGAATTAGCTCTTACCGCAGCTTTAGCTTTAGAAGGTCAGCATAAAATTAGTTTATTGAGCTTGGGAACAGATGGAAAAGACGGACCAACCGATGTTGCAGGAGCTGCTATAAATGGACTAACCACTTTACGAGCTCGCAAAAAAGACTTACACCCTGAAGAATATTTAAAAGACAACGATTCTTATTCATTTTTTAGCGCTTTAGGCGATACGATTCGAACTGAAAAACACGTTACGAACCTCATGGATATTCAATTAATACTTATCGAAGCATGATTTGGCAAGAAATTTCTTATCTCTGGCTATTAGTTATTATTCCAATACTAATTGCTGCTACATTTTTTATAAAACACCGTTTACAAAAGAAAATCAGCACGTATTTTTCTGAAAATTTACTGGAACAACTATATGTTGGCCCTTCTAAATGGATTCGTAATTTCCGATTTATTTTTGGGATTCTTGGTCTAACCTTGGTCATTATTGCACTTGCGGGGCCAAAAATCGGAACCGAAGTGCGCGAAGTTCAACGTAAAGG
>CAZNTR010000329.1:0-2957 GCA_964575925.1 uncultured Chitinophagales bacterium
AAAACTTCCTGAACCAAAACTTCAGGAAGCAGCAGATTTTATCGAATATTTGCTTACAAAAAGTGAGGATCGCGAATTTCCCGAATATGACGCGAGTATTCACTCGTGCCAAAAAACAAGAGCGAGTATTTACTCGCACAACCCAAAACACCGAATATGGCGCCAGTATTCACTCGCAACGATTTGATTAATCAACAATAAGCCCATCAAGTAAGCCTTTCTTTCCGGCATAATCTTTTGCGCTACTCAATAGCCAGTCTTCCGGATTTTCAACAAAACCTGCTTTCACCAGATTTTCATGAATGTAATTGAGTTTTTGTTTTATTATTTCATGACTATCTAATTCAATAGGGTGATTATTCTGTTGCCAAAACTGCCAATCCGAATTATTCGAACGCTCACTACCTGCTTTTTGGAAAATATTAAGCATCCACTCCCTTCTACTTTCCTGAGAATTACAACTTATTTTTTCTTTTAGTGCTTTCGAAGTATGTCGTTTTAAATCTCGCAACACATCTTGCATTGGTAAATCATTGGTTCCAAAAATCAAATGTATATGCGATGGCATGATTCACCAAGAATAAACAAGCATTCCCTTATGCTTCATGCAATAGGCTAAGCTTTCTAAAATAATTTTTGAGTATTCAAATCGTACAAAAACATCAATCCAATTCATTACTGCAAAGCTAACAAAGTAAGGTTTGGTTTGATCATGAAATTTATATTTCCTGCTCATAATTTTTAACTTTATTTTAATGGCTTGATTATGCTCTGTTGAATTAAATTAACTAAATATTTTGTTTATGCCATGTTTTAGTCCATCTTGGAGCGTATGCTCCTTTGGGTTGGGTGGCTTTAACTAAAGTTTGTGAAAATGATACGAGTGGATACTCGCACCGGAATGGGGGTTCATAATAAATGTAATAAGGGAACACATTTACTACTTTACAATAAATTTCTGTAAACCTGATTTTTGGAGAGATTTTGGGATTCTTTGCAATCCATTCTATCTCAGATTTAATTACTTTTTTGAACCTATTACCCAAACCTAATTCTTTTTGTTCGTACCAATTTTGCGAATCAAGTAATTCTAATCTCGCTAATTCTGAAAAAACGACAAGCTTCATTTAGCTTAGCTAAAAATTTCATCTATAGAAATAGTCTTGAGTTGACCATTCTTAACTGCCTCGGAACGTTTTATTACTTCTTCATCCCAGCATTGTTTAATTCTTTTTTTTTCCTCATTTACCGATGAAGTAAGCCCATCGAGAATTTCTATCTTATCAGATAAATCTTCTTTTGAAAGTTCTTGTTTTAATTGAACTAAATCCATGTGATTGTAAATATCTAAAATTAAATTTTAATAAAGTAATGTATTTTTGAACTTTTAAACAATTGTTTTTAAAAAAAATGTTCTCTAAATGCATAGAATAACTTACAAAAAACGCCCGTTTTTTATGCTACTGTGGTAAGATTATCGGGTAAATCTAGTGTAATTACGCTCATTGCTTAAATTTTTGCTTAATTGAAGTTTAGATAAAATAGTTTTTCTTGTAGTAATCGGCATGTTGTTTAAAGCAAATCATTTTAACCATAAAAATCCGGGTCTTTCGGGCGAACCTACTAAAACCGGATTTCTTAACTGTGTATTTGCCTTTTGCAAGGTCGGGATATAAACCTGTTTAACAGCGGACATCCATCCATTCTTTTAAGCTGGAGGCGAACAAGGCGGAAGCCTATATTGTTGTTCCTGTTCTCGGGATTGTTGTTGTTCCGATTCGCAGAACGCGTGTTCTCAGCGTTGTTGTTCCAACTACCGCCGCGGTTCACGCGGTTCGAGCCTCAGCGGTTTATACCCTATTCGAAGAATAAAATAGATTTTTTCGAAATCCAACAGTTTTTGCATGTCTAGTAAATGCTAATAAGGGAATAATATGTTGTTGATATGTTTGTTGATCCCATTCGCCAATTGAAAGCAGCTGTTCATACTGTTTACTTTTTGCCACAAATCGTTTCTTACTCGTTCTGTTCAAACGTTTATGCGTTGGAAATAACAAATATCCACAAAATGGCAATCCTTTTTCTGTCTTGTTTAAACAAAAGGGTTTTAGCACTAAGTGTAATTCTTGTACTATAAAATTAGTAAACAAAGAGCCTATTTGTAGTAACTCCTCTTTTGAATTGGCCCAAAGCACCATATCGTCCATATAACGAACATAAGCTGGAATGTGCATTTTTTCTAAAACCGTATGATCGGCTAATGCTAAATAATGATTGGCAAAATACTGACTTGTTAAATTACCAATTGGAACTCCTTTTCCAGGTTTTGTTTGGTACGAATCTATAATTGAACAAAAAATAGTAAGCAATTTAGCCTCTTTAAATCTGCGCTTTAATAGCTCTTTTAAAACCTGATGATCTATAGAATCGAAATATTTACGCACATCTAATTTTAAAAACCATTTAAACTGTTTTTGATTGTTCCATGCTTGATTTATGGCTGCATACGTTCCTTTATTTATTCGAGTGGCGTAACTGTGATAAATCTGATAACGCTCAAATGAAGCATGACACACATTCATTAAGGCATGGTGTAACACTCGTTCTGAAAAAGGGGCGGCACAAATTCTTCGTTCTTTGGGATCGTAAATCGTAAAATAGTGGTACTTCCCAACTAAAACTTCCCCTGCTAAAATCTGATTCCTCAGTATTTCTAAGTGCTTATCTAACTGATCTCGGTATTTCTGAACTTCTATTTTCCCCGTTTTACCTTTACGTGCTTTCCAAAAAGCAAGGCGTAGATTTTCTGGGTCTGCGATTTGCTCAAGTAGATGATTGTCCCGTTTCATTTTTTTGATTTTGAGTGTTGACCCATTCTATTAATTTCTCCCCATATTTGGCAACTTTTTTATCTCCAATTCCTTTTATTCCTATAAGTTTGGACGCCACTAGTTCGG
>CAZNTR010000330.1:0-2949 GCA_964575925.1 uncultured Chitinophagales bacterium
TATTGCCCCTTTATTAACTCTTTGGTATGATCTTTTAAACTCGTGGTGATTGGTTTTCCGTTGTTGTCAAAATACAATTCACGACTAATTAAAACGGAAACATCAACACCATTTACATAGATTTTATTTCGGGGATTTTTTATCGTATAAATAGGTGAATCAGGTTCAGCAGAGCGAATTTCTGGTGTAATCTCGATTTCTTCTCCCGTTTCTATATCAATGATTGGCGTGGTATCGGTTTCTTCTTCGTCAATAATTCCACCAAGATCGGTTTCCTCTGTAACAGGTTTTATTCGAATTGGATCGCCATCAAAGTCTTTATCAGCAAATAAATCGGTTACATTTCTGAAATCTAGAATCGTAAAATAGAGTTTATCAAAATCTTCATTAATGCGCGTTCCTCGTCCAACAATCTGCTTAAACTTTGTCATGGACTTAATTTCAGCATCAAGTACAATTACTTTACAGGTTTGAGCATCAACGCCTGTTGTCATTAATTCTGAAGTTGTCGCGATAACAGGATATTTTTCTTCAGGGTTTATGAAATTGTCTAATTCACGTTTCCCTTCATCATTGTCTCCAGTAATCTGCATGATGTATTTATAATTCTCCTGAACTAAATCAGCATTATAATTGGCTAAAGCTGAACGCATTCGCTCTGCATGATCAATATCGGCGCAGAAAACAATGGTTTTTGCAAATCGGTCGTAGCCTTTCAGAAATTCAGTTAGTTTTCTTGCAACGGCTTGAGTTCGTTCTTCAATCACCAAATTTCTATCGAAGTCTTTTCGATTGTAGATTCTGTCTTCCACTTCATAGCCGTCTTTATCTTTTTTGCCAAATTCAGGCCGCCAACCTTCTGCATCTACATTCAAGTTTACACGAACAACTCTGTAAGGCTCTAAAAATCCATCATCAATACCTTGTTTAAGGGAATACGTGTAAAGAGGTTCGCCAAAATATTCACTATTTGAAACCTCTTTCGTTTCTTTCGGAGTAGCGGTTATACCAATATGTATGGCTTTCTTGAAATACGTAAGGATTTCTCGCCAAGCGCTATCTTCTTTTGCACTACCACGATGACATTCATCAATAACAATTAAATCAAAAAACTCAGGCGAAAACTGTTTGTAAGCATTTGCTTCTTCATCAGAACCGGTTAAACCTTGATAAAGAGCCAAGTAAACTTCATAACTCTTATCAATCATTCGATGTTTAACAACGGTCATTTTATCTTTGAAATGCTTAAAATCACCCCGTTTTGTTTGGTCTATTAAAGCATTTCGATCAGCAAGAAATAAGATTCTTTTTTTTGCTCCACCCTTCCAAAGTCGATGAATAATCTGAAAAGCAGTGTACGTTTTTCCAGTTCCCGTTGCCATAACCAACAAGATTCGGTTTTGTCCTTTCGCAATAGCTTCAACAGTTCTATTTATGGCAATTTGTTGGTAATATCTTGGGTTTCTTCCACTTCCATCAAAATAATAATCTTGGGAAACTACCTTTTCAAGTTCATCAGTTTCAATTCCTTTGTATTTCTTGTACTTCTGCCACAATTCTGCAGGTGAAGGAAAATGATCTAGGTCTATTTCAGTTTCTAAAGTACCATCTGAAGCTGAGCGATCATGAAACACAAATCCATCTCCATTACTACTAAACACACAAGGAATATCTAAAATTTGAGCATAATCTAAGGCTTGTTACATCCCTGCTCGAGCGGAATGAGTATTGTCTTTTGCTTCAACAATAGCAATAGGAATATTGGGTTTGTAGTATAAAATGTAATCTGCTCGTTTTCTAGCCCCTCTTGCCGTTAGTTTCCCTCGAACATAAATTTTCCCGTCTGTAAAGGAGACTTCTTCCAAAAGTTGAGTTAATTTGTCCCAACCTGCTTTTTCAATTGCAGGCGTAATAAATTTCGTACAAATATCTCTTTCTGATAGCGTTTTCTTATTCATGCTAATTTAAGTAAAAGACTAAAGAGTGAGTTGAATAATAAGCAAAAGTGGTTTAGGTAAAAAGTATTGTTTTTGATATGTTATTCAACCGAAGAATCTACTACTTTTTTGCTTATTTTGTCTACACATTCTTATGAGGTCGCACTTTTATTAATCTATCAAATAATTCTGTCTTTGTAATGTGCTTTATCGAATTAAATCCCTTCTGTTCTTCCTCAATTCTAATCAGTCCAAAATAATCTAAGAATCTATCAAAAACCCGTAGTGAATAACATCTCGAGGCATCATCCTTTATAGACTCATTCGTTAGTTCTAGCGAATCTAAAAGCATAGGATAGGCTTTGAAATATTTCCCAGCATAAAATGAATCCAACCGTTTGGTCTGCCCATATTTTGAAAGAAGTATTAATGTAAATCCATAACCCATTTGTCCGATTTGATTATCACCATATCCGTCATTATATGCCCAATTAAACTTGTTTGAAAACGTTAGAAATAGATGCCGAAATAATGCTTCTTTATTGCCAAGTAGCTTTTTGGATGCTTTTGTTAAGCTAAGTTTTCCGTTTCTCTTTTTTGTCAAGCCTGCAAGTTCTATCAGAATACGTGTAAGACTTACTGTCAATGAATCTGTCTCTTCGTATAATTTTGAAATCCCTTTTTCAATATATTCATCTTTTAGAAATCCTTGATTATAAAGCTCTGAAACAATTTTAGTTGGTAAAAACCCTTTATCGGTAAGTTTAATCTCTCCGTTTTTATCTATTAAGTCGGTTAAATAGTGAATCTGGTTGAGTATCGGAATTCTTTTGTAATCTGAGTCACTTAATTTTTGCAATTCAATCGGACTGTCTTCTCCAAAAGTAAAATGCAAAATCTGACTCATCTCAATCGGAGAATATCCTTCAAATTCAGTAACTGAACGATTGTTCTGCTTATGCACCTCTTGGTCAAGATGTCTTTGTAAATCTTTTAAATCCATATTTTTTAT
>CAZNTR010000331.1:0-2938 GCA_964575925.1 uncultured Chitinophagales bacterium
CACTCGAGACGACTTGGTTTTTATTACAATGGAAGATCTCTCGACCCACTCGAGATGACTTTTTTATTTATTTGGGTTTAAAAACCCAAAATCATTTCATTTTTTGTCTGTTCTGGGCAAATAAACATGCAAATGATCGGCTGTTCCTATATGGCGTAAGGTTTTATATCCCATTAATTTAAACCCTAAATCAAGAAGATTATTTTTCCATTCAGGTCTTCCAATTGTTCGAAAATCAACAGCATGAACATAACCGGTGCTTCTTTGAATATAATGATCGGAGCGTTGCAAAGGAGTTAAGCCCCATTTAATATATTCATCTTTTGTACGCTTTCCATCAGTTATCATTAAATCTGAGTCAACTAGAATCGTTGTTGTGAGTCCAATGCGAACTACAGGATGCAAATGCATATACGTTTTCTCAATATCACTTGATTTAAAATTCGCTTGATTAACAAAAAAAGTAGCAAAACCTGTATAGGCTAACAAAGAAAGGAGCACTGTATTCCGTACATATTTGTTAATAAATACTTTACAAGAAATGAGTATTGAAATTATAGTTAAAATAATCATCCAAAAAAGGAAAAGGACAATGGCAGATAAACCAATGGAAATAACTGGATTAAATTGGAGGGAAGTGTAATAAATACTCATTCTTGGAAGTAGAAAAATTGTTGATGAAACCGTTAGACTTATAAGAGTTGTTGAAAATAAAATTCGTTTGACCCAACTAAAAAAAGAGCGTTTCGATTTAGGTTTTCCAGTTACTGATTCAACAGGTTTTTGTTGAACAGATTTTTCCATCTCTGCAACAATTCTAAGAATCTCATCAGTATGTAAGTGTTTTTGAGTTGACATGAATCGCAGATACGAACAGAATGCAATAGAGATTCTGATTTTATTTACTTTTCCACAATTTTTGACTATTCTGCCTCGAACCAAATTTGTTTCTTATGAAAAATGTGTCGTTTTTATTTCTTTTTTTAGTATTTCTAGCTTCATGTACTAAACCTATAAGTACATTTAATGAACAAGAAGTTTCTACAGTTCTAGATAAGTGGCACAATGCAGCCGCAACAGCAAATTTTGATGAATATTTTGGTTTAATGACTGATAATTCAATATTTATGGGAACGGATGCAACAGAATATTGGACAAAAAAACAGTTCATGAATTTCAGTAAACCTTATTTTGATCGTGGAAAAGCTTGGTCATTTAAAGCAACTGTCCGACATATTTATTCAAGTCCTGAAAATCCAAATATTGCTTGGTTTGATGAAGAATTAGATACTCCGAATTTAGGACTAAGTAGAGGAACTGGTGTATTACAAAAAATAGCAGGAGAGTGGAAAATCGAACAGTATAATTTAACAGTTCCGATTCCGAATGATTTAGTGAATGGTGTTGTTAAGAAAATTGAAGAGTATTCGAATAAAAAAGAAAATTAAAATTCAAAAAAAAGCTGAACCAGTTTTTTTAGCCGATTCAGCATTAACCCATAACACGAAAAATCTTAATTGGTAAACTCTTTTTGTAAGAGTTTACCAATCACCATGCGTTGAACTTCGCTTGTTCCTTCGCCAATTTCTAATAATTTTGCATCACGAACAAATCGCTCAACATGATATTCTTTTGTATATCCGTATCCGCCATGAATTTGAATAGCATCAAGAGCAGCTTGAGTAGCCAATTCAGACGAGAATAATTTCGCCATTGAAGCTTCTTTGGTATAAGGGCGAACTTGATCTTTTAGCCAAGCAGCACGCAAAACAAGTAAACGAGCAGCGTCCGTTTGAACCGCCATGTTAACAACCTTCCATTTTATAGCTTGATTTTCGTAAATCGCTGTGCCAAATTGTTTACGTTCATTCGAGTACTGAATAGATTCTTCCATACTTCCGCGAGCAATTCCAACTCCAAGAGCTGCAATTCCAATTCTTCCGGAGTCTAAAATCTTCATAGTATCAATGAATCCGTAGTTTAGTTCACCAAGAAGATTCTCTTTTGGAATGCGACAGTCTTCAAAGAAAATTTCACTTGTATCGGAGGTGTTCATACCTAGTTTGCGCATTTTGGGTCCACTAGAAAATCCTTTAGTTCCTTTCTCAACGATAAAAGCACTGATTCCTTTGGTACCTTTTGTGCGGTCAGTAACCGCTAAAACAGTAAAAATATCGCCGACAGTTCCTTGAGTAATAAAAATTTTCGCACCATTTAAAACCCATTCATCACCATCTAAAACGGCAGTAGTTTTCATATTTGATGCATCAGAACCAGATCCTGGTTCTGTAAGTCCCCAACCACCAAGCTTTTCACCTTTGGCCAATGGAGTTAGAAATTTCACTTTTTGTTTGTGAGTTCCTGCAAGTGCAATGTGTCCACTACAAAGTGAAGTATGAGAAGCAACCGTTAACGCTAAAGAAGCATCATATCGAGCAATTTCTTCAATAGCTAGGGCAAAACTGACATAATCAACATTGCTTCCACCGTATTCCTCGGGGTGAACCATGCCCATAAATCCCATTTCAGCAAATTTTTGAACTATATCATGAGGGAATTTACATGTTTCGTCTCTTTCGATAACTGTAGGTTTTACATATTGTTCAACAAAGTCTTTAACTGTGTCTCGGATCAATTTTTGGTCGACAGTAAGGTCAAAGTTTAAGCCGAGGGCAACATCGGTAATCATCATAAATCGGTCATATTAGGTTAAAAAAACGCTTCCAAAGGTATGAATAAAAACTGACTGAGTAAAATTTTAAAAAAAGATTTTAGGAAAGATAATAGTCAAAATAAGAATGGATTAGGTTAAAATGGGCTAAAATAGACGTCTCTATGAAATTTCAATCTGTAAATAAGCTACTACCCTGAGTTCGGGATAAGGAATTAAATAAAGTCTATTATATATTTACAGTTAATTTTGATAGTTTTTTCCCAA
>CAZNTR010000332.1:0-2934 GCA_964575925.1 uncultured Chitinophagales bacterium
GATTATTAAATTAAATATAATATTAATCTTAAATTATTCTAATGAAATTTATCATACTTTTTAAGAAAACTACGATCTCTGCGCTTTTTGTTCTATTATTCTCATTAACATCAAATGCTCAAATCTATACACAAATAGGTCTCGATATTGATGGGGACAATCAATACAGCAAATTAGGCAATGCAGTTTCTTTATCTTCTGATGGAAGTATTGTTGCCATTGGTGCGCAAGGATATAATGAAAGTAGGGGTCAAGTTCGCATATATGAATGGAATGGAACTTCTTGGAATCAACGTGGAGCTGGTATAGATGGAGAGGCACCTAGTGATTTATCCGGTTCATCTTTATCTTTATCATCTGATGGAAGCATTGTAGCAATTGGAGCATATGGAAATGATGTTTATAGCTCAAATACATCTGCAAATATAGGCCATGTTCGAGTATTCAGTTGGAACGGTGAAACTTGGGAACAACGTGGCTCCGATATCGATGGAGAATCTACTTGGGATAATTTTGGGCGATCCGTTTCTATTTCAGCAGATGGTTCAATTGTGGCTATTGGCGCTCCCAAAAATAGCGGAACCGATCAGTATGCAGGGCATGTTCGAGTTTATTTCTGGAATGGAACAACTTGGATGCAACAAGGATCAGATATAGATGGTGAGGCTGGAAATGATGAATCAGGAACAAGTGTATCACTTTCTGCCGATGGTACAGTTGTAGCTATTGGCGCTATAAATGCAGAGGGAGGGGATGGTCACATTCGAGTTTATTTCTGGAATGGAACATCTTGGACACTGCGAGGAACTGAAATAGTTGGAGAATATGGTAATAAAGCGGGCTCTTCTGTTTCATTATCAGCTGATGGTACGGTAGTTGCTTTTGGAGCTCCATATACTGGTGGCAGCTACGCAGGTGAGGTAATAGTTTATGTTTGGGACGGGGTTAATTGGGTTCAGCGAGGTAGTATTTTAACAGGTTATGATTTTGATGATCAGGCTGGAATTTCTGTTTCTCTTTCCTCCGATGGAACAGTAGTAGCATTCGGATCTTATGGTATTGAGAGTAATTCAAGTGCTGGAAAAGCAAGCGTTTATGTTTGGAATGGTTCAGATTGGTCGCAACTTGGAAATGATCTCGAAGGAGAGGCTGCTGATGATTTATTTGGATCATCACTATCCTTATCATCTGATGGCTCAACAATTGCCGTAGGTGCACCCATAAATAACAGTTATTCAGGACACGTGCGAGTTTTTGAATATCCAAAAATGGAACTTACGGGTGGTACAGGTTGGCGCATGTTATCTTCACCAATTTTCAATTCAACGTACACTAATGTTTTCGCTAATTTCTGGACACAAGGTTTTGAAGGAAGTAACGCCCCTTTAATTAGTGTTAATCAAGCTTCAGTTCTTTTGTTCAATGGAACTACTTTTGCACCTCCGGAAAGTTTAAATACAACTATCAATTCTGGATCTGGATTTATAGCCTATCTATATGAGGATAATAATTTATTAAAAGAAGGGATTCAGGGTGGATTTCCTAAAACCGTGTTACTTTCAGGGGAAGAACATTCTAGCCCAGTAAATTTTTCTGCGAATGGAGGTGCTGGAGTGTATTCTTTAGCTGGGAATCCATTTTTATCTTCAATTGATTGGGATGTGGTTCAAGCCGCATCAACGAATATACATGGTACGGTTTATGTGTACGATCCAACCTATACCGCTACTATTAATGATGGTGAGGGTTCTGCACAAGCTGTTGGAGCATATCGAGCTTGGAACGGTTCTGTTGGTGGTCTCTCAAATGGAATAATCGCACCTTTTCAAGGTTTTTGGGTTGAAGCTACGAATGCAACGGCTACCGTTTCGTTTACAGAAAGTGCTAAAACTACAGGTGGTACATTTCATGGGAAAAAGAAAAATATTCCAAAAATACGATTAATTGCTACACATGAAAATGGAGCTTCAAACGATGCGTATATTCAGTTTTCTGAGTTAGGAAGTGAAGCTTTTGATAAGTATGATGGTTGGAAATTTAACCCTTTAACCTCAAATTTCTTGTTAATCAGCAGTGGCTATATAAATGGAAAAGCATTAGATATCAATAACTTACCTTTGTTAGATAATGAAATAGAAATCCCAATTGGCCTCGAAACAACTATGAAAGGGACTTATACCCTTGAAGTAGAAAATGATTTAAAGAATAGTAATCTATATATAATTGACTCGTTTTCTGGAATTAAAACGTTGTTGAATGATGAAATAAAATACTCGTTTGAGGTGAGTTTGGTCTCGAAAGCTGCATCAAAAAAAGAAATAAACCAACCTGATTTTGTTGTTTCAACAATGCTTCCACGATTTACATTAGTTGTGAGTCCGCTTACTTCCACCAATGTTGAAAAAGTGGAAAAAGAGATTGGATTAACGTTAGCACAAAACTTTCCAAATCCTTTCAACCCAAGTACAATTATTCAATATAGTTTACCTTCTGTCGGAAAAGTAAGTCTTACAGTTTATGATATGTTGGGTCGAAAAATTTCTGTTTTGGTTGATGCGATTAAAACCGCAGGAAAGTACGAACAACATTTCGATGCTTCGAATCTTCCAAGTGGAATGTATTTATATCGACTTGATGTGAATGGATTTTCTCAAACACGAAACATGACCTTAATAAAATAGTAGGCACTTTTAATGAATAACGTGTAAAAAAAGCATAATTATGTTATTATAAAATGGATGAACTACCTTCGACACTAAAAAATTTAAACATGTCTAAGAATGAGTTTAAATGAATTAATATTCTGAACAGTAATTCAACTTTATAAAAAACTAAATGAAAATTTATCATATTGATAGTATGTCACTTAGTTTTTTTAAAATTGATTAATAAACGCAATTAAATCCGAACAATTTGAAAATCATTGTTTTTAAT
>CAZNTR010000333.1:0-1194 GCA_964575925.1 uncultured Chitinophagales bacterium
ATTCATCATGGTGTTGGATTAGTGGTTAATCCCAATGTAATAATTGGAAATAATGTTACTTTAAAAAATAATACTACAATAGGCTGTTATTCTGACTATAAAGATAATTGTTTATTTTACCCGAAAATTGGAAATAATGTGATTATTCATGCTAATACAGTTATTTTTGGAGGAATTGAAATCGGAGATAATTGTATAATTGGCGCGGGATCTGTAGTTAATAAATCTTTTCCACCAAATTCAATAATTGCAGGTAATCCTGGGCGTCTAATTAAAACTATAAATATTGATTAGAGGTTTGATGAAAGTATGTTTAATCCATAATTATTATACTCAAGCAGGTGGCGAAGATGGTGTTCTGTCAGCTGAGATAAAGTTGCTATCTGAGAACAGTGTAGAAAATATAGCGATTACAAAAAAAAGCTCAGCGTTAAGTAAACTTCAGCTTGGAACTAATTTTTTTATGAATAGCGTTTATTCAGAGAAATCAAAAAAGGAAATAAAACAAAAGCTTATCCTAGAAAAACCTGATGTGGTTCATGTTCATAATTTCTATTCCTTATTTACACCTTCTATTTATGATGCCTGTCAAGAGTTGAAAATTCCAGTAGTTCAAACATTACATAATTTTAGAATTATTTATCCCAATGCTTTATTATACAATAATGGGCAAGTAGATTTACGAACCATAACAGGTTCGGCATGGCAAGTTGTAAAAGATAAGGTATATCATGATTCATATATAAAAACAGCTGTTATGGCTCGTTTTATTGAATATCATAAAAAAAGAAATACCTGGAATACAAAAGTTGATAAGTTTATTGCTTTAACTGAGTTTTCAAAAAATGTATTTGTACAATTTGGTATTGAATCAGATAAAATTGTAGTTAAGCCAAATTTTCAATTTCAATCAACTGAAAATATTGATTCAGCAAATCAAGTAGAATTACCTAGAGAAGACTTTGTTTTATTTGTAGGTAGAATTTCAGAGGAAAAGGGAATTGTACAATTGGTTAAGGAATGGATTGAAAAAAAATCATCCGTTAAATTAAAAATTGCAGGTGAAGGCCCTTTATTTAAAGAATTACAGGACATTGTTAATTCCTCAGGAATAAATTCAATTGAAATTCTTGGTAATCAACCTAAAGAAGAAATTAAAAAATTGATGAATCAAGCGAAAGCGCTTGTTTTTCC
>CAZNTR010000333.1:1294-2884 GCA_964575925.1 uncultured Chitinophagales bacterium
TTTAAAAAAGCTTTATAAAACTGCAGATTATTGTACAGCTGATGGAGTTCCCTTAGTGTGGGCATCAAGATGGCTTGGGAATCCTATCGCAAGCAGATCAACCGGTTATGATATTTTGCCAGAATATGCCAAAATTGCCGAAGAGAAAAAGTACTCCTTTTATTTTTTAGGTGGTGCAGAAGGTGTTGGTGAGGATGCAAAAGCTAATTTGTTAAAAACATATCCTAAATTAAATATATCTGGTATTTATTCTCCTCCTTATAAAAAGGAGTTTTCGGAAGAAGATATTGATGTAATGGCTTCAAAAATTAATGAATCGAATCCAAATGTTATATGGGTTTGTATGACTGCGCCCAAACAAGATTTTTTGATAGCAGCGTTATTGCCAAAAATTAATGCAAATATTGCAATTGGAATTGGTGCTTCATTAGATGTAGTTGCAGGTCGGTTTAAAAGACCTCCAAAATGGATACAAAATAATGGTTTAGAATGGCTTTATAGATTAGTTAATGAACCCAAACGATTGTTTAGAAGATATGTCATTGAAGCTCCTCAGTTCATACCATTGATTGTAAAACAAATTATTAAAGAGAAAATTCAATCTAAAAAATAATAATATGAAGATTTATGTAGCTGGTCATCGTGGAATGGCAGGTTCGGCAACTGTTCGCTCTCTTAAGAAATCGGGATATTCAGAAATTATTACAGCAACACGTTCAGAGCTTGATTTAATGAATCAAGCAAAAGTAAAAACCTTTGTTGCAGAACAAAAGCCTGATGTTATTATTATTGCGGCTGCCAGAGTTGGTGGAATACTAGCTAATAATGATTTCCCCTATGAGTTTTTGATGGAGAATTTGATTATCGAGACCAATTTGATTCAAGCAGCGGTTGAAAACAACATAGAAAAAGTCATTTTCCTTGGCTCTTCATGTATTTATCCAAAATTTGCTGAACAACCTATTCGTGAAGATTCACTCTTAACAGGTCCTTTAGAGCCAACCAATGAATGGTATGCGATTGCAAAAATTGCTGGCGTAAAATTGTGTCAATCTTTGAGAAAAGAATATGGAAAGAACTACTTTTCTTTAATGCCAACCAATTTATATGGTCCTTTCGATAATTTCGATCTGAAAACATCACATGTGTTGCCAGCCATGATTCGTAAGTTTCATGATGCAAAACTAAATGGAAATACGCCTGTAACACTTTGGGGTTCAGGAACACCATTACGTGAATTTTTACATGTAGATGATCTAGCAGATGCCATCGTATTTGCCATGCAAGCTGAATATCTGGATGATTATCTATACAATGTAGGTTTTGGTTCTGATTTAACTATTAAAGAATTAGCAGAAACGATTCAAAAAACGGTTGGTCATGAAGGCGAAATTGTTTGGGATAGCACAAAACCTGATGGAACGCCAAAGAAATTAATGGATTCATCAAAATTCAGAAGCTTAGGCTGGAGTCCGAAAATAGGTTTAGAAGAAGGAATAGAATCTACTTATAAATGGTTTTTGGAAAATGGAAGTAGCTTGAAGTTGGAAGCTTGAAGTTGGAAGTTGGAAGCTTGAAGTTGGAAGTTGG
>CAZNTR010000334.1:0-2880 GCA_964575925.1 uncultured Chitinophagales bacterium
GAAGACATTTGTATTTTCTATAAAAAACAACCAAGCTACAACCCTCAAATGACACAGGGGGAATCATACGACAAAGGATTTCGCAAAGACCAATATACAGGCAGTTATGGCGACTTTAAGCCAAGACACGTTAAGAGTAACGGAGAACGTTACCCTAATGACATTGTTCAATATGAAGAACAAAATATTGACGACTTCATTTATGTAAAAACAGCAGAATCAGAAGGACCTGTTTTACACCCAACACAAAAACCAATTGAACTTGGACGGTATTTGATTAGGACATATTCAAATCCTGGCGACATTATACTTGACAATACCTGTGGTATTGGAAGTTTTTTACTTGCAGCGATTTTAGAGAACCGAAAATTTATTGGAATAGAAAAAAACGAAGATGTAATGTTGCATAAAGTTGACAAAATCGACTACATAAAAATCTGTGCTGACAGAATAAAAGAAACTCTAAAATATAAAGAAGTTGAGGCATCAACATTGTTGCTTTTCAAAGAACCTATCGCAAAATATCACACATTAAATTATGAAATTAAACGAAAGAGTTTGGGCAGGGCAACTTATTAGTTGGATTCAAGAAGAAATCAGGGAAGGGAAAACCGTTTTTCAGGATGCTACGAACGATGCAGGCATAAAACTTGACTCAGGGAAAACAAAGTTTCCCGATGTGCTTCTATTCACAGACAAAATTTCAGGAATTATTTTCAATGGTTGGGAATTGAAATTTCCTGACACAACTGTTGATGACAATGAAATGCTTTTGAATGCACTTGAAAAAGCAGAGCGGTTAAAATCTGATTCTTTTATTACTTGGAACGGTTCAGAAGCTATAATATGGAAAATTGAAAATGATGTTTACACAATTGAAAACCTTTCTAAACTCAAAGAATATCCAAAAGAAAAAGGCATCACTTCAAGAGATGATTTAGCAGACCCAATTAAATACAAACGCAATGAATCATCACTAAGAACACGTTTAAAAGAGATACTTCACGACTTAGAATTACTTTACTTAAACGGACAATTAAAGCAAGCAATAAATATTTCAGGTAGTTTTATTGAGGCGATAAAACAAGCGTCTGAAATAATTTTACCTCAATTTAAAAACGAAATTGAAAAACTGAAAGGTGCTAACGCACCTTTTCGTAAGGAGTTTAACCAATGGAAAATTTATGAGAGTTCCACCCTCAAAATTCTTGCATCTTCTTCACGAAAAGCAGAAACAATAATTGAAGAAGAAGTATTAGCCAAGTTCAGTTTTTACAATCTTATTGGCAAAATAATTTTCTATTTAACGCTATCTGAAAACCTTTCAGGCAGTCTTAAAAAGATGGACTTAAAAACATCGAGAAATGTAAAAGAAACTTTAGATAATTATTTTGATGAAGCAAGTAGAATAGATTACCAAGCAGTATTTCAACCTTATTTTACTGACAAAATAAATTTCAGTTCAAACGTAAATGAAGCCTTGTTTGCATTGTTCAAAGCGATAACAGCATTTGACTTTAAAGTTTTACCAACTGATGTAATCGGAACAATTCTTGAAAATTTAGTTCCAAAAGATGAGAAACAAAAATTCGGACAATATTTTACATCCGAAACACTTGCAAACCTTGTTTCATTTCCAGCAATAGAAACTTCAAATGACTTTTTATTTGACCCAACATCGGGAACTGGAACATTTTTAAATTCATTTTATCAAATTCTAAATTATCACGGAAATACAAACCATTCCCAACTTCTGAACCAAATTTGGGGTAACGACATTTCGCATTTCCCTGCGATACTTTCAGTAATAAATCTTTACAAACAAAAAGTAAATCAAACCGACAATTTTCCGAGAGTTATCAGAGATGATTATTTCAATTTAGAAACAGGAAAACAAATTGTATTCCCAGATTCTAAAGATTATACAAAGCAAATACAACAACCAATTCCTTTGTTTGATGCTGTTGCAAGCAACTTTCCGTTCATTCAGCAAGAAGATATTCCGAATGAAATTTTGACTTCATTTTTTAGAGAAAAATTTGAAGCCAAACAAAAAGCATTTCTCAAAGACAATGCTTTTAAAATTAATGAAAGGTCAGACTATTTCACATACTGTATTTACAACTCAATCCATTTTTTAAAACCAAACGGACATTTATCTGCAATCACTTCAAACGCTTGGCTTGGCAAAGAGTATGGTTTTCAATTCAAAAAGTTTTTACTTGATAATTTTCATACAAAATATGTAGTTAGAAGTAATGCAGAGCATTGGTTTTCTGATTCAAAAGTATCTACAATATTTTCTGTATTTCAACATACAATAAACAATGAGCCTACAAAATTTGTAACAATAAATTTCAAATTGGAAGAGTATTTTGAACAAGAAAATATTGCTACCCAATTAAAGCAAATTGAAGAGTTTTATGGCGACATAGATTTGTGTTCAGATTCAAGAAATAAAAACTGGAAAGTAGATTCAACATTTGATAATCTCTATCATAGAATTGATGGTTTGGTAAGTGTTAGCATAGTTTCAAAAGACAATCTTGCAAAATCAATTTTATCAGAGGACAATTGGGATACATTTTTTATTTCATCACAATTATTTGAAAAATTTGACAGTCAATTAACGGTGCTTTACCCTGATATTATTGACGCTTTCAGAGGAGAAAGGACAGGTTGGAATGAAATGTTTGTAATTCCTTCAGATGAAGTTTCGGACAGTGGAATTGAAAAAAAGTTTTTAGTTCCTTATGTAAAAAGCCCAACTGAGTTGAAAAATCTTGAGTTTGATGGTAATTACGAAAACTATCTTTTTGTTTGCAATTTGCCTTTAGACAAGTTGAAAGGGAAGTATAACGGGGCATACAATTGGATTCA
>CAZNTR010000335.1:0-2873 GCA_964575925.1 uncultured Chitinophagales bacterium
ATAATTACTGTAATTAATAGAACACTATATTTCTTAAACATGATTACCTCGATTTGGAATTAAAATGAACTACCTACAAATTGGCAATATCTTTCCTTAAACAAAATACTCCATGTAGAGTATTTTATCTGTTTATCTACTTGCATTCTAAGTTCATCCTTAGCATATTGCCAAAACAAAAAACCTGACCTCAAATTACTTTGTATGAGCCAAGTATTAACATTTCTTTGTGTTTCTTTTTATTTCAAAGGAGAAGAATTTTTAAAATCTTGCAAAGCTGAAGGAAATACTATCTACCTCTTAACTCATAAAAAACTAGAACATAAACCTTGGCCTAAAGATTCCATTGATGAGTTTTTCTTCATGGATAATGATGAGAATTCAGGGCAAAATATGGAAAACATGGTAAAAGGACTTGCTTGGTTGATGCGCGAGAAAAAAGTAGATTACATCGTTGCATTAGATGATTTTGATGTTGAAAAAGCTGCGACTTTCCGCGAAGAATTCAGAATTCCAGGAATGGGGCTTACTACATCTCGTTATTTTAGAGATAAATTAGCTATGCGTATGCAAGCAGCTGAGGCTGGAATAAGAGTTCCTGCCTTTACTGGATTATTTCATAACAATGTAATTAACAAATTTTGTGATATGATTTCAGCGCCTTGGGTATTAAAACCTCGCTCCGAAGCTTCAGCTACAGGAATAAAAAAAGTGTGGAATAAAAACGAACTTTGGCAACATATTCATAGTTTGGGAGATCGCAGACATCAATTTTTAGTTGAACAATTTAAGCCAGGAGATGTGTATCACACCGATTCATTAACCTTTAATCACGATGTGAAATTTGTCTGGTCTTCCCGTTATTTGGCCACTCCATTTGATGTTGCTCACGGTGCTGGGATTTTCCGTTCAGCTTCATTAGACCAAAATGGCGATGATGCTAAACGTTTAGCTATAGAAAATGCAAAGGTGATGAAAGCTTTTGGCATGAAACACAGTGCTTCACATACTGAGTTTATTCAATCTCACGATGATGGAAAATTCTATTTCCTAGAAACTTCTTCTAGAGTTGGAGGCGCACATTTAGCCGTTATGGTTGAAGCCGCATCTGGAATCAACTTATGGAGAGAATGGGCAAAAATTGAAACTGCAGCTGCAAAGAAAAAAGAATATACCGTTACTGCTCCTCGCCACAATTATGCAGGTATTTTAATTTCTTTAGCAAGACAAGAATGGCCTGACCAAAATGTATTTAATGCGTCTGAAATAACGTGGAAAATGCAAGAAAAACATCATGTTGGAATGGTTGTACGCTCTGCTTCTCAAGAACGTGTTAATTTCCTTTTGGATGATTATGCAGGAATGGTTCAGCGAGATTTCCATGCTTCTGCACCGGCACAGGATAAACCATCACATTAATTAAATTGAATAGGTTATACTTAAGATCATTGAGATTTAATGTTGAGCCAACTCCGAAATGAAGTTTTATGAAAATTATTAGCGATTTTCAAACTTTTGGAATGTGTAAAACCCACCAAAATTGACATGTTGAAATGAGCTTTTTTTTAGAATTTTCCAAAGAATGAACCCATTACAAAATGTAGTTTTCATCAAACTATTCCGCAAATTTGTTTGTCTGGAAGGATGAAAACTTAAAAATCTA
Source organism: uncultured Chitinophagales bacterium (assembly GCA_964575925.1). Classification (GTDB taxonomy): domain Bacteria; phylum Bacteroidota; class Rhodothermia; order Balneolales; family M1805; genus M1805. Next base: position 1,664 of record CAZNTR010000335.1, read on the forward strand.
TGTTTCGGAGTGGCTTTTAAAATGAAGTTTTTCCAATCTGGCTTGATGTGATTAAAGTGAAATAAAAAGACCTTAATAAGAACTTTTCGTTTACTATTTTCAAGTGCAATATCAACAAAAAAGAAGTAAAAGAGAGAATCTCCAATTCTTCGTTTTTTAGTTTAAATTATGTTTGAAAATAAATAACCAATTCCTTTAGTTTTAAGCTATATAACCTATTTTTTTTTAACACTGATTATTCAAATCAGATACCTTTTAAAGAATAAAAATACTTTCAAAATGAGGTGATTAAGCCAAATTTTGAGTCATCAAATTTTAATTTTACATTCAATTTAATCGAAAGGTTGATAACAAATTGAGTTTGATTTCGTTCTATTTTAAAAATGTAAAACTAAGTATTCACCCTTTTTTTATTAATAAATCCCAAATCAAATGATCAAAAAAATACTACCTATTGCTGTACTTGTTATCCTCGTTTTATGGGGAATTAGTGTTAATAACGGACTTGTAGAAAAAGAAGAAGCCGTAAACAATTCCTGGTCTAAAGTAGAAAGTCAATATCAACGAAGAGCCGATTTAATTCCTAATCTTGTAGCAACTGTTAAAGGTGCTGCTGATTTTGAACAAGAAACGCTTACTGCTGTAACCGACGCTAGAAGTAGAGCCACTGGAATTACCTTAACTCCTGAAACACTAAATGATGAACAAGCAATGGCTAACTTTCAAAAAGCTCAATCAAATCTTTCAGGAGCTTTATCACGTTTATTAGTTTCTGTAGAAAAATATCCTGATTTAAAAGCGAATGCTAACTTCCGTGATTTATCCGCTCAGTTGGAAGGAACCGAAAATAGAATTGCTGTTGAACGCGGTCGTTTTAATGATTCTGCAAAAGAATTCAATTCCTCCGTTAGAAAGTTTCCCGCAAGTTTAATTGCAAGTATTTCAGGTTTTAAAACAAAAGCTTATTTCAAAGCTGATGAAGGTTCTGCAAAAGCACCAACCGTTTCTTTCTAATCAATTTTTACACAGGACTGTCTAAAAAACAGTCCTTTTTATTTTTATTAAGTACGCATTATGTCTATTAAAGGATTTCTAAACGAAGAAGACGAACTAGCTGTTGTTCAAGCCATAAGTAAAGCCGAATTAAATACTTCTGGCGAAATTAGATTACATCTCGAAAACCGTTGTAAAGGTGATGTAGTTAACAGAG
>CAZNTR010000336.1:0-2871 GCA_964575925.1 uncultured Chitinophagales bacterium
GTAAATGTGTAATTTCCAAGCGGTTGTTTATTCAATAACCGCTTTTTTTGTTTTGATGTTGATTGCTTTTATTCTTTGCTTAGGTAAAAGTTTAAATCTACATATTATCTTTTTGAGATGACTCTAAAATTCGTATTTGTCGGCTTCACACCTTTTCAAAAAGTGTGAAACCGATAATCTATTTTAATAAAATACACTTTCTTAGAGATCGCTCTCGTTTCCAAATATATGTTCTATGCTTAACTCACTATTTTTTTTATTAACAAAAGCCATAATACCCATTCTAAATTGAGCATTATATTATAACCTTTGCTCTATTACCCTATTATTAGAAAAAGATTGAATAGAGATTCATTGATTTTAAGATTTATTTTCATCATCTGCTTTTATGCAACATTCTTGAATCAACAAATTTTGGCTCAAGTAAATGAAAATGCATCTGAAGAACTTTTTGTTAAACAAATTCGTATTTCTGGAAATAAGCAAATCGGATCTTCAACCTTGTTTTCCATTTTAAAAACAAAAACAAATCGTGAGTTTTTGAATATTCCGAATTTTCGACCTTGGTATTGGTTGTGGTTTGTTTCAAAATCGATTGGAGAAGCACCCTACCCTTTAAATAGAGAAGTTGTTGGAAGAGATATTGAACGACTAAAAGCCTATTATGATGCTCAAGGTTTTCTTGACTCCTCTATTGATACAACTATTTTTAAATATAATAAAACAGATCTCGAAATTTCATTTCTAATAAAAGAGGGTGAACAATCAGAGATAAGAACAATTGCCTACTCCGGTTTAACCACATTTAAATCTGTTGAGCAGAGAGATGATTTTTTACTTGAAAGCCCATTGACGAATAAAAAATTATCCGATTCTGTATTCTCCTCAAATGTGCTATTCAATTTTGAGAAAATTGGCTTTGAGAGAGATCGCATAATTGATTACTTAAGAGACAAAGGATACGCATCGGTTACTAAAGATTCAGTTCGTTTTCTAATTAAACGAGATACATTGAATAAAACACAACTAGATATTTTAATACGTGTGAATCAAGGTCGTGTTTACACTTTTGGAGATGTAAATATATTCCTTAGTGGGCCAAATGGTCTTCCTGACTATCCTGAAAAACTAACGGTTTCTAATCCTGAATACACGATTGATTCTGCGAAAATTGTTATTGAAAAATCCCCTTTAGCTGGGACTGATTTTACCGTTTTATACTCAAAATTATTTTTCAAACCAGGTGAACGATTTAATAATACGAAATACATTCGTTCCATCAATAATCTTCAAAATTTAGGTATCGCAAATTTAAGACGTTTCGCATTAAGTAAATCAGGTGGTCTACCCGATTATTCTAATCTTATCCTTCCTGTATTTATTGATATGCAAGCACTTCCAAGAAACACGATGAACGTAAATGTATTTGGATTTCAACGTTTTGGTTTAGGAGCCGGTGCTGGTTTAACATTCATAAATAGAAATTTATTTGGCTCTGCTGAACAACTCCAATTTGGAGTAAAAGGAAGTTTTGAATATGCCCAATCCGATAACCAACAAAAACTATTATTAAGCAGTGAAGCAACCATTGGATATGCTGTTCCTGGCTTAAGCTTCCCCTTTTATTCCTTAAATAGAAAACCAATTTTTGAAAATTCTAGAACCTTTTATCAAATTCGATATTCCAGATTAAATCAGTTTAATTTTGATATTAAAGCAAACATTGGTTTTAATCTAAAGTATGAATCGAATCATAAATCTTCTTTAACATCGACTCTTGATTTAGTCGAAATTGACTTAGTTGATGCTCAGGCTACTGATGCATTTGAAACCGATGTTCAAGAAAATACCAACTTAACTCCTCTTCAAAAAGAATTGATTTTACAAGATTTTAGACCTCAGATTAACTCACAGATTCGCTACGGTATTCGTCATGTAAACACTGATATAGTTAAACATGATAAAGGATTTTATTGGGAAGCCAGTTTTGAAGTGGGTGGCACTATCCCCTTTTTAATAGATCGTTTTATAGCGAGTCCTGATACAGTTTATAATACCATTCCTAGTTTAGATGATATTAAATTACGATATGAGCAATTCTTTAAGTTTAGTTTTGATTTTCGTCGATACATTCCATTTAGTGATAAATCAATTTTCATGTATCGCCTTTTTAGTGGTTATGCTTTGCCATTTGGAAATTCAACGAGTATTCCGCTAGTTCGTCGATTTTTTGCCGGTGGAGCTGCGGACATTCGTGGTTGGGCGCCTGCGACTTTAGGACCAGGCCCTATTCAAGACAATGTTTCACAAACAAATGGCGGTGAGATTAAATTAGCAGGTTTTGCAGAATTAAGACAAGAAGTTATTTCGAATTTCTTAGCATCTGATTGGTCTTTAGCTTTCTTTGTAGATAGTGGAAATATTTGGAATGGGAGTAATAATCCAAACCCTGAAACTCATTTTGCTTTTGATTCCTTTTATAACGAAATAGCAGTTGGCTCTGGTTTTGGACTACGATTAGATTTTAACTATTTGGTCGCTCGTATTGATTTAGCTTTTCGAGTTAAAGAACCTACAACTACCTCATGGATGAGAGATAAACAATTATATTGGTTCTTTGGTATTGGACATTCTTTTTAAACTTTTTTGTAATTGATAATTTTAGGTTTTAATAAATGTCAAGTCTCTAATAGTCGAATTGGGCGTAGTTTACCTATTCAAGGCGTATTAAATTGACAATTAATGTACTGGAATTACTATTCGGAGTTTGATAAAATATAATTTTTAGCAATACTATGATAAAATTAAGCTTCTGATACTATTTAGTCGTTGCTTAAAAACAATATAAGTAATTGATAATATTGGATATAA
>CAZNTR010000337.1:0-1350 GCA_964575925.1 uncultured Chitinophagales bacterium
AAATAAGAACCTGTTTTTGTTCGCCATTCTTTTTTACTCATTCCTCGATAACCGTAAGGAGCTTTTCTTAATGCTCTTGTCATTGCTAAGAGAAACCATCCGAAGGGGAAAAAGAATAACCATATATCCCAATCACGCAAAAATGACCAGATTTTCCCTGCTTTTGGGCGATGTAAATCTCGTTCGTGTTTAATGTAGGCGAAAGGCCATCCGAATGGAGTTGCTTTCATTTTGTTTGCAATTCCTTTTATTTCACCCATTTTTTGCTTTAAAGTCGCCCAATTGTAAGGTTTGTTTCCGTGTTCGTTTACTGCATCTGTCAATTCAATCTGCATTTGATCTCGAACTTGATCGGCTACTTTTTGATAATCGAGTTTTTCTGCTTTTGTATAATCTTCTATTCCATTTTTTTTGAGTAATTCTCGCACATTTACCGGACTTCCGACAAAGAATTTCATGTTACATGGAAACGATAGAAAGTAAAAGAACGGAAAGATGAAACCTACAAAAACAGCCGGAACAGGGAAAAATGGCAATCCCATTAATTTATCGAAGAGTTTGTCAAGAATAGGAAATGTGATACTTGTCGGATTTACCCATTCGCCATTCACACATAAAATGGGATAAAACGGCGCATCGTGCATAGCAGCTAATACGGCAAAACTCGAATAAAAATGTTGTAATTGATAACGTCTTGTAAATCCTTTTCCAATTCCTGGAACTCCTTCAGGATAATAAATGACTCGTTCCCCATTCTCTAATAATTGACTAAAATTCTGAAAGGTCATGTCAATACCTCCACATTTCCGCCAAAAATTATCGACGCCATAAGGTCGCATCCACCAAACTTTAGCTAATTTCGGTGAATAGACACTTCTAAATTTGTATTTAGGCATGAATTTATAATAGCGCCATAGTAGAGCGTCAAGTACTACTGCATCGTGTGGAAAAGCAGTTCCAGAATGATTGCATCCAATAATTGCAGGGCCATCTTTATTGATTTTTTCTAGCCCATAAATCTCAGCACGGAAATAATGATCTACAATTCCGCTTAAAAGATTATCTCTAAGTGATGTGAGATAATTCCAGTCAATCGGGTCGAATTGTGTTAATTTTTTGAGTTCCGGATTTTGTTCGAGTTGCGGATTCTCATTCATTAATGGATCGAAGGGTTCGAATAATTGATTCAAATCCTCATCTGAAAAATCGATGGAAATGTTAAATAAACTGCGTTTTCCTGCCATAATTTGGTTTCCAAGCTGAATGTGACGACCCTGAGGAATGAAAATAAGAAATTACTATGAATTGATGCGATTTATTGCTGATGAGAAAAAACTCAAGTCATCTCGA
>CAZNTR010000337.1:1450-2856 GCA_964575925.1 uncultured Chitinophagales bacterium
CAGGCACGAGTGGATGCATCAGACTAGGTTTGGCTTGATTTTTTTGCGAATAGAGCTGCAGGTACATCAAAAGTCTAGATGAAGATTTTTTTAGACCATTTTGGAGCGGACGCTCCTTCAAGATTATTGCAAATGATTGATTATTATAGCTTAATGCACGAGTGGATACTCGCGCCAGGTTAGGAAAAACTCAAGTCATATCGAGCTTGTCGAGAGATCTTCCGTTTTTAATACTGCTCAGTTTTCCCAAAGGAAGATTTCTCCACTTTGATTCGTTTTTTTTGGAGCATTGAAATAAGTTTTTGGGCTCATCTCCGGTTGATACCGAAGGCCTGCAGAGCTGAATGACTTGGGATTAAAATTAAAAGAATTATTAGTCATCTCGAGCTTGCCGAGAGATCTTCCATTTTTTGACATTTCCTTATGCTTGTTGCTCATTCATCGTTTCGTTTCGAAGATTTCTCCACTGCGACTCGATTGTATTTTGGAGCTTTTGAGCTTAGTTTTTGGGCTCATCTCCGGTCGAAATGACTAGATTTTTTATCATTTCTCGTTGCTCATTTCTCATTTTCCTAAAGCAGTACCAAGCCTTTAGCAATCTGAATCATTAATTTTGCGCTTTCCATAGATGCTTTTGTAATCTGCTCGCCACTCATTAAAGACGCGACTTCTCTAACGTGTTCATCATCATTTAGGCGAAGTATTTTTGTTTGTGTTTCGGTCTCGGTTTCCGATTTTACTACTTTGTAATGATGATCAGCATAACTCGCAATTTGTGGTTGATGCGTAATACACAAAATCTGACACGTTCCAGCTAATTTACGCATAGAACGACCTACTTTTTCAGAAATCTCACCAGAAATTCCAGTATCAATTTCATCGAAAATCATTAATGGAAGACTTTGTTCTTGAGCAAAAATGGATTTTAAAGCCAACATCACCCTGCTAATTTCCCCACCTGATGCCGTTTTTGATAAAGGTTTTGGCTCCATTCCTTTATTTGTTGAGATATAAAACAAGACAGAATCTGTTCCAAACTCACCCGCGTCTAATTGTTCTCCATCAATAGTAATCCATCCATTTTTTTGATGATTTGGAATGAGACGCACTTCAAATTGACTATTTTTTATTCCTAAATTCCCAAGCTCTTCAACTACTTTTCTGGATAAATCATCTCCCGATGCTTGTCTGATTTGGTGGAGTTTTCCGGCTGCATCACTCAGTTTTTTACAAGCTGAAATAAATTGTTTTTCTAATTTTTCGAGTTCAATTTCAAGCGTATCTGTAGAATTTAACTTTTCACTTAAATCATCACGTAATGCAATTAACTCAGAAAGATTAGCATGATATTTTTTCTGTAATCGTTTGAGTTCCGATTGTCTTTGGCGCAATTTTTCCAATCTATC
>CAZNTR010000338.1:0-2835 GCA_964575925.1 uncultured Chitinophagales bacterium
ATTCATCAATCACAAAATCGTAATCTCGATATTCTTCTAAATTGAGGTTTTGAACCGTAACACGGAACAATGCTGGTTCGTCGGGATTAACATTCACGTTTTTGATTGGCTCAACAACCAATTGGGCGCGGTCGCGTGCAAAGGTGTTTGGCTCATGTGGACATGATGTAGCACCACTTATCAAGTTAAACACAGGTGAACCATATACTGGGTCACGTTTTACATCTAAAGTAAAATTATCACCAGGATCGTTGTCTGCTAGTACATAACCGAAGGTTTGTGATTGAGTTACCGTTTCTGATGAACTTTTTCCTGTGTTAAAAGAAAAAGAAGTTGAAACATTCCCAACTCTACCTGTAGCGTTAATTTTCAAACCGACTTCTACAGCTACTGATTCATCTACTAATATTTCTACCGTATTTGAAGTAGATTCAACCGTTTCTAACGTTTCTGTTAAACTAATACTAGCTCCTGCATCAAAACTTAAGTTTCTTACGAAAGAAGCTTTAACTTTATTAGCTGCATTTTTTGCAATGAAACTTCTCCATTGTTTTACTGAAGATGTATCTCCAACCAACTCCAATGATGGAATAACATTTTCTTTTATAAAGTTCTCTGTGTAAACAAAAGTTGTATTAAATTTTTCAGGTACAACAACCAGATCTTTGTAAATAGTAACTTCACCCTCTTCGGAAACAGTTAATACATTGGTTACACCATAAATAAGATTCATAGCTCCACCCATATAAATGTCTCCACCATCTCCAACAAAGGGTGCTCCTTTTGTTGGAATAATTTCGTCAGAAGCTGATGTCGAAATAGTTTCACTTGCCGTGAACGTCATTCCTATTTCTCTAGTTGAGATATTTGTCTGAGTCGAGTTAAATGAGGTATTTAACTCAGCAGTAAGTTCAATTTTGGTACCAACTGCAAAACCAATACCCGTAGTAGTGGTGTGAGTTACTCCTGTATTTACAGAGGCTCCATATCCAAATGATTCAACACGGTCAGCACTCATGGTCATAGAAGTTGAGAATGATGAGTCTTTTTGCATAAACACATAGGAATTATCCCCTGGCGGGTCATGCAAAATCATAAAAGGTATTTCTGGTGTTGTAGTTGTAAATCTACTTTCTTCAGGCAAATTGCCTTCTACGATAATAGAGTTTGAATGAACAGTAGTCCGTTCCAAGTCATCTATAACTGATAAAAATACCGTCTTTGTATACGGAGAAAGTATATTTGGCGACCCTGCATAAAAAGAATAGTTCAAAATTCCATTCTCGAACGGAAGTGTTACTTTTTCACCATTTGCAGCATCATTTTGTATTACCACACTACCTGTGTCAACGGGACAATAAGATGTGTCGATTCCTGCTATATATCTTTCTAATATGTTTATTTGCAAGATTTCTCGTTTTAATTGGGTAAGTGTTTTTAGACTTCCTTTTTCTGCAGCAGTAATAAATGTTGAAGTGATTATGGGTACTGAACGATATCTGAATACAATGTCACTCACATTTTCGAGTACAGCAGAAATCTGTACGCCATTTAACTGAGCATCAATTTCAGGATTAATGTGATCGGCTGTAACCGTGTACTCCAAAGGTGGAACATTGGCAAAAATAAAATCTCCAATTCCATTTGTGGTTACAGTTCGTTCGAAACATCCGTCAACGGAACGTAAGGTTACATCGGTTGGTCCAATCGGGTTTAGACATAAACCTCCACCCACTTTCCCGGAAATTGTTCTGGATTCTAGATTATCAAAAACTACATTTGCAATCGGCTCGGAAATATTTACAATTTCATAAAATGCCGGTGCAAATACATGCTCTTTAAAGCGAGGTTCAATAATGGCTGAGCTTCCAGGTTCAAATTCAACTTCAAATTTTCCACTGCCATCTGTTAACACTACCGGTGTTGCAGGTTTTCCGTTTACTAGTATTTCAACCGAATCAGCAAAACAGTCCGAATTAAAATATCGAACATAACCGGAGACTTTAATCATAGAAGTATTCGTGAAATTCACTTGATTTACAGCTGTATTCGATGGATTTAAGGAAATACTTCTGCTTTCAGGACTAAAGGAATTTTTAAACTCTTCACGAAAAGGAAGTTCTAACGACCAAGACGATTCTTCCATATTTTCAAACAAAGCGGTATTGCCTCGTCCTGTTTGATCTGATGAAAACGTTCGACTTCCTTCATTAAAGCGCCAATAAGCGGCTAAACCATCAACAAAACCGGCCAGAACTTTAGAAGCATTTGCTTGAACATCGGCTTGGGTTCGAGCACTTGTCCAAACTCTGAAATCATCTAATAAACCACCAACATAGCTACTATTTGTAATGGTTGAGCGTCCGATATTAACTAAACCTTTTCCCATAAATGGTGTAACGGATTCTTTCTCACTGGCAGTTTCTCCATCAACATAGATAATTAGTTTAGAAGCAGATTTATCAAACACAAAGGCCAAATGATGCCAACGATCATCTATACTTTCAGATGATTCTACATTCTGATTACCAATAGCAAAAATTACTTTATTAGAGCTGGAGAATCCGACTATCATTCCATTATTGTTGGATAGGCTCGAACCTTGACTAAAAACAATCTGTTCTGAACCATTTTTTTCACGACGAACCCAACCTTCTACTGAAAAGGATTTATCCGTAAGATCCAAACGATCACCGGCTGACAGGTAATTTGATGTTCCATTTAAGCTTAACGCACGTCCAATTTGAGTAATTTTGGAAGGTCGAACACTAAATGTGGTACCTGCACCATAATTCACACCATCAATTATATAATTTCCTTCATCATCAGTGAAAG
>CAZNTR010000339.1:0-1193 GCA_964575925.1 uncultured Chitinophagales bacterium
ATGTCGATGTTCTTTTCTTCGCAAGTTCAATTCACCGATGAGTTTACCAAAAATTTTGCGGATAATGTGCAAACTACATTGATAGATTCTGATTTCTGGTCACCTAGACAAGATAATCGTTGGGCAGGAATGTTCAAGTTCACATGGAAAATTAAACCATCCATGAAACTTCAAGTTTCAACTCAAAATTCGCTTACCATTAATCAAAATACTCGAATGTTACAGATTACAGGTAACGATGCCGATATAAGTCCAGGTTATCAATTCTTTTTTAATGGCGATTTAGATAATGCTAATACCTACACGCATAAATCGAATTTAACTTATGCAAAATTGACTCATACTTTAGATGAAAAATCATATTATGATGTTCAAGTTAGCCGCTTATTTACTCGATTAAGAGCCGATGCAAATGGTCGTTTTTGGAGACCAGATTCTGTTGATGGGGAATTTGATGCGTTTTCAATTGTTACTCCTCCTATTACAGAGTTTCAAACAGGTCAAGATTTTCTTTATGTGCTTCAAGGGCCAGGTTTTGCCAATAATGGTGGAATTGCATCTTTATGGCATGATCACTACGCCGAAGAAATTACTCTAAAATCGACTTATACAATTTTCTTTGCAGAACGTGCGAGTCGTCTTACAGTTGGTGTAGAAACCAAATTTCAAGATTATCAATGGATAGATATTAATCGACCTTGGGTTGGCGCACCAATTGCTATCGATTCAGTAAATTTTTCTGAAAGTTTACGTTTAGGTCAAACCTCAGATATTTGGCAAGTGCAACCAAAAAGAGGCGCTGTTTATGCTAGTAATCAATTACGTTACAAAGGTTTGATTGCAAATTTAGGCTTAAGACTAGAATATTGGGCTCCAGGAAAATATGTTGATGATGCTGTTGCAAATGCAGATTCTCCCATTCCACAAGAAATTCGTGATGCTTATTTGGATGAATCATACAAATTGTTTGGAATGCGATTTAAAATGAGGCTTTTGCCAAAATTAAGCGTTTCGTTTCCAGTTCGTGAAAATCAAGTCTTATTTTTTAATTATGGTCACTCAACTAGAGTTCCTCACCCCACATTTTTGTATGCTGGTTTAGATCCATTTTATCAGGATAGATCGTTTTTGTCGAATCTTGGAAATCCAAACTTGAATCCTGAAGTGGATATTTCTTATGAAATTGGTCTTCG
>CAZNTR010000339.1:1293-2833 GCA_964575925.1 uncultured Chitinophagales bacterium
TCACTTGATATAAACAATCTTTTTGATAATAAAAATGCGGCGATTATTAATCCGGTAACAGGTAAAGCCTACAGATCGGATTATCCGACTGATTCTCAGGAATTAATTGCCTTAAGAAGTAACAGAGATTTTGACGTGCCAATTGGCGTACGTGACCCTCGTTATGTTGATCCTAGAGATAATAGTTTACCAGCTTATTTGAATCCGGCAAACTTTCTAGAACAGCGTCATATCATGTTTGGTTTAGCCGTTAATTTTTAAGGAATTCAGAAATTAGATGAAAACACGTTTCAGTTTACTTTTACTACTAATCGGCATCCAAACATCAGGTTTTGGGCAAGCTTTACTCCCAAGTTTTGGTTCTGCTCGTTCAGGAACTTCTGGGTTTCAGTTTACAAAAATAACGGTTGATGCACGTTCTGCATCTCTTGGAAATTCAAGCGTAGCTGATGCTTTTGATGCGTCCTCTTTGTATTGGAATCCTGCACTTAGTGTACAAATTGGTGGCAATCAACTTATGGCAGGTTACACATCGTATTTTGCGGATATTAACCAAGGTTATTTAGCTTATGTTCAACAATTTAAACGATATAATATTGCTTTAGGTTTTTCACTACAGTATTTAGATTCCGGTGAAATGAATGAGACTACTGAATTTATGCCGCAAGGAACAGGTCGTACATTTAGAACTGTTCACTACGCAGTAGGCTTAACAGTTGCTCAAAAACTTACCGATTTATTTAGTTATGGAATTACAGCTCGTTTCTTAGATGAGCGCATTGAAAAAATAACTATGCAAACGGGAACGGTGGATCTTGGTTTCTTCTATAAAGTGGGTGAAACTGGATTGCGTTTTGCAGTTGGAGTAAACAATTTTGGATTTGATGCTTCACCAAGTGGAGAAACTACACGTTTAGCTTTAGATACAACTATTGTTCATACTGAGTTTGAAACCGTTTCACCACCAACCAATTTTATGATTGGTGCGGCTTATGATGCTTGGCAAAATGAAACAATGAAACTCATTATTACCACTCAATTAACAAAACCAAGCGATAATGCAGAACGTTTAGCATTAGGTGCTGAACTAGGATTTTTAAATAAAGTCTTCTTCCGAACAGGTTATGAATTCGGAATTGAAGAAGTCTCATGGCCAAGTTTTGGTTTAGGTCTAAATACAGAATGGCAAGGAACTGCTCTTACCGCAGATTTAAGCTATACTTTTTATGAGCGTTTAGGAAACCTTCCTCGTTTCGCCCTAAAATTTGGTTTTTAATTCAATAGAACTATGAAATTAACGGTTAATTTATTTTTACTAAGCGTACTTTTACTTACCACATTAAGTTGTGAAGACTTTTTTGGATCAAAAAAAGATGCAACTACGGATGAAATTTTTGAAGTTGGAAAAAGAGATCCTAAAGAAGGTGATGATGTAGTTGGTTATGCAGCCTTATTACCATTTTGGACTGATATCACGCACGGCTTTCAAGCGCCTAATGATATTATGATCGGTTATGATGAACTTTTATATGTCACTGAC
>CAZNTR010000340.1:0-2831 GCA_964575925.1 uncultured Chitinophagales bacterium
GAGCATGAATCCCTGCTTTTAAAGTTAAACTTGTTCCATAAGCTCTTAATGGGTGTACATCGTTGTGCGCATAAGGCAACATGTATTTGTAAATCCAAATGGCAGACAAATCATTTTGCCAACGTTTTGAAAAATCTACATCTTTCCCATTTGCATAAATACTACCACCACTAGCTTCCCACATAAAATTTCGATTCATTATCATAATTTTTGATTGAGTATAGGGTTTATATGGCCAATCAAATTGCTTGGTAATACTTACTGAAAAACCAGACAAAAGTGATAACAACGTATTGTCATTATAAAACTGAAAAGCCGAAGGGAATCGATAAGCGTCTAAGCCCCAAGAAAAAGATTGGGTGTTGTTTAAGTAAGAAAACAATCCATAAGTATTTTCAACTTTTGTGAACGACACGTTTCCTAATAACGAAAACATGTGTTTCCCAAGTGGATCAGTCCAATTTGAAAGACCCTGAAAACCATAATCATTAGTCGTATTGTCTTGATAAGGTAAACCAAATGAAAGAAAATGCTTTATATTTTTCAGATGTGAATATGATTGTGTACTTTCAATATACTCTGGTTTAGGCGGGATATTTCCACCAATAACTAGCGCTGGACTTGCAGTTGTCCAAGAAGCATAAGCTTCTGGAATGTGTACAGTTTCTTTTGAAGTTCTAAGTGAATCAGAAACGATCCATAATCCGCCAAATTCTTTTTTCTCTGTTGAATTCACAATCCAATTCGCTTTTCCTGTAGAATCTTGAACCGCCCAGTCATTGAGTTCTGCACCCGTAAATACAAACGTGGCTCTTTCAATTTCTTTTGTCTCTAAATTTGCAACAAAAATATTGGGTACTTTATCTCTTAAACTTGTAAATGCTAATTTCTTTCCATCAGGACTGAATTTTGGATTTCTATCGTCAGTTTCTCCTGATGTTAATGAAAACGTTTCTTTTGTTGAAAGAATTATCACTTCAATTGTACGATTTCCTTTTTCATCAACTTTTAAAAACGCAATTTGATTTCGTGAGGAATCGGCGGCGAGGTGTAAGAGTTGAATATCGGTTTTAAAGTTCGTTATTTGCTCAATTTTCTTTGTTTTGGGGAAAAAGCGAATCACATTTCCTGTTCCATTTTGATTTTGAATGACCAAAAGTGCTTCGTTACTTTCTTCAATTGGTGAAATTAATCTCAGTCCAAAACTTAAGCGTTCTTCTTTTTTACTTAACATTGAATATCGATAAATGTCATATTCTAAAGAACCATTTCTAGCGCGATTGATTTTCGAGAAATACAAAGTTTTTCCATCTTTTGACCAAGATAAATCAGGAGAAATAGCTCCATTAAATAAAATTTTACCCGACGAGTATTTTGTAGAATCTTTTTTTAATAAAATAGTTTTGTAAATTGGTTTTCGCATCGATTCAAGTACAAAAAGTGCTAAAAATTGCCCATCAGGACTAGCTTTTGCGTCTAGATATAATTGCTGATTTAGCTCAATTTTTTCACCTTTAAGTGAATCCGTTCTATCCATTTGTGATGCCATTGTATTGTAATAAACATTCAAATGTTTACTTCTTCTGTTATCAAAATCGCTCCATTTTTCACCTGTTGCTTTTTTAAACCCTTTATAAATATCAGGATAATTTAAACCCAAAAACAAGGTATCACGATAAGCAAACATTTTTGAAATGGTTGAATCTCCATATTGATCATTAATAAAGAGCATTTTTGAATACCCATTAGCGTATAATAATCTTCCATTATAGGGAGAACCATCGTTAAAACTGGGTTTATCATCAAAAATAGCTGAACGTAACCAACGATCGCCACGTTGAGCGTTCCATTTTTCTGTTGCATATTGTGCATAACCTTCGGTTACATCGCGTGGAATTCCATCACCAAGAACTAAACCCCAAATTCCCATATTCGATTTTACAGCCTCAAAATGGAATAAATGGGCTAATTCGTGGGCTAATACCGTTCTAATCCACTTTTTATCTCCTGTAAAAAAGTCTGGAGAATCATTTAAACCCACCCAAATGTAGGTATATGAACCTAAAAACGGAGTTGCAGCACCATTTACAATTTCGTCTTCATCACTAAAATAAATTTTTATCTTTCGGTCAAATTCAACATTTAAACTAGCTGATAAACTCACATAAGTCGATTCTGCAACCGCTACTGCATCAGGAATCCATTTTTGAAGATGTTTTGCATAAATAATGCGGAAATGTGGTGTCTCTGATTCAAACCATTCAATTTCTGGATGATTTCTATTGTTAAAGGTAGAGAAAGCCTGTCCTTTTAATTGTGATGGAATTGAAATAACCAAAAGAGTTACAATACTTATAAGTAATTTCATGAAATATAATTTAAAATTAATTTTTGAGGCGAATTTTCGACAAATTGAATCGTTAGTTTGAGGAAATATAGCATTATCTAATTTTGTTTTGTTGATTTAAATAAATAAGTATTTATGATTTTTGTAAAAGCTAAGTTAGGGTTCTGAGTTATGTACAATAACTTCCATTTTGCTTTTGTATACCCGTCAAAATAAATGCTCACTTGGCAAAAATCTCTATAGTTAAAAGCAAAAGACCACTCCAGAAAGTCGATTTAGACAAATTTCACCGATTCGAAAAATGTACTATCACTATTATATTTGTTGAAAATTACATTTCAGCGTAAGTTCAAAGCAATGAATTATCTATTAAAGTTGGTGTGTTTATAATTGAAGAACCATCAAATCCCAAATTTACATCAGTAAGCATCTCAAATTCGGACTTCGTTTCTATAAAAAAGGCAGTGGTTTTCGCAAAGAAACG
>CAZNTR010000341.1:0-2827 GCA_964575925.1 uncultured Chitinophagales bacterium
ACCTGTGAAAGTTGAAAATATTCATGAGCATAAAATGCATAGTGAACATTATTTTGTTCCACCGATAACACATGATCAGATAGCCAAATCAAAACATGTAACAGCTGTTGGTACAACATCCGTTAGAGTCTTAGAATCGATTGCAAAATCAGGAAAACTCACAGATGACACCGATATATTTATCACTCCAGGTTACAAATTCCAACGTGTAAATAGTTTAATTACCAATTTTCACTTACCAGAAAGCACCTTATTGATGCTCGTTTCTGCGTTTATGGGTTTCGAAGAAATGATGCGAGTTTATGAACACGCCGTTAAAGAAAAATATCGTTTATTTAGTTTTGGCGATGCTATGTTGATTGTGTGAGGATTTGGAAACTTCGAGTATAATTTACTATATCAACAATTGGTGTTTAATAGTCAAATAATAACATATAGTTAAAATGGACTTCAGGGACTTAGAATCTAATGAATGATTTCAGAGTTTGGTAAAAAAAATGTACTTTTATTTTAAGGAGATTTAAATGAATACTTCAAAATTAAACGATTTACAAATTAGTCTTTTACGCTTATTTCAGCGTGATATGAGTGATGAACAAATTCTTTCCTTAAAAAGAGTAATGTTTAATCATTATCAAGAACTCTTAAAAAAAGAAGTTGATCATATAACTGAAGAAAAAGGATATTCTGAAAAAGATTTTGAGAATATGCTCAATCTAAAAAGTTGATTAATAGTGAGAGCAATAATTGATACTAATTGCTTACTTGCCTCAATTTCTCCCAAAGGTGCAAATTATTGGTTATAGGAGGCATTTGCAGATGAACGTTTCATCTGGGCTGTTAGTAATGAAATTTTGCTTGAATACGAAGAAAAACTTATTGAATTCTATTCTAAGAAAACTGCAGATTTGGTTACAAGTATTTTAAGTATTGCTCCAAACACTGTTTTTATTGAACCCTTTTATCAATGGAACTTAATCGATCAAGACCCGGATGATAACAAATTTGTTGATTGTTATATTTCCGCTAATGCTCAATTTTTGGTTACACAAGACAAACATTTCGAAATACTTAAGAAGATTGAGTTTCCAATTATTAATGTAGTTTCATTAGCTGAATTTAAAAAAATACTTTTTGGGTAAGACTTTGTAGTTCACGGTTCTGACGAAATGATGCGCGTTTATGATCATGCCGTTAATGAGAAATATCGCTTCTTTAGTTTCAGCGATGCTATGTTGATTTTGTAAAAACCTTAATTCAAATTTAAAATAATCCGTTTTTTAGAAATTCACTGCTAAATACTGCCCTTGAAAAATTATTTTGTGCATAAGACGCAATCATATTTCTTGTAGTTCTTAAATCAACATTACTAAAATCTGTATTAATAATTCTTGCCTCATCAAAATCACATTTTTCAAGTATAGATCCTTTAAAAATTACTCCCTCAAAATGACAAAACTCAAATGAACAATCAAAAAATGTACATTTTGACAAATCAACTAATAAAAAATAACTCCCTGTGAATGAACAATCATAAAACTTCACAGATAAATTCTCCCCTTCTAAAATAGGAGTAAAATCTACACGCAACAGTCCACACTTGTTTATTTCACAATCAATGAAAGTAACTGAGTCAATTATAATCGAAGTCATATCACTGTTTGAAAATTTGCAACTCGTAAACGTGCTAGAAAAGAAATCCACCTCTTCAAAATTGCAGTTATCAAAAGTACAATTTTCATAGAATCCATGTTCAAAACCTACAGATCTAAAATCTATGTTTTTAAATTCTCCTTTTGAAACATGAACGTTTTTATCACTCATTTTAATTTTATAATTCTTATAAATTCAATTACTTATCTAATTTTGTAATAAACTTTACTCACCAAACAAAAAAGGCGTGTTTCCACGCCTTTTTTTTATCCCAATTCTGCAATAGCTTTTTTAATTCGACTCTCAACTTCTACTTTTCCGAGCATTGCTACTACATCAAACAACTCTGGACCGGCGCCCATTCCTGTTAATGCTAAACGCAGAGGCAAACCTAGTTTTCCAAAGCCTAAGCCTTTTGCTTCTAGAAAAGTATGCGCTTCATGCTTTAACACTTCTGCTGAATAATCTTCTGATTTGTTTAATATTTCTAAAAACTCTGTTAATAAAGCAGGCGTTTCCGCTTTCCAGGCTTTACTTTTTGTCTTTTCATTATACTCATTTGGCGCCTCAAAGAAATAGACTGCTTCTTTTACAAAATCTGTAATAAAACTCACTCTGTCTTTTAAAAGATGTATCAATTTTTTTCCAAATTCATCTGAAGGAATTACATAACCTGCTTTTTCAAAATCTGGTTTTACTTGTGCTAACAAATCTTCTTCTGTGCGATTTCTTAAATATTGCTCATTATACCAAGTCAATTTATTGAAATTGAAAATTGACCCTGATTTTACAACTCTGTCTAAAGTAAATGCTTCAACTAATTCTTCAAGACTTAAAATTTCACGATTGTCACCTGGATTCCAGCCTAAAAAGCTTAAGAAATTCACTACTGATTGAGGTTCAAATTGTTGTTCTACGTAATCACGAACGTTGATTGGAATTCCTAAAGATTCAGCATTTCTTTTGGATAATTTTCCACCTGCGGGCGACATAATCAAAGGCAAGTGAGCCATTTTCGGTGCTTCCCAGCCCAAATATTGATACAATAAAATATGTTTAGGCGCAGAACTCAGCCATTCTTCACCACGAATAACATGCGAAATTTCCATCAAATGATCGTCAACCACATTGGCTAAATGATAGGTTGGTAATCCGTCCGATTTCATCAAAACTT
>CAZNTR010000342.1:0-2811 GCA_964575925.1 uncultured Chitinophagales bacterium
TTGTGTAAAATAGAAAGGGTGTTGCCTGCTCGGACTTTTCGGAGTGGACTCAATATTGTTTTTAAAAAAAGATTTCTCTTTTAAAACAGTACTTGTAAATATTGAATTTTGAACAATTGAATCATATACATTTACCCCGTCACTAATTGAATTAATAATTGAATATCTTGGAGCTCTAAATAAATTTTGATACTGATTGCTAGTTGCAGAACTTATTATACAGTATCTAACGTTCATTCTAGGATTTGTTTGCCCAGCAAAACCACCCCCATCAATGGATAATTCTAATCCTTTAAACTCCGATTGATCTGCATTTGAACTAATAACACTAATAGAAATTATCGACCTTAATGATGGGATGTTTTTTCGAACATCTAAGCCGACCCCAATAAATACAAGCCGTTTCCCAAGCGTTCCATTATATTGACTTGGATGAGGAATTATTATTAAAGCATCACCAACATTTGCAGCATCTATAGCACTTTGCAATGTTTGATATGTGTTTGGGCTATTGGGTCGATTTGGATAAGCATTTACAATTCTTGTGGTCTGTGCAGAAGCTTGCAAAGCAACAAACATTAGTAAAAGTGTACATATAGTTTTCATAGTTTTCAAAATTAAATAACGGTTTTAGTTCTGCGTAATCTATTCGTTAAGAACTATGCTTGTCACCGCATGATTATGCGGTCTTTTGGCAATTCTCGACTTTTTTTTAATTATTCTTTAAAACAATTTTCAAAATGCTACCTGTTTAATCCCGTCTTAAACCTATCTCTATCTCCCACTTAATCTTCGAAATTCCTATCTTCTAAAAAAATAGTTTATGAAGAACATTTTACCTCTATTACCAGTCGGACAACAAGATTTTGAGCAAATTCGCTCAATAGGAATGATCTATGTTGACAAAACAGAATTAATTCTTAATATACTTAACTCCTATAACACGTTTTTCTTCTTATCTCGTCCGCGTCGTTTCGGTAAGTCCTTGCTCATAAACACCTTAAAAGCAATTTTTGAAGGGAAAAAAGACTTATTTGATGGTCTTTTTATTTCCGATAAATGGAATTTTGAAGCACATCCGGTCATTCATCTCGATTTTAGCACGATGGGTTTTAGAGAAATCGGCTTGAAAATTGCTATAGAAAAGACTCTGGAAAGCATTGCCAAGCAACTACAAATTGAACTTCTTTGCACCGGTATCGGCCTTAAATTCGCCGAACTCATGCAAAAACTGCACGAAAAAACCGGCAAACAAGTTGTAGTTTTAATAGATGAATACGACAAACCCATTACCGATGTACTCGAATTTGGCAAAACAGATAAAGCCAACGAACACCGCGATGTGCTCCGCTCCTTATATAGCGCAGTAAAGGGAAACTCTGAACATATTCGCTTTTTCTTTCTCACAGGAATAGCCCGCTTTGCAAAAGTTTCCATTTTTTCTGATTTAAATAACCTGACTGATTTATCCATTGAATCCGATTATCACAATTTGTTAGGTTACACTCAAATCGAATTGGAAACCTCATTTGAGCCCCACTTAAACTACATTGCAACGGAACGCAGTATTTCTATCACCCTATTACTTGATGAAATTAGAGTTTGGTATAACGGTTTTTCATGGAACGGTAAAGAAACCGTTTATAATCCCTATTCCATTTTACGTTTTTTGTCGGCGAGGGAATTTCACAATTTTTGGTTCGATAGTGGCACACCCAAATTTCTCATCGAACTGTTAAAAAAAGCTTCGGTTTACAATATGTCGAACATGATAAGCGACCCTCTCACAGCCGGAAATCTCGATATTGATAACGTAACACTCGTTCCTCTTTTCTTCCAAACGGGTTATCTCACTATTAAAGAAATTGACAAATTTGGCCGATACCACCTCGATTATCCCAACAAAGAAGTTGAACAAGCCATGTTGCAGCATATTCTCATGGCTTTTGCACACGATTCTCAAAAATCATCTATTGCATTCGATATAACAACGGCTATTGAAGAGCATAATATTGAACTCCTTATTAAAACAGTCAATACTTTGTTTGCCTCCATTCCATATCAACTATTCGACGCAAATCAGGAAAAATACTTTCATGCAATCCTTTTTCTGTCTCTAAAATTGTGTGGATTTTTTATTGAATCGGAAGTTAGCGTCTCCACCGGACGCATCGATGCCATCATGCATTATCAAAATCGGGTGTATATTTTCGAATTCAAACTTAACGACTCAGCCGATTCCGCATTAAAACAAATTCACGAGAAAGGTTATTATAAACGCTTCTTACACTCGGGAAAAGAAGTCTTTTTACTTGGAATTAGCTTCTCTGGCAAAACCAAAGAAGTAGCAGAATGGAAATTGGAACAAATTTAAAATGGTAAATCAATAAGGAATTAACCTTAAAAAACAAATGAAATGAGAGATTTTCTACTTATCTAGCGCCACAAATAATTAATGGCTTTCTTTCCATAGATTTTTCCAAATCTTCTAATCGGCGATAAGCAATTCTATTTATATTTATATTCATACTTACCAACAACTTACTAAAATTTATTTATTTCTAACATAACCAACCCAATTCTCGGCAAATAGTGTAATAAAACCAACCTATTTAGTCTAAACATTCATTTATATCTAACGGTTTTCCAATTTCTTCCACTTCTAGTTTCCACAAACGAAATTTCATAAACTTAATTGGAACTCCTATTTCACGAAATTTCTTTTCGTATCGTGTTGGGATTAACCATTCTTCATGTGCTGATTCATCATTATATAAATCGTCTGTTTTGTATAAAATTTCAACACTCTCC
>CAZNTR010000343.1:0-2796 GCA_964575925.1 uncultured Chitinophagales bacterium
AAATGTTTTACATATATTATTTGCTGTCTTGCGGAAGATTGTCATTTTCAGAAGTAACTTCTGCTATTCTTAGTCTTCCAAACGCATCGAAGTGCATTGTGTCTGAAAAATATATTTCTTTCTCGTGTGACATAATGTTTATCTTGTTATATTCCGTATATAGGATTTAATTTCTTGATTGCTATATTATCGTAAATTAATAAAGCTGCATTTGTTCTAATACCAGTCGTAGTTAAAGTTCCACTCCACAATATTGGATATACATAAGCATCTATATTATCAGTGTAAGACTGAGTATTAGCTCTCAGGTCTCTTATTATAACATCTTGACCAGAAGGGTTTTTCCACAAGATAACAATACCTTCTTTTTTCATTTCTATTGCATACCTTCCAGCAACTTGCAAGTCTAATTGAACATCAGAGCCTCCGTTATATCTAAAGTTTGCAAAATTGCAACTTGTAGAATCTACATCTCCTTCGTTTAGGCTTAACGTCAAGTGACCGATTCCGTTTACTTGACCATAATAATTATACCTATTCCATATTCCAATTAAAATTGCAGTGCAAGTTATAAGACTGCTTAATTGTTTTCTTACAACTGCTTTTGTAGTCTTGTCAATAAACATTAGCCCTGCAATAAAATTTGAATTAGTAGAATATGTGCCAGACCTAGAAGAAGATATCAAGTCAAAAGAAACATGAGCAAGCTCTCCGTTATCTGTATCAGAAGAAACTGGTCTCATTGCTACTCTATAATGAGTAAGTGTTCCAGATTTTATCCCAGAATCATTATAGGCTTCTTCATCTAATATAGCATAGCCAAAGCAGTGAAAATATCCACCACTATGCCTATATCTCTCCAATGATGGAATATCTCTCGACCCTATGCCAGTTGGGTCAAAAGGAGTAAGACTACTATTGACAGAATTTAAGTCAAGATAAGAAGCATCTTGAAAATCCCACACAAGTCTAATTGGAAGCTTTCCATCTGCTCCATTATACTTGCACACAGAAACATCATCACTTGCAAGTACATTCCCACTTCCGTCTCTAAGCCAAGAATATCTTATATTTCCTGCTTGTAACATAGTGCCAGATACTGGAACTTCAACAACTGATTCTCCGCCTCCTATTGTTCCCCATTCTAAAGAAGGGGTTTTGTCGAAAAAAATTCTTGCTATTTTATAACTCATAATGTGTAATTAATTCTTGACGCATCGTCAATTATTGTAAATGGATTTTCTCCAAAAGGAGGTAATGTGTAATTAATTCTTGACCCATCGTCAAGAACGCTTGGTTTGTAATAAACCCAATCTGCAAAAACTGTAAAAGACTCTCCGCTTTTATATACTTCTGTATCTGCTAATTTTAAATATACAGAAGCTCCATGATAAGGAATTGGAATACTCCAAAAATCATTTCCACCTTCTGAAATTATTGAAGTTCCATTAGCGTCTATCCAGCTTGTTCCGTCTAGGCTATATTGAACTTTTGTTGCAGACAAATCAAAACCATCTGCTGTAACATATACATTGTTCTTAAAGTCATATACTGCTTCTGTTGTATCTAAGTATATATTTTCAACTGTAGACAATGGAGCTATTGAACCATCCTCTTCTCCTATTATTTCATCTATATATAAATGAGAATAAAAAGGGAACTCTGCATAATATGTAAGCTTATATGTATAAGTCTCCGATATATTGTCATAAACTTTAAAATGAACATCTTGAAGATACTCTGGTATTCTTATCTTTATATAATCTACTTCAGCATCTATAACTATCGACCATAAAAGAGAATCGTACAAGTTGTAGCTAATATCGTCACTCGAATAGTATATAGATATATCTTCAGAAGGCTGTCTTGTTATCTTTGCATAAACATAAACTTTGTAGACAAAAGAAGAATATATAATATCGCCTCTTGAGTTAGGCAATTCTGAGACAACTGGCTTTTCTGAATCAGGCTCTCCAGTTATTGCCATATTGTAAATAGATAACAAGAATGCAAAATTAACTTTAAACTGAATAGAAGTTGTAAGGCTGTTTAGAAGCTCTCCATCTTCAATTTTTATAAATATATTCTTAGCAAGCTCAGTAGCTTGGTCTACAGTGTATTTTATATAAGTAACTCCTTCGAAGTCTATCGCCTCTACAGTAGAAGGCGTTAAAGAAAAAGATCCATCTGCATTAGTTAATGATTTCTTTACAAGTATAGCAGCTTTTTCGACTGCGTCTTTCAAGGCATTTAACTTTATGTAAATAAAATCTGCAACATACCATATGGCAGAAATGTCATTCTCAGAAGAAGAAGGAACTACTGGTAACGTTAGATATTCTTCTATATCTTCGTCATATCCAGTCATATTAAGAGTTCTTATATATATCTTGTATATGTAAAGAGTCTTAATATTTAGTATATTTGAAAATTCTATTCCCTGCTTTGCTTTTATGTCATAAGCAGTTCCTATTGTCTGCACGTAAACTATATATGTATCATATCCATCTTGAGAATTACCTATATATTCATAAATAGCAGGATCTCCTAGATATCCAGTGATGCCATTATTGTTTATGAAGCTTCCTTCTGTCTGCTTAATATAAAAATACAAGCCAGACTCCATCTGAAGAGAAGCGCCACCTACTGACAGCCCAGAAGTTATTGGAACTAAACTTCCGTCATTTACACCCTGCTTATTGTTGAGATCGTAAAAAGGATTTCCAAGCCAAAATTGGATTCCAGGAACTTCGACAACTGGCTCAAACCACAAGATGCTTTCTATCTCAGCTGGGG
>CAZNTR010000344.1:0-2791 GCA_964575925.1 uncultured Chitinophagales bacterium
TAATTAAGAAAAGAAAACGAATCCGTAAAAGAAGCTAATGATCCATCTTTGATTTCTAATTCACCACCTTGATCAATTTGCAAGCGATAACCGGTAAATGTTACCCTTCCTTCCACTGTAACTTTACTCATATTAGGAATTTTAATTGAAGCAGGAGAAGTCGACTCTATTGAATAATAATTAGTTGATATTATCGGAGAAAATGTCACATTTTGTAAATTTACCTGAGATGTTGTAAATTTTATTTTGGAGTTATTACCAAAAACTATAGGAATATCTTGTAATGTGTTTCCACCGTTTATGGTTAAAGTAACATTATCTGCAATTGCAACACCTTCGCTTTCCATAAGGTGACCAACAGTCATTGTGCTATTTGTCGTTACATATAAATTATTATTATAGCTTGACTTGACTCCCCAAGAATTATTCATTTTCTCTAACTGAAAAAATGAATATCCCTTTTTAGTATTTGCAAATTGAATTAATGCAATAGATTTTGCAGGATAATTTAGATTTATAATTTGATTCCCAACATTGTCGTTCGAGTAAGTTACAACAACGTCCATTTCTGAAGCATTTTTCTCAATAAAATACATGGTAACCATGTTTTTAGTATTTAAATCAACAGACTCATATTTAAAAAGATCTTTCAACTGTTCTGATGCATCTGCTTTAAAAACACCTACAAAGGACTGTTTTGCATAAATTTCTTTCACAAATTGTAAAGAATTTTCATTATAACCATGAAAATTGTAGTTTTCAATTTCTACAGCATTTTCAGCAACTAGCTTAACTCTACTTACTTGTTCTTTTTTAGATCCAGATTTTTCATAAACAGATTCATTTCTAATAAGTAGTGACGATTCAATTTGATTATTCACTTTTATTAAACCACTATTAAAATTTTTACCTATACTAAATGAAAAATTAGAACCATCTGTGTTCAATTCATAGGCTTTTTGGGTTGCTGAAATAGAGGTTGAGTTCAACTTTACAAAATTGCTTATATGAGTAGAATCTTCTGAGCCAATAAACGGAATTGTATATGACATACTGTATTCATCAGTATAATCAGGGGATGCAAAGGCAAGAAATCTTGCTAAATAAAAATTAGGCTCTGCTATATTATTTGCTGCTTGTACATCACCTCGATTAAGAAGTTGGTTTATATCAATCAGATAAGGTTCATTATCTTTCACGAAGATTACTGTTCGCTCATAATCGTTAGCAATTCTTGCTATTTGTACTCCTTCCAATTGCACATGATTTGTTTTACCTCTAAGTATCGTAAAATGGTCGTTATTCTCTTCCAAAAAGGTATACGCCGGCTGATGAAGCGACATTTTGCGTTTTGGATCTGGAATTAAGCCATTTGCATCTTTTTTAATTTCTACTAAAGAATTAGTTATAGGTGATAATATTGACTGTGGACTTGTATAAGGAAGATAGGGGGACGCAAAACCTCCATCTTGAGAAACAATATTGGACTTAATTTTTGTGATGTATGGAACATTATGATGATAAAAATCATTTTTAGTGGAATTATCTCGCTCCTTTGCACTATCATACCCCGCATCTTTTAAAATGGATTTTCCATTTACTGAGTACAATAGCTGTAATTGATCCGGTTGTTCATGTCCTTCTCCTGAAGTAATAGCATGATCATGTTCACCATTCAGAAATAGATAATGATGTTTTCCAGAATTGTCTCTATATGTGAGTGTGGCTTGCTGTTCATCTGTTTCAGATGTGTATGAAGAAGATATGTTTGCATTTATAATTAACTCATTGTCACTATTGGCGGCTGGATCTAAGTTTTGGGGTATCGCTAGCTCCAACAAGTTGTAATAAGGGTGATATCTTTTATCGTTAGGTATTTTAGGCATTTTACTTTTTAATCTTGCCCAAATTGATGCAACTTCTTGTGAACCATAACTTACATCCCAGTTCATGTATTGGGTTAACAACGAAAAACTTGTATTAGAATCATCAATAGGTGGAGATTCATTTTCAGGAGACATAATATTACCAAGCCATTTTATTGGATTTATAAACTTATCATCTCTAAAAGGATCTAGAGCAGGATCAATCCAACCCGGAATTGCATTTTCAGCGGTTAGATTATTGTTTAACCTAATGGAGTGCCAAACTGGAATTGCTGCACCTAATGCTAATTTAAAATACATTGGACCCTCTGCCCAATATTTATTTCCACCACCGCTTTGGTAATACCAGTATGCTATTCTTCTATATTCAGGGGTTCCAGTCCATTCATATTTTAATTTATTAGTGAATTCAGCTAAGAATGCTTTTCCTGAATACGGATAATTACTATAAGTGAAACCACCAGAATATCCATTAAGATTTATCATTGAATACGCAACGCCAGCGTAACAAATGTATGGCCAATTTCCTGCTTGCACTCTATCTAATCTCGTATCTGGAAAAGCTAGACTTATTCCATTATATATTGGACTCGTCGTAGTTACTGTTGCTAGATCTTGAGTTCTTTTTCTGATGTAATTATTTACTGAGTCCTTTTCTGCTGCAGATAGCAAATTATTTGAAAATGAAATTTCCATCCCATAAAACTCATACGCATTTTCTAGTGCTAAGTACAAATCCCAAGCTCGGTTAAACAACATAAGACTTTCGGTCATTCTCCAAATGTTGAAATCGTCATTTGTATAGCTGTTACAGGTAGGATCACTAATCGTATTTCCTTGTGCATCTTTATTCTTTGTTGGTCTCCAAATGAATTGATAATCACTTATAATTCTTACTCGTTGCA
>CAZNTR010000345.1:0-2789 GCA_964575925.1 uncultured Chitinophagales bacterium
GGATTCAAGTTCCCTGTATGATAATCAATGTCGGCATACCTGATTTTAGCACCGTTCATTTTTATCGCCACATTAGTGGGCTCGGCCGTGAGTGCCGTTGAAACCACTTCGCTGCCACTTTCTGCTCCTGCCAGAATGAGTGCAATATGCAGTGCGGCAGTTCCGCTATTTACTGTAAGAGCATTACCACCTCCAACAAACTGTTCAAAAGCCCTTTCGAACAGTTCAACCTGCTCACCTTGTGCTACATAACCACTATACAGTATGTTTTCCAGCTCAGGCATTAACACTTCTCTGGGAGGAATACTTGTTTTTACAAGAGGTATCATAACTACGAATTAAGTTCAGTTTTAACGTAATCGAGTGTAAGCAGAAGCTTTTTCAGCTCTTCTGTATTCATGCGATCCGTGTTATCGGAATTATACTCCTGATCGATCAGGCGAGGTCCGTCGGTCTGAAGATATTTGGTGTAGTTCAAATCGCGCATATCAGCCGGAATCCTATAGTAATTTCCCAAATCGTGTGCCTTTGACATTTCCTCTTTACCGCACAGGGTTTCATACATTTTTTCGCCATGTCGCGATCCAATGATTCTGATTTCGTTATTGGCGTTGAAAAGTTCCTTTAATGCATTTGCCAGGGTTAAAATGGTAGCTGCCGGTGACTTTTGTACAAACAGATCACCAGGCTCAGCATTGTCAAAAGCGAATAAAACCAATTTTACCGATTCCTCCAGTGACATCATAAAACGTGTCATTTCAGGTTCAGTGATGGTTAATGGAGAACCTTCCTTTATCTGCTTAATAAATAGTGGAATAATTGAACCCCTTGAAGCCATAACATTTCCATATCGTGTTGCACAAATGACGCCGCCCCTTTTTGTTATCCGTGGGTCTCTGGCTTTTGAGATGGCCAGCTTCTCCATGATGGCTTTTGACATCCCCATTGTATTGATAGGGTAGACAGCTTTGTCGGTACTTAATACCACTACTTTCTGCACATTGTTGGAGGCCGCTGCTTCAAGCACATTCTCCGACCCCAGAATATTTGTTTTAACCGCCTGCATAGGGAAAAACTCACAGGACGGTACTTGTTTGAGTGCAGCCGCCTGAAACACAAAGTCAACGCCTCTCATGGCAGCATTAATACTGTCAAAATCCCTAACATCACCAATGATAAAGTTCAGCTTATCATTCTTCAATTCAATCCTTAGATCTTCTTGTTTTTTCTCGTCTCTGCTAAAAATTCGTATTTCTCCTATATCTGTATTTATAAAGTGCTTTAATACAGCATTACCAAACGAACCAGTACCACCAGTTACCAACAGAGTCTTGTTACTAGTTTCCATATTTCTTTTCTATAATTAAGTTATTAATATTATCTAGTACGTAACGAGGTATGTTCTCATCCAAACCATGAAATGATTCGTCTATAAATTCTTTACGGTGCACTAGAAATTCACTGTAATGAGAAGCATCCATGCTTTGTCTTATCAAATTTATTGCTTCATCGGCTGTATTGGCATTACGTTCAGCTTTGCCTTTCAAATAAATTCCCAAGGAGATTACATTGGGTTTAATATTTATAGACGGTACACCACATAAGATGGCTTCTAATATCGTAAAAGAACCTGAAGAGATGTGTAAAGAACTTTTTTTAAACAAGTTTATTAAGGGTTCGTGGATAACAAATTCAAAGTTGCTTAATTCATTATCAAGAAAATGACTTTTATAAAATTTTTCGTCTTCAATTTGCCTCGGATGGATTTTAACAATAAAATGAATCTCAGGGAAAGCTTTTATGATATCTATATAAACCTTATTTATGTCACTAGCGTCTGAACTACTCACCAAATTAGGTAGTTTTTCATAGTTCTGCACGCATAAAAGTATGTTTGCTAATTTAAAACGACGCTTCTCAAAACTTTTAAAGAAATTATAGTAGTTCTGAAACTGTAAGTTGGGAATCAATGATCTTCGTGAGTGTTTTATTCTCTCATAGTAGATTTCAAGACTCTTACTAAAATAAAAAACAAAATTTTCGGTAAAGGAGGTCCCAAACAATTTGTTGTTTGAATTAATTCTGCAACCACTTAAAAATACAAAAATTAAATTCTGTATATCATACTTAAGTTTTCGCTTTTGAAATTCATCAATCGAAATAAATGATGGCTGAATGACAACGCCGAGTTTTTTTTTACTTCGAGCCCAATCTAAGCAAATTAAGGTACTAATAGTTTCCGCAGTTGTCAGAATTGCATCTGGGTTTTCTTGATTTAACCATGAATATATTCTCTTCTTATACTTCCTTAAATCCAAAACAAAATGAAAAAATGTTAGGGCTTTTTTAAAAATCGTAAAACTGAAGTAGTTATTCAAAACCTCCAGATCATTTACCTTTATCTTAAAATTCGAGTTTAGTCTGTTTTTGTTTTGTTTGTTTATCTCAGGCAAATTACAATACACCATAAGCTCCTTTTTTGTGTCAGAGCCTTCCTTTAAGGTATTATAAATTGGTTCGGAGAGATAAGCAGAGGATGGTACAAAGACCAACTTTGTTAAAGTATTACAAGGTGAAACCATCGTCAACTACAATGTTTTGCCCATTTATATATTGCGAATTATTAGAAAGTAGAAATACCAATGTTCCAACTATATCTTTTGGGTCAAGCATTCCTTTATTTAGTGTATATTTCTTGTATTTTTTAAGAAACGTTTCTGGTTGGGCATCAAGTAATCCCCCTAAAGAAATTGAATTAACTCTTATATTATTGCCCTTAAAATATTTAG
>CAZNTR010000346.1:0-2760 GCA_964575925.1 uncultured Chitinophagales bacterium
AATTTAGTATGTTCAGTTCGAGTTCAGGCTGGGTTGGTTCTTTAGATTCACTGAGAACAGGTTCAATGTATCAGGTTAATTTAGCACAACAAAGTGCGCTAACTCTTGCTGGTGAGCCAGTAAACTTGGCCTTAGATACACTCAGATTGTTACCAGGTTGGAACTGGTTAGGATTCAATCCGATGAACAGTTTGTCAACCAATGATGCGTTACGAAATCTGGTTGCATTAAACGGTGATATTTTAAAAAGTCAATCGCAATTTTCGGTTTATGTTGCCGGAACGGGTTGGGTTGGAACACTTTCCGCATTAAGACCTTTACAAGGTTATTTGTTATTCACTAAGAATGGGGGAAGATTTACCTATCCAATAGCGCCTTCGCAACAAGTAACGGCCAAAATTTCATCATCGAATGGAACCAAAGAAACTTCACCACTAAGTTCCAAAGAGTCAACAACGGAAACACTTGAATTAAAACCAGTACCGTGGGTTGTAACTCCATCAGAGTTTCAATATTCAATGTCAGTAATTGCCAAAATTCAACCAGGTTTGTCCGAAGTTCAATCCGATACGGTTTTAGTTGTGGGAGCTTTCCACGATGAAGCAGTTAGAGGTGTTGATAAGGTATTGCATGTCAGTGGCTTAGGAGAAGACATTGTGTTCCTGACTATTTTTTCTAATAAAGATGAAGGTGAAACGATATCACTGGAATTGTTTAATCGTTTAGATGGTAATAGCTTATCGACCGAAACGAAACTGACATTTGTGAATAATGCCGTTTTGGGAACAGTAGATAATCCATTAACGGTTGTCCCTTCAGTTGCCACTTCTGCTGAAGGTTCCAATGAGATTCCGGGCAATTACGATTTGTTCCAAAACTATCCGAATCCATTTAACGGTAATACCCTAATTAAGTATCAATTACCAAAAGAGTCGCAAGTTACCCTGACTGTGTATAACATTCTTGGGCAAAAAATTGCAACATTGGTAAATGCTAAACAACCGGCTGGTTATTATACCATTCCATTATGGTCAAAGTTTGATGCTAATAGTTTAGCTACCGGAACCTATTTGTATGAACTGAAAGCTGGTAATTTCAGATCGATTCGGAAAATGGTTTACCTAAAATAGGATTCTTGAACATGCGTATTATTTATATTGCAATCGCATTGTTGATGTTTTATTTACCTTTGCCAGGGCAAGAGTTGCCTTGGCAGGTAAACCCATCAGCGTTTGCGTATCAGGCGACAGCAACCATTGAAATCCGGATTGATTATGAGAATGAGAATAGTCCAAAAGGGATTCTTGGCGTTTTTAAAGGCGATGAAATTCGTGGAGTAGCCAATGCAGTAACTGTTGGTGCCAACAATATTTATTTTTTAAATCTGTATTCAAACTCTCCGAAAGATACCGTTCAATTTCGCTTTTTGGTGGAAGAATCAGGAAAAATACTGAGTCGAGATAGCTTGTTTTCTTTTGAGCAAGCTATGATTTATGGAACAGTAGATGAACCTTTACGTGTTGATTTTATTGAATTCTTTAATTATGCACCCGTTTGGAAAGATATCCCTGAATTACTATTGTCTCAAGGCCAAACCACGTATCAAATGGATTTAACACCATGGGTAAGTGATTATGAAAAGGAACAGTTTAGGATTTCTGTAGAAACACAGGGTGCGATACAAGCATCGGTTGATGATGATTATTTGCTTGATTTAGTTATCCCAGAAACGTTTACTGGCAAACAAAAATTTGTTTTTTCAGCATTTACCACTAATCAAACTAACCCTCCTGGAATGATTGAATGGTATGTGCATGTTCAGGCAGAAGATATTGCGCCTGTGGCCTTATTTAATTCATTGCCTGTAGATTTATTTGAAGGTGATAAGGCGTATTCTGTTTCTCTCGCTTCATTATTCAGTTCAGATGATAATCAGGAAATGAGTTATTCCATCATTTTGCCAGAATCAGAAGAGAAAACCAATCCTAATTGGTCCGTTTCACCTGAAAACTTTGAATACAACATGAATATTACCCTAAAAGCTTCCGTTCTTGGTATTGAATCGAATGATGATACTTTGATAATTGCGGCTTTTAATGGCGAAGAGATTCGTGGTTTAAGTTCAGCCGTTCGGGTAAATGATTCATTACGGTATTTTTTGGTTGCGTATTCGAATGAAACGACTGAAAGTCTTCAATTTAAAGCTTGGAGTAAAAGCTCATCAAAACTATACAACACTACATTTACTACACCTTTTAATCCGTTACAGTCATTAGGTACTGTTGATAATCCCTTACATATCACGTTCGGTCAATTTTCGGCTGAAATTAAACATAATCAGTTGTTTATTGCCTCCGACTTTACATTCTCAGGTTCTGATACAGTGGTAGTTAAAGCTACTGAAATGGGCAGAACACCAGCTTTATTTGCTATTCTTTCGGTTCCAGTTACAGTTCATGCGATAAGTAAACCCCGTTTCAAAACATTTTCAGGAGAAACGGTATATGATGAGGAGCCTTTTGCTCAGTTTGATTTAGATACATTAATTATTAATTCTGATCAATCATCTGTTGACTTTAACATTTCTTTGTTAGAATCAGATGAAGGGTATTCATATGAAGTCACTGATGAGCATGTTGTTTCAATTAATGCCGGTGCATCATTCGGAAAAATTGTATTGCAGGTTCTTGTAAATCGGACAGACAACGAAGCGATTGGCGACAGCGTTCGTCTTCAGTTTGAACGTAAAGCATCTTACTT
>CAZNTR010000347.1:0-2704 GCA_964575925.1 uncultured Chitinophagales bacterium
TGGTTTAAAAAAACAAATTTGTTATTTCATTAACATTACTTTTTTCGTGTAATGACTTACACCTGCTTTAACATGTATAAAATACGTTCCTGTTGACATGGTTGAACCGCTATTTCCCCGGCCATCCCATTTAAAATTAATCACTCTATCAGAAGCAATCGGAACTGTAAAGGTTTTCACAACTTGACCCAAAACGTTATAAATATAGATTGATGCATCTGGAGCTAAATTGCTTGTATTCAGTTTTAAGTGTAAAGAAACGGTACTGTTAAATGGATTTGGATACGCATTAAATGTGGAGTCATTTGTGATATCAAAAGTTGGATCAAAAATCGAAGTTAAACGAGATTCATCTTCACAACTCTCACAAACTTCGCCGCCTAAAGCAGGCTCTAAGCACAAGAAAGCAGAATATTTAGACATTACTCTACTTGCTAAACTCGTTGCAATCACTTCCGCAACTGTTTCATTGGATTGTGCTTGAGATTCTAAAAACTTTACTTTTGTACCTGCCCAAAATGATTTCAAGGTAGAATCCACACTTAAAATATCATTTTCATTTAAAGTAATTTTCTTTGAAATCGGTTTCGTATTTAAGAATCCATTTAAAGTAATTTCTAAAGGAAGACTACCTAAATATTTTCCAGTAGTAAATATTTGCTTATTCAAAGGATGATTGGCATTGATAACTAAATTGGAATAGGTTGAAAAACCAAATCCACCATTAAAATTATGATTGATACTGCTTATGGTTAATGAACCACCTAGACCAAGCATAACATCATTAAACGCTTTTGAGCCATCATTACGATACGTCTTAAACAAACCTCCAGATTCTCTTGCAAGTCCGATATAAATATATTCATTTCCATAAAAGTACTGAGACATACTGCCGCTATAGACATAAGAAAGATTTCTATCCTGATAATCAATAATATGGATCGGGTAGACTTCATTCATTGCTTCCATTAAATCAGCAATTAAATCATTCGATTGTGTAAATCCTGAAAACGTAAATGAATTACTTAATAAAACGATTTCAGCATTCGCTCCGTCTTTATTGATATAATCAATCCCCTCAAATAGTAGCGGATGCAAATTAGTGTAAGTTTGTTTTTCAGTTTTAGTTAAAATAGAATCAAATTCAATAATATTATAAGACCTCCATGTTGGAAACACAGGACTCATTTGATTTCCAGCAAACATAATATTAATGGAATCAACACTCGTCATATTTTCGTTAACAGCATTTTTCAGATAGGTATTAAACTGAGCTGTTGTCAAACTTGAATTAAACTCTGTGTAATCAACTAAAAACAGTGTTTTTTTCGGTCTAAGATCATCTTTTAATATGTCCTCAGGACTAATCACTGACTGAAAATAAAACTCATCGTCATCTTTATAAGAACTAACGGGATTAACTGTAGCTTCTTCGGTTTCAAAGTTTACCGTTAAATCTGCATCAAATAGTGTTTGAGGGATATCAGCTCTGAAATAAGCACCAAATTCATCATCTTGTTTGGCAACAAATGGATTATTTTTAACCCCTGAGATAGTTGGCAATTTAAGACTAGTTTCTTTCCAAGCTAACAAATGAACAACATTTGGAATATTTCTAGAAGTTTTTGCAAATTGAAGCGGAACAACTACTGATTGAGTATTTAAGGTTAACTTATTGGGAACCAAATAGGTAAGTTTAATCTTTCTAGATTTTCCAGCAGGAAGTGGAAAAATCCTCAATTCATAATCTGTAGCATTGTGTTTGTATAAAATGGAAGGATCTCTTCTACGATTCACAATATCCTCATAAATGCCTCTTGCCGTCCAAATATCTAATATTTTTGCCCTAACAATAGTTGTGTCATCAATCCATAACCATGAATCATTTATAATAGCATCCGCTGGTAGACTAAACTTGTACTCAATTTCAAGATTATCCGTGGCAGAAAAGCTTACGCTTCTAGCAGAGAACTCTAAGTACATACCCATTTCGGTGTAAGCGCCCTTAGGGTGAATCGCAATTGATGCCTTTTCCAAAGTCCCTGGCTCAGACTGCCACCAAGTTGCAGGATTTACGATTTTTAGGGATGTTTTTGATAATTGTGCCTTTGAGATAGTAAAACCCGTAGATAGTAATACCAAAAGTGCAAATAGAAATCGAGTAACCTTCATATTAAGTAACCTTTTACATTTTTTGTTAAAACCCTAATTTAAGACTTTTCAGCATTTATAAAACTAACTTAAAAATATTTTCTTAAATTAAACTTAACGATTTCTTGATACTTGATTTAAATTTTATTGTTAAAGTATTTGACTAATTCAATTTATCCGTTTGACTTATTAATTATCTATTTAGTATTTAATTCAAGGGATTCATACTTTTTGCAAAGTATGTCTACTACAGAGTCGAAATATTCAATTGGTTGCTCCTCTTGTTTTTTTTCTTCAAATAATTTAGTAATTGTTTTTTCTAAACTTAGATTAATTTTATTATTACTTAAAATATTTAGCCCAAATTGTACATATTCGAAATATTTTGTTGGTAATGAAAAACGATGATTGGGGATATCATCAAAAAGCATCACACCTATTTTAGACACTTTCATTAGTATCTCAGCTTCTGAATGAGTTAGAAAACCATGATAAACTACTTTTCTCCAACCTGGTAATGCTCGTAATTTTGACTCATAATCCTTATCTGTAA
>CAZNTR010000348.1:0-2696 GCA_964575925.1 uncultured Chitinophagales bacterium
AAAAAGCTAACCTAATTTCGGAGAAATACAATGAGTTTTCAAATTGAAGAGCGTTACAATTGTGTCGTAATAGATTTTAAAGGTAACGTAATGGGCGGACCCGATGCGGTAAGCCTCAATGAGAAATTACATGAACTCATCGATCAAGATAAAAAACACATCGTTGTTGATCTTGGCAAAGTGAAATTCATGAATTCTTCTGGTCTTGGTATGTTAATCGGTGCATTAACAACCATGAAAAATGCAGGTGGTGATTTAGTCATCGCCAACGCAAGTAATAAAATTGAAAGTTTATTGATTATCACTAAGTTGATAACAGTATTTGAAAATTTCAAAACCTTAGATCAAGCAATTGCTTCTTTTGATGTAAAGAAATAAACGCTTTTTAGATTTATTATTTATATTTGCTTAAAGAGGTATCTGAACCGGATACCTCTTTTTTTATGTTATCAAAGAAAATTATGTCAACACGTGTAGTAATTGGTGCCCAATGGGGCGACGAAGGAAAAGGTAAAATTATTGACCTCCTAAGTGATAAGGTCGGTGTTGTAGCTCGCTATCAAGGTGGTGCTAATGCTGGTCATACACTAAAATTCGATAATACAACAATCGTTTTACACCTTGTTCCATCTGGTGTATTTCATGAAAATTGTGACTGTGTAATTGGCAACGGTGTTGTTATCGATCCGGTTGCTCTACTTCAAGAACTAGATGAGGTCAAATCTCACGGGATTGATCCAAAGGGTAGATTATTTATCAGTGAAAGCGCTCATGTTATTATGAGTTACCACAAAGTTATCGATCAAGCTAAAGAAAAAGCAAAAGGCGATAATAAAATTGGAACAACTGGTCGCGGAATTGGACCTGCGTATGAAAACAAATACAATCGAGGCGGAGTTAGAATGCTCGATTTATTAGACGAGAGTTCATTACGTGAAAAAGTGATAGCCAATGTTGCCAATGTAAATTTTTCGTTAAAATCTCTTGGTCTTGAAGAGCAATTAGAGTCTGAACCTATTGTTCAAGAAATGCTAAAAGCTGGAGAAACGCTCAGAGAATTTATATGCGATACCGGTTTATTATTGCATAATGCTAGAAAAACTGGCAAATCAATTTTATTAGAAGGCGCTCAAGGAGCTCTTTTAGATGTCGACCACGGAACGTATCCTTTTGTTACTTCTTCATCTCCAACTTCAGGTGGAGCTTGTACAGGAACTGGTTTACCTCCAACCGCAATCACTCATGTAATGGGAATTATGAAAGCCTATTGCACAAGAGTCGGAAATGGGCCTTTTCCAACTGAATTATTTGACGAAACTGGTGAAGAAATTCGCAGAATTGGTCATGAATTCGGTGCAACAACAGGAAGACCTAGAAGAACCGGTTGGTTAGATTTAGTTGCCTTAAAATATGCTGTTAGAATTAATGGAATTA
Source organism: uncultured Chitinophagales bacterium (assembly GCA_964575925.1). Classification (GTDB taxonomy): domain Bacteria; phylum Bacteroidota; class Rhodothermia; order Balneolales; family M1805; genus M1805. Next base: position 1,435 of record CAZNTR010000348.1, read on the forward strand.
ATGAGTTAGCAGTTACCAAATTGGATGTATTGGATTCATTTGATGAAGTTAAAGTTTGTACTCAATACGAAATTGCTGGTAAGAAAACAGATTTATTCCCAATTGATGGAAAAGTTTTAGCGGCGGTTAAACCTGTTTACACAACAATTAAAGGTTGGAAAACAAATTCAAACGAAATTAAATCAAAAGATGATTTGCCAGAATCGATTCTTTCGTATTTGAAATTTATCGAAGATTACCTCGAAGTTCCGGTTGTCATTTTATCAACAGGACCAAAAAGAAAAGAAACTCTGCTATTACACAACGTGAACTAACCTTTTTTTCATGCGATTTACCATCGAATATCTCGTTACTTGTCTTCAAGGTGAAACGATTCAAGAAAAAGCACTTGGAATTGCTTTAGAACAAAGTGTTGAATTGCCAAGTTCTGTTTTAGATGCTTGGATTTTAAATAATACAGCTGGAAAAGTTGAATCTATTAAAGAAACAGGCGAAAAAACGTATTTAGTAGAATGTTCTTATGCAGTTTCAACTATAGATGGCGATTTAACACAGTTTTTGAATGTACTTCTTGGCAATATTTCGTTAAAACCTGGAATTCAAGTAATCAATGTAGATTGGGAACCTATTCAAGACTGGTTTCCTGGTCCTCGTTTTGGTGTTGAGGGTGTTCGTATTAATATGGGAATTCCAAATCGCCCCTTATCGTGCTCCGCTTTAAAACCATTAGGACTTTCCATAGATAAACTCGCTGATTTAGCCTTTCAATTTGCAACTGGTGGAATCGATATCATTAAAGATGATCATGGAATTGCTGATCAAAGACATTCTCCATTTACTGAAAGAGTAAAAGCTTGTGTCGAAGCTGTGAATCATTCCTATAATTTAACAGGAAAGCAAACTTGGTATTTTCCAAATGTTACAACAAATGGCTCTAAATTAATCGACAGATTTAGACAAGCTGAAGATTTAGGCGCTCATGGAGTTTTACTTTGCCCTCAATTATGCGGATTAGAAATGATGGCAGACTTAGCATCATCAGATGTAAACCTTCCCATTATGGCTCATCCTGCCTTTTCAGGAACCTACTTAGGCGCTATTAATGGGTTTAGTCATTCATTCCAATACGGCTCGCTCTGGAGAGCATTTGGCGCTGATTTTGTAATCTATCCGAATAATGGAGGACGCTTTTCTTTTACACTTGATGAATGTATCGGAATTAATCAAGCAGCCTTAGACCCAATGGTTCCTTATGCACGAAC
>CAZNTR010000349.1:0-2661 GCA_964575925.1 uncultured Chitinophagales bacterium
ATTGTAAAGTTCCTGATATAAAAAGAAAAAGCTTGGACGAAATAATGAAAGTGTATTAAATGGAGTTCAGATATAGTTTTGTGTTAAAATATTTATAAGAGATTGAATCATAGTAAAAACCTAAGTTCGGGATAAGATAGAAATATGTAAACTGGGATAAATTAATTTCGTCATTATGGGCTTGACCCATAATCTCTGCCTAGCTTGGTTTTAAATTATAGTTGGCACAAAAAGCAAATGCAGGTTCTCCAATACTTATTCAAATTTATGATTAAAATAATTGAACTAATATTTAACCCGAACTCAGTTTATTAAAATCTTTATAAGAGATTGAATCATACTAATACACAAAAAAAAGCCATCAATTACTCAATGGCTTTAATTTTTTCAGAAAGAAATTTCTACTTAAGCTAAAGCTTCTGTTACTGCTTGAGCAGCTTCTTTTAATAAAACGGCTGAAATAACATTTAAGCCAGAGTTATCAATAATTTCTTTTGCTTCAACTGCATTTGTTCCTTGTAAACGAACGATAACAGGAACAGAAGCTAATTTTTCTTTGATTTCAGGATCATTTGCTGCTTCAACAACTCCGTTTGCAACGCGGTCGCAACGAACAATTCCACCGAAAATATTAATCAAAATAGCTTTTACGTTTGGATCGCTAAGAATGATTTTGAATCCGTTTTTAACGGTATTTACATTCGCGCCACCGCCAACGTCTAAGAAGTTTGCAGGTTCGCCACCGGATAATTTAATAATATCCATAGTAGCCATCGCTAAACCAGCTCCGTTAACCATACAACCCACGTTACCATCCAATTTGATGTAGTTTAGATTGTATTTTGAAGCTTCTAATTCAAATGGGTTTTCTTCGCTTAAGTCGCGTAAATCTGCCCAATCTTTATGGCGATACGATGCATTATCATCAAAATTGATTTTAGCATCTAAAGCCATAATGTTTCCTTCAGGAGTTAACACAAGTGGGTTAATCTCAACTATACTACCATCCATTTTTTCGAATGCCGCATATAAGGTTGTGATAAATTTAACAGCTTGTTTGAAAGAATCACCGCTTAAGCCTAAAGCAAACGCTAGTCGACGAGCTTGATTCGGATGTAATCCTTGTCCTGGCTCAATCCATTCTTTAACAATAAGTTCTGGAGTTTCTTCAGCCACTTTTTCGATTTCAACACCACCTTCGGTAGAAACCATAATTACGTTTTGGCTGCGAGCACGGTCTAAAGTTATACCGAGGTAAAATTCTTTCGCAATATCAACACCATCTGTGATGTAAATACGCTGAACTTTTTGTCCGTCTGGACCAGTTTGAATGGTTACGAGTGTATCGCCAAGTAATGCTTCGGCTGTTGCTTTTACATCTTCAACAGTTTTACATAAGACAACGCCTTTTGAATTACTTTTTACAGTACGACCTTTTCCGCGTCCACCTGCGTGAATTTGAGCTTTAGTCACAAATAATGTGGCTCCATTTGCTTTTAGGGTTTCGGCAGCTTGAACAGCTTCCTCAACGGTGAAAGCAGGAATTCCAGCTGGTACTGCTACGCCAAAAGATTTGAGTAATTCTTTGGCCTGATACTCATGAATGTTCATAAAAATCGGGGTTTGGTTACTAAAAAATCGCTTTTAAAAATTTTGCCTGAAAATACCCAAAATTGAACTCATTAAAAAGATAAAATAGGGCTCAAAACAGAAAATGAATAAAAGGTGAAAGGTTAGAGTTGAGAGGTTTTTAGGAAACATCCTCTTTTGCATAGAGCTTCATGGATTGAGAATGAAAAGCAAAACAGGATCTGTTATTTTTACACAATGAAAAAAATCAGATGTTTTGGTTCTTAATTTTCTTTGAAGAACGTGTAGGTAGTAATAGTCCTAAAATCCACATCAACAAACCGCCAGCCGCCAAATATTGATACTGATTTTTGAAATCGGCATACTCTTGGCGCGCAAATTCACCTTTTTCTAATTGGTCAATTTTTTGAATAAATCCATCAACGCCTTCGCTACCACGTTGAATTTGGTAGAAATCGCCATCGCCTTTAGATGCAATTCGTGTTAATGCACCTGTTTCCATTTTAGAAACCACAACACGGCCTTCATTATCTCTTTTATAGCCTAAAAGTCGTTTATTGCTGTCGTAAATAGGAATTGTTCCGCCTTCAATGGTTCCGATACCTAAAGTGTACACAGAAATCCCAGCATCTTTCACGCGAGATAATTCGTCTTCAAAAGGTTCTCCAAAATCTTCTCCATCAGAGATAATTAATAAAACTTTAGCGCCTTTAGATTCTTTCTCGATAGCTTCAAATGCTCTAATTGAAGTGCTCATGGCCGAAGCGAAATTGGTTGTTGTACTTGGCATTTGATCAGTATCAACAATATTTAAATACAAACGCAGTGCAGAATAATCCATCGTCATTGGGCTTTGTAACCAAGCTTCGCCCGTAAATACGATTAAGCCAACGCGATCGCCTTTCAAGCGGTCTAATAATCTGTTTATTTCGTACTTCGCTTTGTCCAATCTGTTTGGACTAACGTCTTCGGCTTTCATGCTCAAAGAAACATCTAGTGCAATCATTACATCAACACCTTTACGTTGAACTTCGCGCACTTCGGTTCCGATTTTTGGCCCCGCAAGTGCAA
>CAZNTR010000350.1:0-2654 GCA_964575925.1 uncultured Chitinophagales bacterium
GTTTCTTTGCGAAAACCACTGCCTTTTTTATAGAAACGAAGTCCGAATTTGAGATCTTTATATGGCTACTCTTTTTTATTAACAGTAATTTCTCTTTTTTTTCGAGCTTCCCTCAGATTGATTCTTTTGTTTTCTTTCTAACAAACTTTATACTAAATACTATTAAATTAATTTACCGTTTAAATGGAATTTTATTTGCTAATCTAAAAATCATTTCCTTAATTAGGGTGAATAAAAAATAGACTTCAAACAAATTCACGCATTGCGCTTTTCATGACACAAAACTTGCGTATTATTTTCATAAGTGATTTATTTCAAATAAGATACGAAAAATGAAATTTTTGGAACTGTGCAACTTTTTTGGATTTTGAATTGCGTTTATTAGTGAGTTAGGTGCCATTTTACCGACACCCTGCCAATCATCAACAGACGGGCGGACAATTGAACAAAAAATAGTAAATTTGCTCTATTATACTGAAACGCATGAGATTTGCGAAATTTTGGTCTCATACATCATTCAAAATCAAGTAAATCAAATCATGTCAATCCTTACATCAAGTGAATCTTGGTATAACTTTGAAAAATGCAGACAATGGAAATATTTGGAACTGACATACATAAAATTATTCACGGAGACGCTTTGGAAGCACTGAAAACGCTACCAGACAATTCCGTTGACCTTATATTTGCCGACCCACCCTACAACATTGGTAAAAACTTTAACGGACACATTGAAAAATGGAAAACCGAAGAAGCCTATTTGGAGTGGTGCTACGAATGGCTTGACTTGTGTATCAAAAAACTAAAACCAACAGGCAGTTTTTATGTAATGACTGCTACACAGTTTATGCCTTACTTTGACATATTCTTGCGTAAAAAATTAGACATACTTTCACGGTTAATTTGGAGTTACGACAGTTCGGGAGTTCAGGCAAAGAAATATTTCGGTTCTATGTATGAACCCATTTTGTTTTGCGTAAAAGATAAAAGCAAATACACTTTTAACGCAGACGACATTTTGGTGGAAGCCAAAACAGGAGCAAAACGTAAACTTATTGACTATCGTAAAGCTGTTCCAACTGTTTACAGCTCGGAAAAAGTACCGGGCAATGTTTGGGAATTTCCAAGAGTTCGTTACCGTATGGACGAATACGAAAACCACCCAACGCAAAAACCAATTGCTTTACTTGAAAGAATTATTAAAGCAAGCTCTAACGAAGGCGATTTAGTGATAGACCCATTTTCGGGAACTTTCACAACTTGCTTTGTTGCAAAAGAATTAAACAGAAACTGTATTGGCATCGAATTACAAGACGAGTATGTAAAAATTGGGCTAAGACGTTTACAATTAGCTGACGAATACAAAGGCGAAAAATTGCAAAAAGAAATTCGCACATTTGAAACCGAAAAAATCGCCAGTATCAATCAACAAACATTATTTGAACCCAATGGAACATACATTCACGGCTAACATAAAGACAATTTTAGAACAACATTTCGGAAAAGATAGCGAAGATATTTTCAATAACAGCCAGTTAATTCAATATCTGAATTTCAAAACCCGTTCGGCAAACAAAGGCTCAAAAGCTCGTTCCAGTTTTGCCAACTTATATGCGATTTATGTTATTCTCGAAGACTACATTGCCAATGGTTTTGATAAACAAAATGGTTACGCAGACTATGAAGGAGCAGCGTTTGTAAAATTGTTTACAAGACAAAGAGAATTGCCATTTGGAAGCAAATTGCAGAACCACGCTTTAAACAACAGAATGAACTCAGAATTTCAGAAATATTTTCCAGCATCTGAATTTATTCCCATTTTGCGAAACCTTGAAACGAACAAGTATTGGATAAACGAACATTTACTAAAAGTAAAAGTAGGCAAGGCGACTTACAATTTAGCAAGTGTAATTATTGAAATCATTGACGAATACGTTAAGACAAAACAAGACGCTTTTCAACGCTTTATCAAAGCTCTTGAAGAATTTCAGGAAATTGAAAAATCAGAACCAGAAAAAGTAATTGAATTTATCAGCAATCTACTTGCACCCAATGTTGATGCTCGACTTTTTGAAATTGTTAGTTATTCTATTCTTAAATATTACTATCACGACCAACATATTTATTGGGGCTACGAAGTTGAAAAACTCAACAAAGAAAACCTGCAACTTTTCAAGACAGGAAGAACAAACGCCAATGATGGTGGAATTGATTTTGTAATGCGACCATTGGGGCGTTTCTTTCAAGTAACAGAAACTTTAGACTTCAAAAAGTATTTTCTTGACATTGACAAAATTCAAAAGTTCCCGATAACATTCGTAATCAAATCAGATGAACCAACGAACGATATTTTAGCGAAAATTAAAGACAATGCAAGCAAAATTTATTTGGTTACAGCTATCGTGGCCAAGTATATGAGCTGCATTGAAGAAGTCATAAACATTCCGACACTTAACCAATGCTTTACCGACAGTATAAAATTGGGTTATCTCAAAAACATTTTGGACGAGATAATTACTCAAAGCAAAGTAGAGTTCAACTATACCGACACAGAAGAAATAGACGACCCCGAATAATAAAAAACGGCAGGTAACAGCAGCTACCCAAAAGTGGCGGTTCAGTGGTTAAATCAAGCTTTGTGCTTTTATCAAAGT
>CAZNTR010000351.1:0-2641 GCA_964575925.1 uncultured Chitinophagales bacterium
TCAATTTGAATAAAAATGGGCGAGAAGTTCCAATTGCCATCAACATTCCCAATTCACGTTTTCTTTCCAAAATGGCCATTAACATGGTATTTAGAATCCCAAGTGTTAAAGCGAGAACTATAATTCCCATGAAAATATATAAGGTTAAATCGAGTGAACTGTCAACATACGCTAATTCAGGAGCAATTTGGAACCAATTTAAAAGTGTATCAGATTTAGCTAATAGAGGTGAATGATTCGCCGTGAAAGTTTTTGCGTAATTCGCATCAAATAGTCTAAATGAGAGTTCATGTGTCGTGTTTTCACCGCCAATATACTTTTGTAAATCTTCCCGATTCACAAAAATTCGCATCTGATCTAATGTTGAATTAGGGGTTTTTAAAATGCCACTAATTCGAAATGCCGCAGAAGTAATCGTTCCATCAACGCGTTGAAAAGTAAGTACAACTTTGGAGCGCAAACCAGATTTTAGTTTTTCCGCCAATTTTTCTCCAACCACAATCTGATTTTTAAAGGAATCGCTTAAATACTTCCCTTTAGTGATGTATTGATACGTTTTGAAAACTAAAGTATCAGTAGCAGTATCGATTCCTCTAATTTGAATGCCACTTGTGTAATTAGCACTAGCAATCATTCCGTCTGCTAAAGTAATAGGCGTTAGTGATTTAACGGTTGAGTCATTTGAGTAAAATTCTACTAAAGAATCAACATTTTCCAATGAAAATTCAGCAGAACGTTCTTCATTAAACGTTTTTGTTTGAAGAGAAACGTGACCTACATAAGTATCTAATTGTGAATTCAAATAGTGCATAGTCATTCCATTCGAGAACGCTGAAATCGAAACTCCAGCCCAAACTCCAACGACTACAGCGGCGATAACAACAAGACTACGAACGGGATTTCTCCAAATATTTTTCCAAGCTAAGTGTAAAATCATTTTTTTCTCCGCTTATTTCATCGCTTCAACAGGGTTAATCTTTTGAGTAAATCTCATCGGATACAGACAAATGAGAATTACAATGAATAAAATCGCCCCGATAGGTGATTCCATGACTTCAAATGAAGCCGAAAAGGGAAGAACAGGTTCCATTCCATATTGTAGCATAACCTCAGCCGTATCGCCTGTTAAAGGAATTGGGTTTATATTGAAGTACCATAAAATGGGATAGGTGAAAATCAATGCACCCGCGGTTCCTATAAAGGTTAAAAGAAGAAGTTCAACACATAAAAGAAGTCCTAATTTGAAACGTGGGGTTCCCAATGATAACATGACACCTAATTCAAAATTACGTTCAGAAACCATCATCAAAACGGTTCCAAAAATTCCAAAACCAACAACTAAGTATAAAATAAATAAAATGATAAGTCCACTTGCATTATCGAGTTCTATCGATTGAACCAATTCAGGCATTAAAGCTTGCCAATGCATAATTTCCAAATCAGAATGCTGAAATTCAGTTTTGAGTTTGTCAGTTACTTGCTCAAAATCTCTAGCTGGATTTACGATGATACAATAAGAACTTAAACCATCAATCGCTCCAAAAAAAGTTTGAGCAAAGCCAAGATTGATAAAAATGGTTGCTTTGTTTAGTTCAGGAGCAGCAATTTTCGCAATGCCACCAATTCGGAATAATCCATTTGCAGAGGCACCATGATAACCTTGCCCCATTGCAACCAATGTATCACCAACTTGAAGTTTCATATAGGAAGATAAACCCTCTGTAATCACAATATCTTTTGGATTTTCCTTGTTCAAATAACTTCCAGAAATGATCATTTTATGAATTCCTGATAAGTCCTTTTCTTTTTCTGCCTGCGTTCCAATGACTAAACAAGCTCTTGTTTTTTCATCATTTGCAGCTAAAATGAATGATTCCAAACGTGGTACGATTTGAATCTGAGAACTTGAAGAATCAATTCGTTTAAAAATACTCGAATCTTGATCGAAAAATAAATCATCAAAAGAACGGGAATCCCAATAACCCGATTTATGAATCTGAATATGACTGGTATATCGACCAACCATATTTTGAACCATACTTTCATATGATCCAAATTGCATGGAACGCATAAGCATAGAAAAAACAATAGCAAAGAAAACGGCAAAAACAGTGATTAAGGTTCTGCGTTTATTGCGCCAAAGATTCCGCCAAGCTAATAGGAGATAAAAGCTTGTCATATTATTCTCCAATTTTTTTCATGTTTTTGGTACTGAAAAAGGATGGTTTGAGCTTAACATTAAATTTCAAACTGATGTATTCGAATTGTGTTTTGTTTCCAGGTTTGTCAGCAGGAATCATTTCCATTTTGGATGGAATTCTGCGTCCATCGAATGTTTTAACATCGCTTGCAAGCATAGTATTCACCAAAAAATCGTCTTCATCAAAATATTCGGTTTTTAGTTGATGGAATTCAGATTGAGTGATATAAGTGATAACTTTTCCCCAAACAACGGCAGCATCAGGTTTTGGAATGAGTTGAATTTTCCACACTTTTTGATTATCAAGTATTTCCTCTGCTAAAATAGAGTGATCGTAATCTTCAAGAAAGGATGATTCTTTCACTAAATCATCGTTAGTAAAGTCAGAACCCATCCAAGACTGCATCATCATGGAAGGAGGAAGTTTAATTGAGCGCCCAA
>CAZNTR010000352.1:0-2632 GCA_964575925.1 uncultured Chitinophagales bacterium
GCATTGTCTTTTACAGTCTAATAAAGTGATGTATCTTTAAGGCATTATAATTCTGAGCTTTCTTACTTCCTTTTTAAATTGAAAAATCTCATAAACTACTATCATGTCAAAAAGTATTAGATTAGAAACGAGCTATAAAGATGTAAAAGTGATTCTCATTTTAGGACTTCTTTTAGCTCCTGTGGGCATTGGATTGATCATTTTGTATCTGACTTATTCATCCATAAAAAAAAATTATTGGGAAATTCACCCAACATCAATTACCGTTTTTACTCCAAAAGAAGAACAAGTCATTAATTTAAGTTCAATTATTTCTGTTGAATTGAAACAAACTAAAAGCCAAAAGAAACATTCCTTAGGCGACCTCGCTATTCTTACTAATTCAAGAATTTGGGATGAATTTACGATAAGTGGAATTTTCAATGCTTCTTTATATGCTGAATCTATTCAATTAGCCATTGATACAATTAAAGCAAAAACCAAACCCGCATTTACTGTTCGCCCTGAAGAACATACTGATATTGCTATTGGAGGTTTAGATAGAATGAATGATTTAGTCGGCCTTTGGCAAGCTGGGATGATTTCTGATGAAGACTTTTATGCTGAACAAGAGCGATTTAAGAGAGAATAAAAATGAACCTAGATTGAATAATCTTAAAATATCAAAGTTCGCTAATCGTAATTTAACGTAACTAATAACTTGTATCTTCTCACTTCTCTTTAGTTTTATCGTTACTTAATTCTATGAATATCAAGAATTTCAAAGAAATATATAAATTAGTTGATGTCGTTTTTAATTGTGTTGTCCTAATTAAATAGTAAACAGGTTTAACAACACCATTAATATTAAGGCGATATGACTATGAAGTATAAAGTGAGCAAATTGCTCTTAACAACAGCTGTATTCAACGTACTTTTTACAGTTTCATCTTTGGCACAGGATAAATTCTATGTATACAACGACTCTACATCATCAGGGATGTGGTTTCAGGGATCAAACGGAGGCGAAGTAGCTAATCCAGTTTCAGATGAGGTGAACTCTAGTGAAAACGTGGCGAAATCAGCTACGGACGGTAACTGGCAACAAATTCAATACTTTCCAACTTATTCTCCTGTAAGTGGAAGTAAACTATTCTTTTCGGTTCACAACCCCAATGGTGCGGGACCTGGTCAAATTCAGTTTAGCTATACCGGAAGTGATGATTGGGAATTCGGCGCAAATGTGAATTACGAATCTGGCTCAACATCAGGATGGGTTGAATATAGTATCGATCTTGAATCACATGTGGGAAATGAAATTGATCAAGTTATTATCATTCCTGCTGGTGACAATTCGGCTGCAACCTATGTTGATAATGTATATTTTCAATCGGATGCTCCTACACAAATTGAAGGTCCAGTATTTGTCTATAATGACTCAACATCATCTGGAATGTGGTTTCAGGGATCAAACGGAGGCGAAGTAGCTAATCCTGTTTCAGATGAGGTAAACTCTAGTGAAAACGTGGCGAAATCAGCTACGGACGGTAATTGGCAACAAATTCAATACTTTCCAACTTATTCTCCTGTAAGTGGAAGTAAACTATTCTTTTCGGTTCACAACCCCAATGGTGCGGGACCTGGTCAAATTCAGTTTAGCTATACCGGAAGTGATGATTGGGAATTCGGCGCAAATGTGAATTACGAATCTGGCTCAACATCAGGATGGGTTGAATATAGTATCGATCTAGAATCTCATGTGGGAAATGAAATTGATCAAGTTATTATCATTCCTGTTGGTGATAATTCCGCTGCAACCTATTTAGATAATGTTTATTTCTCTGATTCTTCCGAATTAACGGTATCAACTTATAAAGAGATTTATAGAGTTGAATCATTTTCACTGAATCAAAATTATCCTAATCCATTTAACCCAAGTACAACTATTAGTTTCACTTTGCGAAATGCAGTAAATGTGACTCTCAGAATTTACAATGTAATTGGCCAGGAAGTCGCGACCTTGATTAATGGAAATACAATGAATATGGGTACACATACCATCTCATTTAATGCGAGTTCGTTGTCTTCTGGAATGTATCTGTACCGATTAGAAGCTGGAAGTTTTACAAGCACAAAAACGATGATGCTTATAAAATAAACAACAGTATTTTTGAAAAGCAGGTCTTTTAACAAAGGCCTGCTTTTTTTATATATAAATAAAAGGCTCAACAGAATTTCCCAATCGTTCTCGACTCATTTGCTCTTCAAAAAGCGCCTTTACATCATCCAATGAATCGGTGTCTTGAATGCTTAAATTCCAACGAATAGCCTTAAATCTTGGTAATCTTAAGGTATATCCAGCTTTAGTCCGTTTGTTTTGTTGAACTTCTTCGAACTCCAACTCTACCACTATACTTGGAACAAGTCCCAAAGTCGGACCGAAACGATCAGCGATAGTTTTTTTAATTTCTACGTTTAAGCGTTTTAATTCATCATTTGTAAATCCACAATACGCTTTTCCAATAGGCACAAAAAATGGAGTTCCGTCTTCTTTAAGTTCTGAACGAACTCCAAGTGTAAAATCCGAATACAAACCTCCTCTTTTTCCACTTCCAGCGTGAGCATACAAAATTACCGTGTCTAATGATCCGCC
>CAZNTR010000353.1:0-2630 GCA_964575925.1 uncultured Chitinophagales bacterium
CATTACATGAAGCATTATCTAACAGTAGATGCCAATGAAGCAGTGGCGAAAGTCGCACATAAACTGAATGAAGTTATTGCCATCTACCCTATTACTCCAGCTTCCCCAATGGGAGAATGGGCCGACACCTGGTCTAACGCAAAGATTAAAAATATATGGGGCGAAATCCCTCATGTTATTGAAATGCAAAGTGAAGGCGGCGCTGCCGGAACCGTTCACGGAGCTTTACAAAACGGTGCCTTAACTACTACGTTTACCGCATCTCAGGGTTTATTACTCATGTTGCCCAATTTATTTAAAATTGCTGGTGAATTAACCCCAACTGTATTACATGTTGCTGCACGTACAATTGCAACACACGCTTTATCTATTTTCGGCGATCATAGCGATGTTATGGCTGCTCGTTCCACAGGAATGGCTATGTTGTGTTCCAACTCTGTGCAAGAAGCAATGGATTTGGCTGCAATCGCTCACGCCTCAACTTTAGAAGCTCGTTTGCCTTTTATTCATTTCTTTGATGGGTTTAGAACTTCTCACGAAATTCAAAAAATTGAAGATATTTCAGACTCTGTTCTTGAGTCCTTAGTTCGTGAAGATTTAATTACCGAACATAGATTACGCTCTCTATCATCCGACTCTCCTTTTATTCGCGGTACAGCTCAAAATCCTGATGTGTTCTTCCAAGCAAGAGAAGCTGGAAATCCATTCTATACTAACACTCCCGATATCGTTCAAGATTATATGAATCAATTCGGGAAATTAACTGGTCGTAAATACAAATTATTCGATTATTACGGCGATCCAGAATCAGAAGACGTTATAATCTTAATGGGTTCAGGAGTTGAAACTGCTCGAGAAGCTGTTGAATGGTTAAACTCTATTGGCTATAAAATTGGGATTATTTCAGTTCGTTTATATCGCCCTTTCTCAATTGAACATTTTATTAAAGCAATTCCTACATCAGCAAAACGTGTTACCGTTCTTGACAGAACCAAAGAACCTGGTGCAACAGGAGAACCTTTGTATCAAGATGTTGTTGCTTCTATTTTTGAAGGCAGAGTCAATAAATGGTTGCCTGAAGATTTCGCTCCTCTTTTAGTTTGTGGTCGTTATGGCTTATCAAGTAAAGAGTTTACACCTGCAATGGTTAAAGGTATAGTTGATAATATGAAATCAGCCAAGCCAAAAAACCATTTTACAGTTGGTATTAATGATGATGTTAGTGGAAGCAGTATTCATTATGATGAAGCGGATTACAATGAAGCTAAAGATGTTTTCCGTGGATTATTCTTCGGTTTAGGATCAGATGGAACTGTTAGTGCTAATAAAAACTCTATCAAAATTATTGGAGACAGCACCAAGTTTTATGCCCAAGGTTATTTTGTATATGACTCCAAAAAGTCTGGTTCAACGACTATGTCTCACTTGAGATTTGGTCCCAATCCAATTCACTCGACGTATTTAATTCAAAAAGCGAATTTTGTTGCTTGTCATCAGTTTGGTTTCTTACAAAGAACTGACATGCTCAAATTTGTTGAAGAAGGTGGCGTTTTCTTATTGAACTCTCCTTTCTCTGCAACTGAAGTTTGGGATAAAATCCCTCGTTTTGTTCAAGATGAATTGATTGCGAAAAAAATCAAATTTTATGTAATTGATGCTGAAACCGTTTCTGAAAAAGCGGGAATGGGACGCAGAATCAATACTGTAATGCAAACGTGCTTCTTTGCAATTTCAGGAATTTTACCTCAAGATGAAGCGATTGCTTCCATCAAAAAAGCCATTAAAAAAACCTATGGCAAACGTGGTGATGTTGTTGTGAAACAAAATTTCGAAGCGGTTGATGCAGCTGTTGCATCCATGCAAAAAGTAGAATTACCTACAAGTGCTGAAGGTTCTATACAAATGAGACCTGTAATTGCAGGCGTTGCTGATGCATTTATTGAAAATGTTACTGCTCAAATTATTGCTGGAAATGGTGATTTATTACCTGTAAGTGCCTTCCCTGCCGATGGAACATTCCCAACGGGAACTTCACAAATTGAAAAACGCTGTATCGCAAACGAAATTCCAATTTTGGATCCTGATGTGTGTATTCAGTGCGGTAAATGCGCTTTTGTTTGTCCTCACGCTGTAATTCGTTTGAAAGCATTTGATGAATCAGAAATGGCAAACGCGCCTGATACATTCAAAGCCATGAAAGCTCGTGGTAAAGAATTCCCTGCAGGAACAATGATGACCGTTCAAGTTTCTCCTGAAGATTGTACAGGTTGCCAATTATGCGTTGAAGTCTGTCCTGCGAAAAACAAATCGAATACTTCACTAAAAGCAATTAATATGCTACCAATTGATGATCATTTGGTTGCAGAAAAAGCAAATTGGGATTTCTTCTTAAATCTTCCTGAATTTGACAGAAATTTAGTGAATAAAGACACGATTAAAGGTTCACAAGTTCTTCAACCTTTATTTGAATTTTCTGGTGCTTGTTCTGGTTGTGGGGAAACTCCATACATCAAATTAGTTACTCAATTATTTGGCGATAGAATGCTTGTTGCAAATGCAACTGGTTGTTCATCCATTTATGGCGGAAACTTACCAACGACTCCTTATACAAAAAATAAAGACGGACGTGG
>CAZNTR010000354.1:0-2625 GCA_964575925.1 uncultured Chitinophagales bacterium
CTTCTGTAAGTGGAATTGGCTTAATTAAGCTATGCTTTAAACCCTTGTGTGCAATACTAATACTAAAAGGAACATCAAATCGATTTTGATTGAATCTAATACTAAAGGCTCGCCATGTTTGAACCCCATTATTTCGTTTTTTCACAATGGAATAAGCTTCCTTATACAATTGTGCCATTTCAGAAGTGTCATCAAGGCGAACATAGACTTCTAAATCACTAACAAAGTTTGGAGAAAGTATATAGGGTGGCGGTGATTGAGGGAATTCTTTAAGATACATCCGATTAGCATCATCAAACTGTTTCCAAATTCGATGCATCACCATTCGTTTGACTAGCCTTGCTTGTGTTTGTAGAGTATTTAATGGGATAACTTGTGCCACTTGTTCGAGTTCATTGAGAATAGAATGTTGATTGAATTCTTCCTCATTGGCAAAGAAACTTACAAATAGCCAATCTTGAGGTAAATAGTTTTTAAAGGGATGAATCAATTCATCTTGCACTTCATCTAAAGCAGCTTTTTTGAGACGAATTGCTCCAGTAAAAGGAGTTTCTGAAACAACTAGTAGGGGTGTTTCAGACTCGGTTTGTGGATTTTTCAATTGCACTTCGCGCGCATTAAATACTAATGCACTTAGTTCTTTTGTAAAGCCCTGCTCTTGAGAGTAAATTTTTTTTACAAATTTCATGATAATTAAAATAGGTGGTTTGGTTGGTTGTTTTCATAAAGCTCTACACCTTGATTTCTAATCAAGATCTATTGGCTTTTTAATTTTTTATATTGTCTATTAATGGTGTCTCAACCCTTTAAAAGAGATTTGAGCGCGTTGCTTGTTTAAAAACGATAGTTCTTAAACTTTTTCATTTCACATCATATAATTTCATGCATAACCTATCAGAGTTAGCGGCATAAGAAATTAGATGTTTTTTATTTTTTTCGACGACACATCTATTACTTCAACCGGTTGAAAAGGAGGAGTAATAGCTTAATTCAAATTTAGAAAGCTTCATAAGACTAGTGCAAGTAAAATTTTAAAAACTTATCCACAAAGGGCTCAAGTTATGCACAATGTCTTTTTATTATTTGACTTACAGATTTATTTAAAAGGGGAAAATACAGTTTCTTATACAATGTATTTTATTAATATTAAAGCACTTAAGAAGTTTTCAACATTTTTAAAACTTAAATTTAAACTCATTTATATTTTAATTATATTTTTTAGAATTAATCATTTTTTATTTCTGATTTTGTATAAAATTTTCTAGATCAGAATTATAAACTCCATATCTATTTCCTTTTTTACTTTTCTTCAGTTCGTTTTTAGAAATATATGTTCTTACCGATCTCGTACTAACTTCCAATTTATCAGCGACTTCTTGAAGAGTGAAAAATCGATCTTCATATTCTTCCACATCTATTTTAGGTGCATTTCTTGCAGACGCTTCCCAAATGGCATCTAGATAATTAAACGTGTGTTGCGCCAATGAAATAGAAAAAGTAGTGTTTATATGTGCAAAAATTGAAAGCCAATTCTGTATAAATGACTTAAACTCCACTACAAATTGTCTATTTTTTGTTGGACTTCGTGATGAATCTCCAATTTTCTTTTCAACTTGTTTAATAAATTGTTGCTGCAAGCGCAGTCTTTCTTTTTTGATATCCCCATGATGAATGGCAATAAACGAAATTTCGAATGCGCTACAAGCCTGCATAAATAAGCCATCGAAGAGTATAGCTTTACAATGCTCACTTACACCTTCTAATTCAAGAACCTTGAACCAGTTTGAAACGAATCTATCTTTGGCTTCACTTTCTTTAATGAATTGTGAAATCAACCATTCTTCATTTAGATTAAAAGACTTATACGCTTGTTGTCTAAAAATGGAATACTGAACGACTTTTTTTTCTGCAACTGAAATCCAGTCTAACAAACTGTTTTTACTTGACAAATAATTTGCACATAAGATAAAATCAAGCGTTTCAAGCCATTCTTGTAAGTCTGGGTTATAGTTTTCATTACAAATGAGGCGTTCATTTAATAGCGTCTCCAATTCTCTATCTAAATACACTTTCTCATCATCATGATCCACCTGCTCCAGCGAATGAGTCAATACTTGTAGAATTAGTTGAACTTCTAGATATAAAGCTCGAAAGACAATCTCTTCTTGAGCCGATTCAAAATAGGAGGTTTTTAAATCCAGCTCAAATGGAAGTATTCTAGTTTCAACTGTTTGAACAGGGTTTCCCAGATCTAGCTTAAACAAGCTCCGAATCGCTTTTACTACTGAATCATATCGTTCAGAAAGAGAGCCCTGTTTATCATCAGAGGCGGTTTGTGTGATCTGTAACAAATGAGAAATCTGCCGGAAACTATAGGAAGTGCTATATAGCTCAGGATTTGAAAGTAAATGGATAAGTTCTTGCTTCATCATAGACCAAATATAGAGAGAATCCCTTTTTGTAAACTTGAGCAAAAAAAAGCATTATTTTATTACTATTCTATTCTATTGAGGTTTCATTCGGGTTTAGTAGTGGTTTAGTTCGTACTTCCTTCGACCAATACCATCAATACATGCAAATTTGGGCGATTTATCGAAGAAAACCCGAAGGATAGTCGAAGAAAAC
>CAZNTR010000355.1:0-2613 GCA_964575925.1 uncultured Chitinophagales bacterium
AAAGCAGAAAAAGGCGAATTTTCCCCACGTTCAAACTCATTTCGAACAACAGTCATTTCTGGCTGACGATCTTCATCAAGCAAAAGTAGATTTTTCATACGATCTGCTTCAATCTGAATCGCTAATTCCATGTGTTCTGATGGAAGATTTTCGTAATAATTGGTTCTATCTAACCAAGTAGTCGCATTCATTTGGGCGCCAAGGTTTTGTAACACATCCGTTACATCATTTCCTTTTGCTTTATTGAAATTAGTAGTCCCTTTAAACATCAAATGTTCTAGAAGGTGAGTAGAACCTGTTGTTCCAGTAACTTCATTTCTTGAACCTACTAAATAGGTAATCATTACTGTTGCAACAGGTGCAGAATGATCTTCTTTTAATAAAACAGTAAGTCCGTTTTTGGTGAGTTTGTATTCTTCAATACCACCCATTTCCCGAACTTTTTCAAATTGATTTGATTGTGCCATAGCGCTAAGTGATGTTAAAGTTAAAGCACTCATTACAGCGAGTTTTTTAAGCATTAAGCTTCTCCGTTTAATTGATAATTAGTTTTGCAAAATAGGGAGAGATTAAGCAATAGACAATAATGGATTAGTTTGCTTAGCGCTTTTCTAAACCAAAATGAATGATTTCACGATTAATAGGTGAACAATTTCCAAAATTAAGCAGCTCTAATTAATTCAATAAATGAGTCCACTCCAAAAAGTCAATTCTTTCGGTTTATACCTTTCCAAATACTACGAATTCGACGAATATTTTACTAAAAACTACTTTTCGGAGTACGCTCAATAAATAGTTTTTGTGTTTTTCTTAAATACATAGATTTTAAATTTTCAATTTAAAAGTTCAAATAAAATTGATTTTATTAAGTTTATGATGTCGAAATCAATTTAATACTCAGCTGTCTGACTAAATCATATTCAACAAAATATTTGAAGTATTGATTTACTTTGGGTTAGTGAAGCGAATTTTAATCTCAAATCGATACTATTATGCTGAGGTTTGACCAATTCTGATGAAGAATAATCTTAGAAGGTTGATTCAAATAAATTATTTAAAAAATGAAGGACGATTGTTGAGTTAATATTTACAAAAATGATTTTGATTTTTCAAGCTAACATCGTAGTTTTTGAAAACCATAAAACCATAAATATGGGTAAAGTAATGAAAACAACAATTGAAATTCCAGACGAACTATTTAAACAAGCAAAATTGACTGCGATTCAAAATGGTACAAGCCTAAAAGAGTTCTTTATCAAAGCTTTAGAAAATGAATTAACAACAAAAGAATCAATAAAATCTCAAGATTTGCCTTGGAAAAGTCTGTTAAATTCGGGAACTGTTCAAGAAAATCTAGAAAATACTAGTGGATTTGAGGAGTATAAGATTGATGATTCTATTTCCTATTTAAGTGTAAACGAACCTTCAGTTAAATGATTTTACTCGATACTCATGTTTGGATTTGGTGGTTATTAGGAACAGGTCAACTTTCTACAAAACAGAGAACTAAGCTTGATGAATTAGCTCAACATAAACAATTAGCTTTATCTTGGGTGAGCATTTGGGAAGCTGAAATGTTAGAACGAAAATCCAAAATAAGCTTGAACATTCCGTTTGATGAATGGATATCAAAAGCAAGTTCTTCTGAATTTATGAATGTAATCGGCGTTGATACAAAACTTGTACTTGCTCAGAGAGCATTACCCTTATCTTTTCATAGTGATCCGGCAGATCGACTTATTGTGACAACTGCTAAATTATTATCAGTTCCTTTAGCAACATTCGATTCCAAAATTATTCAAACAGCGAGTGTCGAAATTTGGTATGGCTGATTCGCTTCTTTTTCTAAATATGCTTTAACTTGCTCTTCCAATTTGTGCAAAAATTGGCGTTCACTGTAAGAAAAGGAATGATTTGTTAAAATATATTCTTTTGAATTCCAATTTATAATTAAACTAGATAAGCTGAGTTCAAAACGACTACATTCATGAGCTTGAACAATATAAGTACTTAGCTTTTTGTTCTCATAAATATCCAATTTTATTGTTTCATCTGAAATCTCAACCGTCTTTAATTGGGATAGTTTCGCTTCTTTATAGGTTCTAACTGTTAAAACTGGTAGGACAACCAAATAAAGCAAAATATTAAAACTATAATAGTTTTCAAAAAAGTTATAATTGGGAGTATTAAACAATTTTATGAGTACTGCAATATTAAAAAGTGTAGCAATAACGGAGAGAGATAAATAAATAAGAAATAAACGGAAGCTCGTAATTCGATTTTTAATTTTGATTGAATTTGTCATGTATGAGTATATTAACTTGTTTGTAATTCCTGTGAGGTTTCGAATTGTTCTATTAATGCAAGAACTTGTTTTTTATCACTATAATTAAAGCCAGTAATTAAAATCTCAATTGCTTCTTGTTTTGGAGTTTTTAAAACCAACGAAGGTTTTTTAAGCAAAATGTGAGATAAATCAGAGAATGAAAATGAATAGTTTTTGTGCTTATTAAAAAAGAACAAATCAACTTCGAGTTTATTTTCAAAAAGTCTTAGTGTTCTGGTTTTTCCAGTTTCTTTAAACTTCGTTTCATTGTAATAAAGAAATGCAAT
>CAZNTR010000356.1:0-2601 GCA_964575925.1 uncultured Chitinophagales bacterium
CCATCTTTTGTGATGAAAGATTCATTCCAAGTATTTGTAAAAGCGACTCCATGTTCACTATCTCCGAATGAAATTATATTTTCATATATGTTTACTTTAGTTGGACTTTTTCCAATTGCGATCCATTCATAACCGCCTTTTGTAGTTTTATATACACTGTCTGAAGATATAGCATAACCTAAGGAATCATTAACCCAAGTAAATACTGTTGGATAGAACATGGGATTCTCTTGTAAATCAAGATTAGTCCATGTTTCACCTCTATCAGTAGTTTTCATAAACTTGGTATTTTTCCCAATAAAAGTAGAGTCATTTATGACTTGAATGCCAATCGGGTTTTGATTAAATGGAAATACTTTTTCTGTAAATGTTTGAAATCGATCTGTACTATAATAAAATTTTCGCTGAGTTGAAGATTCAGCAATCATCGTATCGCCTTTAACTATTTTTGCAGCAGAAATCCCAGTTAAGGATGTTTGGTTCCAAGTTTGACCGCCATCAGTTGTTTCATATAAAGAATTCCCACCAACTGCTATTCCCTTTTCTTCTGAGGAGAATTGAAATTTTGTGTTTGCTGGGAAAGTCGTAAACTCTGTCCAATTTGCACCACCATCAACGGTTTTATACCATTTTCCATTCAAATCATAGACAAAACCAACATCTTCTGAAATGAAATTAACCGTACGTAAACCTGTTGATCCTTCTGGAGTACCAATATCTGTCCATGTATTTCCACCATCATCAGTTTTTGTTAGCCAAGGTTTTTGTAAGCCTTTCATTCCACTCAAGAAAAACTTTTGCTCTGTTAAAAAACTTGTATGATAGAAAAAGTGATAAGCAAACTCGCTACTAAGTATGCTTTCAAAAGTTTTACCTCCGTCTATAGAACGCAGCAACTCAAAATCGATCCCTTCGCTAACAGGAATAATAATGGTTTTTCCCATTCCATTTACGGTACTGTTGTTTGTACTTTTAGTAATGATTGATGATGGATTTTTCCACCCTTGGCTTTCTTTATCAGTATAAAAAAGCATTCCATTATTACCCATTGCAAATAGTTCATCAACTGAACTCGCTTGAAAATAAGTTGTATATGGAAGAGTGTTAAAAAGCGACGAGTACTTAATTTGTGCGTAACTCGAAGATCCCAAAAGACCTATGGCAAAAAGTAGTAGTAGTTTTTTCATATATATCCTAAATAATTATTGGTTAGAATAAAAATAAACGAGTATTTAAATCATGTCTATAACACAAAAGTTGTATTTTTTAATGGAATCACAGAATACACACGTGTTGTTTTATCATTTTTTGCACGTATTTAAAAAAGTATTATATTTAAAAAATTATAAATCAGATAGACTTATATGAATACAAAATTGACCTTAACAATTGACGAATCGATTATTGAAAAAGCTAAGTTGTATGCTAAAGGAGAAAATCGTAGCCTATCAGATCTGATAAGTAATTATTTAAAAGTTATTTCAGATTCTGATAATAAATTTGAAGTAAAAATTACACCTCTTGTTCAATCTCTAAAGGGTTCATTTTCAGAACCTAAAGAAATCGATTACAAAAAAGAACTTTCAGAAGCTTTATCTAAAAAATATCTCTGATTATGGATTCAATTTTAATAGATACCGATGTAATTTTAGATTTCTTTTTTGATAGAAAACCATTTTCAGAACAAGCTAGCATCGTTTTATCTCTTTGTGAATTAAATAAAATTAAGAGATATGTAACTCCTGTTATCATAAGTAATGTGTATTATATTCTTAGGCGGACGGCTAGTCATGAAGAGATTATTAGAAAATTACATTTATTGTTGGGTATTGTTGATGTATTAGTTATTGACAAAGAATGTATTATAATTGCTTTAAAATCAGAGTTTAAAGACTTTGAAGATGCTCTTCAAAACTTTGCAGCTGAAGGCTCAGGCGAAATAAGAATTATACTTACGAGAAATATTAAGGATTTTAAAAAAAGTAAATTAGCGGTTTTTACACCCGAAAATTATTTAAGGCTAAGGCAATTAGGTTGATTTCTTCAGAATTCTGTTTTGGGATATTTGCAAAATGAATCTGTTTATCTGTTATGGCGACAGCGTCTTTGCTGGTGCCAAAATATAGATTCAGCGTCCTCGCTGACATCCATTTTCATTTGAGATATGATAACAAGTATAGTTGGTTCACTAAGCTAAATTCAAATAGTCCATTTTTTGAAGCTGTAATGATATCAACTTCAGGTCAGCAAGGAATCTCATTTACTACACATGGCCAAAAAATTAAGTGATAAGGTTGATGAGCTTCAAAGACTCATAATTCTAGGCACAAAATCAATAACTGATAATAATGAACTAAGATATAAAGTACGTTTTTTTGATATGACCATAAGTCCAATGGCTGAAGCTTTAGTTCTTCATTCCCTAACGATGACTAAATGGAGTGAATGAGTTTGGGTTTCGTTAGAGAATTTAAACAAATATTATTTCCCAATCCCCAATTCAACAAATTCCATTCTTAACATCTTGAATCCCCTCAACTAACATATTTCTAACTTCATTAAACTGCCTGATTTTAGCGTCAATTTCACTAATCTTGATTT
>CAZNTR010000357.1:0-2551 GCA_964575925.1 uncultured Chitinophagales bacterium
TTGCACCTGTTAAATGCTCCTCATACAATTCGTAATAATTAAAATCAGAAAAATATAGCAGCTTATAAAGTACCGTTTCTCCAACATTCGGTTTCCCAGCGCATCTTTCTAAAATGTAAAGCAACACATTTTTGAACTTGTCTACTTGCAAAGTTGGCACAGAAATCCGTTCTTTAATTTTCGATGCATTTGATTCATTATCAGTTTCAAAATCTTGTTTTGATGAAAAATTAAGCGACATAAAATCGTCTATAGAAAAGCCTAAAACCAAAGATAAACGTTGCAATTCTAAAACATTTAAACCGCTATTGCCTAACTCAATTTGAGCCAAAGATGATCTAGAAAGCTGAACACTTTTTGCCAAATCTTCCTGAGAAAACCCCTTCATTTTGCGAAGTTCAGTTATTTGCTGACCAATTTGTTTTTGTGAGAGTGTGATGTTCATATCAATTTGTTCATTTTAAAATTATAACACAAAAATATGATTTGTTTTAAATTATAACAAAGTGTTGTTCTTAAATCTTACACTATTCCAAGTGTTGTTTATTGCTATTGATAAGGAAAACTTATGATTTAAATTCTTCAAAAAGGGCTTAGATATCTTGTTTTAAGAACAAGAGAGAATAAAATAATCTCAATAAGACCACTTAAATCGAAAAAAAACAGTCTGCTTTTGGGATTCAAATCCATCAAATAAATCACTGGAAAAAACTTGGGAGATTATTAAAAAATCTGTGTTTTGAGAAACAGAATAACTTATTTGCGGCAAAAATGCGTGTAATTTAGCATCCAAACTACTTAGAACTCCTAATCCGGCTTGAACTAGAGGCGTTACAGTAAAGGAACTTGTTAGATAAACGGCTTGTCGTGAAGGGAATAAGTTTTTGGGAGAAGGAGGTAGAAATAGATTCCCGCCATTTACCGTTGCGTTGGAATAACTTCCATTATATAAACCTTCAAATCGGACATAAGGACCATCAGAAAATTGATAATCTATTCCAGATGAAAAACTTAGAACAGCGTTGTTTTCAAAAGGATTAAACACTAAAAATTCTCCTGAAAATCCTGCATTTTTCAAATATCCTTCCCAACCTCCGCCAAGTAAAAAATCTTGTCGGTAGGAACCTATTATGAATTGAACATCATAAGAAATCGATTCAATATTGGTACGCCACAAACCGCCAAATACAAGATCTTTTGTTTCATTAGCGGGTTTATATGCAAATTGAATATCAGATGCAAAATCATAAGCCCAAACAAAGGAAACTGCATCACTTCCAGGTCGTTCTTCATAATCAAAATCTAGAAAAGCAAAATTATTAAATAAGTCATTCGGACTCCAAACAAAACTTTTTCCCCAATTTATGCGCTGCCTTCCAAGCGTGATATCAAAATTATTGTGATTCCAGTTTAATTGTAAACGATCAATAACCGATTGAAAAATAAGCTGATTAGATTTATAAAGCACAAAAGTTAAATCAAGCCAACCACCATCTTGATTTAATAATTGAGCATAAAGTCCGTAATCATCTACGGAGTAACCATAAAAAATACGGTTTCTGAAATCAGCATTCATCGTTAGCTTATAAGAAAATTTGGTTGTGGTTTCTAAACGATGATGGACAATTCCATTATAATAAATAGGGTTAAAATTACTCGCAGCATTTAAGGCTGAAAGATGTTTTACATAACCACGATAGCTCAATTCTTGAGCGGATAAATTGGTTGATAGACAAACTATAAATATCAAAAAAAGGAGTCGTTTCATTGAGAGCTGTGATTATCAATTTGCTTTGTGTTTATGGATTATTCCTAGAGTTAGGAATTTGAAAGAAAATTCATTCTGATTTCTAATGAAAAGCTTGTCTAGTAATCTTGCATTAGATTGTTAATACCAGATTCTTGATTTCATCATATTACGATCCAATGCTTTTCCAAATTTGTGTAAATTTAATTAATGATGGGTTTGGCGGAGATACCTGCTTTCGCAGGTATGACGTAAAATTTTGTTTAATCAACAAACACTTTCGCAGATATGATGTCAGTGTTTTATTCGAAATGAAAAAAAATCAATTTTGAATTTCATCTGAATCAAGCGCACCATCCCGAAGCGTTATCACACGTTTTGCTCGTTTAATCACTCGTTCATCATGAGTTGAAAACAAGAACGTCACATTAAGTTGACTGTTTAAACGCTCCATAATGTCTAACAAATTAGAAGCCGATTCAGAATCCAAATTTGCTGTCGGTTCATCCGCTAAGACATAATCTGGATTGGAAGCTAAAGCCCGAGCCACTGCAACACGCTGTTGTTGTCCACCAGATAGTTGCGAAGGCCTATTATGTTGTCTATTTGCAAGTCCAACGGAATCAAGAATTTTTGAAGCTTTTTTCATGGCTTCTTTGGTGGATTTTCCTTGAAGTTGCAGAATAAAAGCGACATTTTCAGCTGCTGTTAGAACCGGAATCAAATTGTAAGCTTGAAAAACAAATCCAATATGATTCAGTCTAAATTGAATCAAGTCTTTGTCGTCTAAAGCTGAAATAGTAG
>CAZNTR010000358.1:0-2540 GCA_964575925.1 uncultured Chitinophagales bacterium
ATTTTTTTCTTTCTAAAATCACGAATCATTTTCTTAGTCTGAGTCATTTTTCGATAATAAGCTTCTCCTGTAAAATTACGATGATACATAGCAAATGAACCAAGTAAACAAGCTGAAACTACAATTATACCAATTAAGGCTAATGGACCAAGAACATACGCCACAAATCCACACATAATTAAGAGTAATATTTGGGCAATTATATTTGTTATAATGTCCTGTTTACAATCAGTAACAAACCAATCTTGTTTTTTTGCTTCTGCTTTTAAAATTTTACCAGACCAATTTATATACCATTTTGATACTTTAGATTGTTCTTTTTTAAACAAATCATCCAAATACTCGTATTTTTCAGATCGTTCTTTAATGAAAATATATAGGTCTTTTTCAAAAGGAGTTTTTAGTGTTTCTTGGTTCAACTCTGTAGTTCGAATTTTTATCATTGGTCTATCCGCCGAAAACTTTTTCTTTTCTCTACCTAGATAATCAAGTCTAAAATACCCATCAAAAATCATTTTAATTAAGGTTGATTTTAAAGCGCCACCAGTCGAAGCTCTATAATTCATTAAATAATTTAACAGTGCAGGATGAACTTCGGCATTTTCTGGAATTTCTAGATGATCGGGATAATCTGGCTTATTTCGATTATATAAACGATAGAAAATCAACAAAGAAATAGGAATAATGAGAAAAAGTGCGATTTCCCCGTAACTAGCATATTCGGCTTTCATGGCTAATGTAGCTTCACGTTTTTCTAATGCTGTTTGGTAAACTCTTTCAGCCAATTCGGGATTTACCTTACCTGTTGCCGTGCTTGCATTCACTAAATACGTACTTGGGAAATGCGTTTTAATTCGAACTTTATCTCTTCTGTATATGGGAAATGTCTCGACAATCCAACCCATTAAATTCTTTTGCTTATTAAATTGAGTTCCAACATCTACCCAAAAATAAAAAGGAATTGAATCTTCAAACTCTAAATGAATAATTACATGTTCGTTTTTTTTATCCCAGCGGGATCCTAAAAAAGTCCAATAAAATTCAGTCCATTCGTCATCACTAACTAATGCTTTTTCTAAATCGTAGCGAACGGTGAACTTTTTTTCTTCATTATTTGCATTAAAATACCATTTAAACTCATACTCTTTAGAGCGTTTGCGAATAGAAAAAGTGCCAGGTTCTTTTGAGTCGTCTAGTGCAAAGGGGTTATCACCATCCCAAATAGATACATTGCTTACATTATCAAAGCCTTTTCTGTTTAAATCAAATGAAGCCCATTTATAAGAACCATCAAAAATGTAGGTTCTTGTTTCTTCGAATGAAACCGTTCCGTTTTTTTTAATAATTGCTTTTATCTCAGCTTTTGTGATTTGATATTTTTTGGCAGAAATCTCAAGTCCAAAAAAACTTAGCAAGAAAAGAAAAAAGAAGAATAAGGTAAGCGTGAATTGTTTTGAATTCGTCATAAACAAAGAAATTTGGTTGCTCAAAAATGATTAAGTGCTACTTTAAATGCAAAATTGCTTTTTTATAAGCAGCACTAATTTATTAGTACGCAAAAAAGTGTGGTGTGTTTTTGCATTTTTTTCAAATTAATTACAGGATATTAAAATTTTAAGCAAATTCCACATAAACAAATTAAGTACTTTGCTTCGTAACAAATCAATAGGCTATTTATGAAGTTTTATTTAAGTGTTCTTTTTCTTTTTTTTATTGCGCCAGCTGTTCTTTTTTCACAAGAACTCAGTGATGCAGATTATGTGAGAGAGTTTTACACAAAATCTGAACATCAGATTAGAATGAGAGATGGTATTAAGTTATTCACGGTTATGTACACGCCAAAAGACATTTCGAAGTCAAAGAAATATCCGTTTTTAATGCAGAGAACTCCTTATGCAGTTGGCCCTTACGGAGAGGATAAATTTAAACGCAGCCTAGGCCCTTCAAAATATTTAATGCATGAAGGCTATATTTTTGTTTATCAGGATGTTAGAGGTCGTTACATGAGTGAAGGGACGTATGATAATATGAGACCAAATGTACCTGGGAATAACAAAAAGAAAAAAACGGAAATTGACGAAAGTTCAGACACTTACGACACCATTGAATGGTTAGTAAAGAATGTGAAAAACAATAATGGGAAAGTGGGTCAGTGGGGAATTTCTTATCCAGGCCATTACACTGCTTCCGCTTTACCTGATGCGCACCCTGCTTTAGTTGCATCATCACCTCAAGCGCCAATTGCCGATTTCTTTTTTGATGATTTCCATCATCAAGGGGCTTTTTTACAATCGTATTTGGGAGCTTACCCGATTTTTGGATATCAAAAAGATTCGCTTACAACTACAGGTTGGTTCGAAAAGGGGCTGAATGCGTTAAAAGAATATGGGGATCAAACAGATGGTTATGATTTTCATTTGAAACTTGGTCCGCTTAAGAATGTAACCGAAAAAATATATCAGGATGATTTCTTTTGGAAGCAAACTGTTGAGCATCCAAATTATGATGAATTTTGGCAAAAAAGAAGTATTCTGCCTCAT
>CAZNTR010000359.1:0-2528 GCA_964575925.1 uncultured Chitinophagales bacterium
CTGTATTAACTTCGTTTAATCGATCTTGTAGTTTGTTAAAAGTATTTTCTGATATTTTCTTTTTAAAACTATTGAGATTATTAACTTTTTCAGTATCACAAGATATTTGAAGTATCAATAGTGAAAGAATGAGTAAAATTTTAACTGGATAATCAATTTTTAACCTAGTTGGATGTATAATCATAGATATATATGTTTGAAATGATTACTACTAATCGTGTAAACCTTTGGATCTAAGGTATTTTAACAGCTCTGCTGGGCGATCTGTCATAATTGCATTTGCACCGTTTTCAATCAACCAGCCCCATGCTGCATCGGGCGATTCAATGAGAGCTTGCTCATCAGAATGTCCTGCAACCAAATCATCCCATAGGGCAATGTTCAAAACCGTTATCTTTTTTGCATTCATCGTTTTGATAGCTGAAAAAACTGGCGATTCAACTTTATCAAATAACATTTCATAAGCTATTGGCTTTAGATCTTTATTAAAGTCATCGATATATGTGTTAATATTTGGTTTGTTGTACCAAACTATAGGCATATAAATTAGGGAGTCTAATAGGGTACCGTATTTTTCTCGCATAAATTGAATCGTATTATTTCCTTTAAAAATAGCTTGATGAACAGTGCCCGTTTTTTTTAGAATTTCAAAAGCTTCTTTAAGGGTTTCTCCTTCAGTTTTATCGAGATTGATAACTATTTTATCTTTTGCAAGAAGCATTACTTCTTCGAGCGTTGGCACCTGCTGACGACTTCCCTGAATACCACAATTATTTTTCAACCGCAGCTCCCTTATATCTTTAAGAGTAAAATCACTCACCTTTCCTGTTCCATTTGTGGTTCTATCAACGGTGTAATCATGCATAAGCACCATTTGTCCATCTTTGGTTTTTTGGACATCAATCTCTACAATATCAATTCCTAATTCAATACAGCGTTTTATAGCTTCCAAGGAATTCTCTGGTGCATAACTCCAATCTCCTCTGTGTGCAACTGTTAATACAAAATCCTTTGACGGATTTCTGAGGTGATATAAAATTTTTTCAACGTTTGATTTAAACGTAGTTTTTTCTACTTCACTAACTTTATGATCAAGATTTTTGTAATGATTAGGTACTATTGATATAGTAAAAAGAAGTATTAATAAGAATTCTTTCATATATTTTTTTATGTATTAAGGTTCAAAAAATTTAATTTTAACACGATATTATTCAACTTTTATTCTTAAAAAAGCCTCATTTAATCCCTCTGACTTTGCCTTGACAGATATAAATCCTTTTTCTCTACCGGATTTTATTACAACTTGGCAACTCCCATTATGTAACTTCCTTTTTGAAGCTTTCATATTTTCGTGACTCAAAATATCGCCACTAGAAAGACCCTCTAATGTTCCGCCCCCAGTAACTTCAAAAGAAATTTCATGATTTGCAGTGTTGACTTTTCTTCCTTTTTTATCTAATACAGCTACCTTTATATATAACAAATCAAGTCCGTTTGGCTTTAATTTACTTTTAGTAGTTTGAAGCTGAATTTCATAAGGTTCTGAAACCGTTGTTAATTTATCTTGCGATACTTTTTTTCCTTTATTCAATCCAACAACTTCAACTGTACCTTCTTTATATGTTAGCTCCCATTCTACAATTTTATTTTTAAAATCAACAGGTTTCTTACGTCCCTGTGATTTTCCATTGAGGAATAATTCTACTTCTTCACAATTAGAAAAAACCGCCATTTTAAGTTGAGTACCATTTTCCCAATTCCAATTTTTGGTCATGAGATACCAACTCCAGGTTTTATTATATCCATACTGTTCTTCGTACAATTTCATAGCCGATTCACTTTCATCATAAACCCAAAGATGACTCATTGGTTGTTGATCGTAGTAGCTTTGGTACATAGAACCTAGATTGGTTAATTCTCCACCTAAATCAAAGAAGGCTAGGCTCCACCCAATCCTTGGCCAAGTGGCTTCACCTAAATAGGCATACCCAGTCCAATAATAATGGGCTATAACATAATTTGTATCTATATAAGACCAAGAAACATCCTTGAAATCCATACCTAAAGAGGTATTAGCTTCAGAATTGATAAACATCATCTGAGGATATTTCTTATGATCTTTGGCAAACATTTGCTCGGTATAATTACCACTTACAACATCGGAATACCACGCCATTTCAGCAGGTAGAGCTTCGTTGAAATTTGCTTGGTGTTTTGGGTCATATCCGTTCCAGACCTTTTCTCTGCTTGGGAATAAACCAACCGTAACCTTTCTTGAGGGGTCCCATTTATTAATTTCATTTTTTATCTTTTTAAAGGTTGATACACCATAATCTATTGCGTCTTTAGGTGTTTCAAATTTTTCATCTTCAATTTGTCCTTGTTGCGATACTTCATTCCCTGCGCTCCAGATATAGAATGATGGATGGTTTCGATCTCTTTTAATCCAATTTTCTATGTCTTTTTTATACTGACTGTCAAAGGACACTTCACCGCCATAAAATTGACTCGTCCATTTATCAAAACCT
>CAZNTR010000360.1:0-2506 GCA_964575925.1 uncultured Chitinophagales bacterium
TTTAGTTTTATATGAACAATATTATCATCAAAAAATGAAGAGCCAAGAAGCTCAATCTTTAAATCTCGAATTGGCTAAACATCAAGAACAAATGAAAGCTTCGTTTAATTCTTCGTTACAATAAGAAGCAAAAGAAGAGAAGTTGACTCTGAGAGCAGAAAATGAAAAAGTAGCCTTGTCTATTGATCCCCAAAGTCTTTTGTATGTAAAATCGGATGCCAATTATGTAGAAGTATTTTATCTAAATAATCAAAAAATCAAAAAAGAGCTCATTCGAATTCAGTTAAAATCCATTGAAGAACAAATTCCCCAAACAAACTTTTTTCGGTGTCATAAACGATATCTAGTTAACCTGAAACACATAATTAAAGTTAAAGGCAACGCAAGAAATTTAGTTTTGGTGCTTGATTATTGTAATGAAGAAATTCCTGTAAGTCGTAGTAAATCAGAAAAATTACAAGAGCTTATCCAATCGATTTAAGAAAATAAGAACGTGATATTCCTATTCCTACCGAATACCTGACCATTGCTACCAAATAGGCTTTAGATGCCAATTTAAGCCGAATTTTACTTCTACATTTGCCTGATCAATCATTTAAAACCAAATTTTCAGGCAATAATGAACATCATCAAAAAGCTGTTATTTCTTTTTTTCTTCTTTCTTATTGTTCCATTCGCAAATGCTCAATTTTATTTAAAAAAGAAAACACAACACCGATTTGCTCAATCTTATATTGGGCTTAATACTCAAATCGTTCCGAGTTCGGGTCAATTATTTTGGAAGAATTCTAAACAAGCATTTCCATTTCAAACGGTTCCACGATTTACTATTGTTGGATTGCATTTTTGGGGATTAATCGATTTTAATATGAATATACCATTGGGGCAAATTAGCGAAAAAAAAATACTTGAAGATGGTGAAGTTGAATTAAACACGGGCGCTGATTTAAGTGTTCGCTATTATCCGTGGAGAGTAAAATATGGTACGTTTAGACCATTTTTTGGCGTTTCATTTAACGAAATGATCATGGAATTAGGCAATACAGCAGAGGGAACTCGAGCTGATCTTTTCGTAACCACTTCGCTCTTAGCGGGCTTGGTTTATACCACAAAAAATGGTTGGCGAATTAATGCAGAATTAATGTTTTTGCCAAATAATAAGAGAGACTTTTATAGTTCTAGAGAAAATAAACACGTATTTGAGTTGCCTAGACAGTATTTCTCTCTAGGATTTATCAAATATTTTGAAGGCACTATTCATGAAGAGAAACCAAAAGAATCGGGCTTAACAAAAAAGCTTGAAACGAAATTATTAGCAGAGAATAAACTAAATAGTTTATCCATTGGAATTGCACCAAGTGGTTCTTATTTCATGCCAAATATTAAGTTTTCGGATGAGTTAAAATCAATCCCACGTCATACTAGCAACTTTAATTGGGATTTTGGTTTGGGATATTTATTTCACAAAGAGAAAATTCACATCGGTTTGAGTTATCGTACTTATGTTTCGAACGCGGAAAGTTTTAATCTTGAGCATATAATTAGAAGAGAGGCATTAGCATTCGAAGTATTCAAGTTTTTGTGGGATTATAATGGATTTGTTCCTAATGCAGGACTAAGTTTAAGCGCTGAAAGATGGGCAACAGGTTTATTCATAGATGATGTTCAGCAAGGAGAAACTAATCGAAGTCGAATTCTTTCACCTGGAGTAATTTTCGGTTGGGATATTTTAGCTTCACCTTTAGAAACCTGGGTTTTACGAACAAACCTACGCTATTACCCATTTCAGAAAATTCAGGATATTGGTAACAGAAAAATCAGAGTTGACCAATTTGAATTTAACTTTATTCAATTGATAGTCTATCCGAGTCGTTGGAAACATATTCGAAAAGCAAAACGAGAAGTGTACAATTAGGACGAATAAATTTGAATTAATGCATTTTGAAACTTGAAAAACTAAACATCTTTAGATAACAAGAAAGATGAATTTGCACTAAATAATGAGTCTAATCAATCGGAATCTGGTAAAATTTCGATGAAATTGGCTTAAAATTTCGGATTTATGAAATAAAATGGAGATTTTAATTGTAAAGGAAGTTTCTTATCTGTAATAAAAACAAGTGAATGAAACCTCAAATTAATTAAAAAAAATAAAGTAAATAATGAATAGAATTCACATCACATACCTCATAAGTATTCTTTTTTTTACTGTTAATTGTTCCTATATCAAAAATGTAAATCTTCTACTGAGCGGTGAGATTAAGCGGAAAAACTATATTCAAAAGCTTCCATTTGAGTTAAAAAAAGATATTATTATCGTTAAAGCTCGCATGAATGCTGATACCACTGAGCGTGAATTTATTTTTGATACCGGTGCCTTTAATAGCAAAGTTGAACTAGGTTTAGCAAATGAATTGCAGTTGGAGGACATAACGGAAAAAGAAAATAGTACAGCTCAAGGATTAAGTAGAAAAATTGAAGTTGTTCGAATCGATTCGTTGCAAAT
>CAZNTR010000361.1:0-2499 GCA_964575925.1 uncultured Chitinophagales bacterium
ATCTGGCATTAATTGAGAAATAATTTTATTTAAGAAATTTCTATCTGGTTTAGCTTTTGATTTAACATCCATAAACTGCTCGATATAGTTTACATCAGCTTTATTGGTTATTTCAAACTCTACTCTTCTGTTCATTGCGCGTTCAAATTCACCTGCAATTGGGTTCATTGTTCTTACTTCAACTTGTGTAGTAATTCGAGATTTTGAAATCTTGTGTTTTTCCAAATAAGCCGAAATAGATTCTAAACGTTTGTTAATTACACTACTTGAATTTGTTACTTCATTTCCAGAAATCGCATTTACTTGAACTAAAGCATCAGGATGAGATACTAAGTAAGCAATTAATCTTGCAAGTACAGCTTCTGTTTTATGATCTAGATCTGCACTATTTCCATCGAAGTGAACTGCTTTTGCAATGTTTTTGTTTTCAACAATTTTCTTGTTCAATACAACTTGATCAGTTCTATTTTTTTGGATTTCAGCCATACGTTTTAACTCTGATGGAATTTCACCAGTGTTTAATAAATGTCTATAATCTTCAGTTTTTGAAACGATTTTCAAGTTATCTGGAGGAATGTATGTGAAGAAGATTGCGTTTTTCACATCATAATTACCATATCTAACTTCATCTTCAGATGTTCCAATTTTGAAATCGAAGCTAAATCTGTTTGCATCTAAACCTTTAGACACAAAATAATCAATCATATTTTTCGCACGAGTCTGAGCCATTTTTCTACTTGTATAATCAAAACCATACAATTCAACGGTTACATCAGCATTGTTTTCTAGTACTGTTGCAATTAGATCAAGTGATAATCTGCTGAAGTCTGTTAAATTTGTTCTGTTTGAAGAGAAATACAGACGATCTGCAACAACGTTTCCTTCTGAGTTCATTAAGAAGTCTAGATTTTTAACGCTTGCTCTTAGATCGTTTCGTTCTACTTGTAAGTCAACAAACTGAGAAACGAGTTCTACATCTCTTGGTAAGGAATCAACTGAAATTTCAACAATTCTGTTTTCAGATTGGTGAACCGCATTTGTCTCATTTTTTACTCTTCTGTCTGTTTTTCCTTTTGCTACAATTTGCAGTAAAGTTGAGTCTACACCAGCAGCAATTAAGTACGATTTAACGGCTTCGCCACGACGTTTAGAAAGAGCTAAGTTATAAGCAGCTGTATTTCTAGAATCTGTATGACCAATTAATTCGAAGTTTAAGTCGCCATTATCTCTCATGAATGCTGCTAATTGATCTAACATTTGAGCAGAATGCAAGGAGATGTATGATTTATTTAAAGCAAAGTGAATATCTCTTGGTAAAATGAGACGTTGAGGAATTTCTAACATTTTTACAGGCGCAGCAACTAAATCAGGAATTTTAGTTTCTGGAATTACGAATTCCACTTTTTGTTCATTACAACCACAATCTTCGATATCTGGGTAATCTGCAGGTTTTCCACCTGTGACTTTGTAAATTTCTTGTTCGTCAAATTTGTAATGTAGTGTTAAATAAACTCCATGACCTGTGAATTCCGCTGAATTTAAATCTTTATCACGATACCCCAAGAAATTATAACCTACAGCTAAACGAAGATTTTTAGCAACAATAAAACCAACTTCCGCACCAGCGCCAAATTGTTTTGAAGAGAATGAAGCATTTGATAATAAGCCTGTAGAAGCTCCAATATCAAAACGTTTTGTTAAATCATAAATAGCGCGTAAACCCAATAATTGCATAAAACCACTGCTTGTAAAATCTAGAGAATTTTCGAAAGCATATTTTCCAGCGTAACGTGCAGACAAATAGAAATCATCGCCTGGATTCCAGTTTACATGATTTGAAATAACATGAGCATAACGACGAACACCTTCCTTGAAAGAATTATTGTCTTCGTAAATAAATTCATATCTATTAATATAATTCCAACGACTTTGAGCAGATTCACGATAAGCAAAACCTGCTCTAAAACGTTGTAAAATACGATCTTGAGTTTCACCAACATTTAATGCAAAGGTGTTTTTACCTAAGAAACTCCACTGATTAGAAATTCTATGCGCATAACCTAAAGTTGATAAATACATGTCTTCCAATTTTGAAAAACGAGTTTCGAGACGAGCACTTGCTTTCCAATTTGGTTGAGCTGTGTAATCTATTCCTAATGTGATAGCTGTTCCTTCATTCGCTGGAGCACCTGCAATACTAAATATGCGTTCCACACCTGCAGTTACACCAAATCCTTCACGAATTACAAATTGATTACGAACTCCAATTGCCGCTTGAGTTGTTCTTCCATCAAATGCATCTTTAGATCTGTATTCTGAAAAAACTCTACCGTTTTTCATATACCCTGCATCGATACCAAAAATAGTATTATTTTGCTGTTGTTGATCATTTAAGGCGTAACGACCTTGTAAACTAGAAATAAATTCGTGACGAGCATAAGCTCTTCCTCTTGAGCCTAATTGATATTCACCACCTAAAGCCGCAATTTTTCTTTCCAT
>CAZNTR010000362.1:0-2488 GCA_964575925.1 uncultured Chitinophagales bacterium
AAAGAGCCAAATATATTAAAGCGAATAAGAGGAAATGACAATAGCTGAATTAGAAAAAATGTGGTCAGTGTTTGCTGATATTCCAACCAATTCAGATGATGAAATTGAAGTAGATTTTTATTGGTGGGAAAAAGGAACGTATCGTTTTGATATTTGGCATTGGTTTGATGAAAAATTGCCAAATGGATTGGCAGTGGATTTTAGTTTGGTATAATAAACACTATGGCATTACCCATAAATATAGATGAATTACTACACGGCAATACGGTTGAATGGGATCGGATTGAGCTGAAAAAAGGATGGAATCCTGAGGATATCATTCATACTTTATGTGCATACGCCAATGATATTAACAATTGGGATGGAGGTTATGTCATTATTGGAGTTGAAGAAGAAAATGGGAAAGCTAAGTTGCCACCTATTGGTTTACACGTTCAGGAATTGGATGCCATTCAGAAAAAACTGATTGAATTATCTCATAAGTTAATCCCTGTTTATATTCCTGTTTTTCAGCCATACTTAATAAACGGGAAGCACATATTGGTTGTATTTGCCCC
The DNA here is from genome assembly GCA_964575925.1 of uncultured Chitinophagales bacterium. Classification (GTDB taxonomy): domain Bacteria; phylum Bacteroidota; class Rhodothermia; order Balneolales; family M1805; genus M1805. The sequence goes on from CAZNTR010000362.1 coordinate 558, forward strand.
CGCTGGAGATAACAGACCCTACAAAGCTCCTATTAGTTTAAGTGAAAAAAGAACAGAAAGAGCAATGTTCATCAAACGTGGCTCAAAAACGGTAAAAGTTAAAGATGGTTCTGATGACGAAAGACGACTTATTGAACTAACGGCACGTATCCCATTTGATGATCGAATCAACCAAACTGCCTCGCTAGATGATTTGAATTTGCGTTTGATTCAAAATTATTTAAAAGAAGTAATGAGTTCATTGTATGAAGAAAGTACGAAAATTCCATTCTCTGAATTATGCCGACATCTAATGATAGCTAAAGGTTCAGACGAACTATTACGTCCTACAAATGCTGGGTTGCTGTTGTTTAATGAGCATCCAGAAAAATTCTTTTCAGGAGCAAAAATTGATTTGATAATCCACAAAAATAAAGTTGGGAAAGACTATACTGAAAAGTTATTTATCGGATCTATCATACAACAGATTAGGGATGTCTTGCAGTATTTCAAATCAACTATTATAGAAGAATTAGTAGTTAAATCAGCTAGGCAAGCAGAATCTATACGTTTCTTCAACTATCCCTTTCAGGCCATAGAAGAAGCTATAGTCAATGCGGTTTATCATAAAAGCTATGAACGAGAAAATCCAGTGGAGATTCAAATTCATAAAGATAAAATTGAAATATTGAGTTTCCCTGGCCCTATGCCACCTATTAACCAAGCGATGCTGAAAAAACAAAGAGTAGTAGCTCGAGATTATAGAAATCGCAAAATAGGTGGGTTTTTAAAGGAGTTGAAACTTACAGAAGGTAGAGGAACAGGATTGCCAATTATTCACAGTAGCTTGGAAGAAAATGGTTCTCCACCGCCTGTTTTTGAGACGGATGAAAACAATGCTTACTTTTTGTGTATTCTTCCTGCACATCCACTTACGGAATCCATCTTAGGCTCTAAAGATGACTTAAGAAGAGACGAAGATAACTTTCTTAATTTCAATGACTTAATTAAAATCAACCCTTATCTTAGTCTCTTAGTCTCTGAATTGGGAGACCAAGATAGGGAAGCCATAAAAGAAAGGGTTAATGATACAATGAAAGAAGTTTTAAACCATTGTATAGAGCCAAAATCAAATGATGAAATATTTGAGAGAATCGGGCTTTATAAAAACACCAAAAATTTCCAAAACCATATAAAACCACTGATAGAAGCGGGATGGTTACATTTAACTTTGCCTGAAAAGCCAACAAGCAAAAATCAAAAGTATTATACCACTGATTTGGGTAAAAAATTATTAGATGTACTGTCTTTAGAAGGTAACTCTGGAATTAAAAGAATTCCTGTAGCATCTTCAAACATTGCCTCTGTTGGGTATGACAAAAAATCACACATTTTAGAAATAGAGTTTCATCACGGTGCGATTTATCAGTATGTTGATGTGCCAGAAAAAGTATATGAAGAGTTAATGAGTTCGCCTTCTCAAGCTGCTTATTTTATGAATGAAGTAAAAGATAAATTTAAATATCAAAAGAAATAAAATTGGCGGATAGCATTTGGAAGAAACTTTCATCAAGGAGGTTAAATAGGAATAAATATTATGGATACAGACGATTTATCAATACCAACTTATAAAGGCATCATTATAGAAGCTGAAAAATTCAATCACGATTTGACTTTGCAATTTGGTGTATTGGCATCTGGTTGTAAAGATGATGATGACTATTTGAATCAAGCAGAGGACTTAATAAAAGAATGGCTTCAAATAGATGAATTCGAAGATATCATTGATGATATCTTTTATGGTGAATCTGTGAATGAAAAAGAATTCAAAAAAACATTAAACAAGCTATTATCCAATATTGCTGAAATCAGAAAAACTCCAATGAAAGAAAGGGAATATGAAGATTGGGGTTGAATAATATTTCTAAAATGGTTTCTAACAGCAAAAACAT
>CAZNTR010000363.1:0-2477 GCA_964575925.1 uncultured Chitinophagales bacterium
TAGCAGAATATTGCCAATCTTGATTTTTGTGGATTTCCCAAGTTGGCCACATGTGAGCGTGCGGATCAACAAAACCTGGAATAATTGTTTTTCCTGAAACATCCATTTTTTTCACCGAAGAAGGAGCTCCTGTTGTTCCAACTTTTCCGACTGCTTTAATACGATTATTTTCAATCCAGATATCGCCATTTTCAAGAATCTCATTACCATTCATGGTAATAATTCTAGCATTAGAAAGTAAAATGCTTCCTTTTGGAATGTCTTGATCATACATCACTTTGATGCGAATTTCCTCAGGTTTAAATTTCGCTTTTTCTTTCTTTTTGTCATCTTTTTTTGCATCCGTTTTCACAGAATCTGTTTTTGCTGAATCAGTTTTCATTTCAGGAGTTTTAACTGAATCTTTTTTGGCTTTCTCTGCTTTGTCTGCAGCTTTTGCACTGTCATCAAATGCTTTTGATTTGTCTAAATTGTACGTAAAAAACGCGTTTCCAATCGCCCAATGAACATTTTTTGCATCAGAAGACCAAGATGGGAATTGACCACCAATTTCGGTGAGTTTTTTACTTGGGAATGCCGCGCCTGCTGCATTTGCTACAGAAATACTTATCAAAGAACCTGTTTGTGGAACCGTAACGGTATAAACATCATTGTTGATTAAGGCAATCGCTTGGTCACCAACAGGAGCCATGATGATTTGTGAAGCAGGAGAAGGTAAATTCACTTCTTTCATATACAAATCTGGATGCATTAATTTGTGATTTAAAGCTTCTCCTTCATGTAATTTTGCAATTTCATCTAAAGTAGAACCAAATGTTGTAATTCCAGAAACTTTGACATGCTCTTTTTGATCTGTTCCATCCCAACGAATAGAAACTAATTTTCCGCCACCAGCACTAAAATAAATTCTGTCTGATTTTTTAGTAAAGTGTGGATTAGAACGATCTTTTACTTTGTCAATAAAGTTAGTTTCTCCACCTTTGTCAGCAGAAATCCAAACGATGTCTTCAATCGCACTAAAAATTGCGAATCCGCTTGCGTCTTTGTTGTATTGTGATGCAGAACCTTTTATCATTACAATTTTATCGCCAGAAAATGACCAAGCTGGCTGATAATACAATCCGGGTTCTTTTGTTAATTGCTTTGGTTTCGCTTTCTTTTTGGCTTCGATTTTATATAAATGTCCCCCTTCTTTTTCTTTCCAAGTTACAAAAGCAATGTATTTGCCATCTGGAGACCAAGTTAAATTCGCTTGTGTGTAATCAAAATCGGTAAGTTTAACAGGTGTTCCATTTGGTAAATCTTGATAATACAATCTATTCAAAGCGGTGAAAGCTAATTTTTTCCCATCTGGAGAAACAAGCGCATCACGAATTTGAGTAACGACTAATTCCGCATCATTTTCTATTGGATAATCAAATTCAACTTTTGGTCCGAAATGTAATTCAGACTTTACTTCAAAAGGAATGTTGGTAATTTTTCCTGTTGAAATTTCGATTTTGTTGATTTCGCCACCGAAAGAAGCTACTAAGAATTTGCTATCAGGTGTGAAACTCATAGCAGGAAGAACGCCAAGTGGAGCAATAGACTCTTGTTCGTCGCGCTGAACAGGGAACGCTAACCAGCTTTCATCACCATTACTTAAATTGCGTAAAATCAAGCCTGTTTTGTCTTCATAACGCGTTCCGAACACCATAAATTTTCCATCCGGAGAAAGTGTTGGGGTGAATGCTGAACCATAACGAGTTGCATAAGTATTAACAGAGGCATCATCACGATCATAAACGCCGATAGAATATTGAGGTAATTGTGCATTATAATTCCAAGCCCCAATTCTTCGAGAGAAATAAATGTAACGTCCATCTGGGCTAACAGCAGGATCAATTGTTTTTAAAGCTTTTGGCTCGCTGATTAACTCAACTCCGCCGCCGCCTTCTACATGATACATCACTAATTTGTGATTACGGCGACCTTTTGAGGCAATAATGTATTTTACATCGGGCGTGAAATCTGCATTCGGGAAATATTGATTTTCTTCTTTGCTGATTTGTGTTTTCTCTTTAGTTGCCAAATCCATCAACCAAACGTTATCTGCGCCAGAACGGTCAGAAATGTAAACAATAGATTTCCCATCTGGGCTGAATTTAGGATGAACATCATACGCCATTCCACGTGTTAGCGTATCAGCTTTTCCGCCTGAAATCGGCATGGTGTATAAATCTCCCATCAAATCGAAAACGATGGTTTTTCCATCCGGACTAACATCAAGGGAAATCCAGGAACCTTTTTTTGCTGAAAGGCTAATGGTTCTCTCTGGTTTTAAAGGAAGGTCAGCATCAAATTTTTTGATTTTTACGGAATCAGTTTTGCTAGAATCCGGTGTTTGAGCAAATGAAAGGCTCAATGTAAATGATAGAAGAAGAGCTAGTGTTATGTTAATTATGATATGACGTGTTATTAATGTATCTTTGTAGAAA
>CAZNTR010000364.1:0-2462 GCA_964575925.1 uncultured Chitinophagales bacterium
CAAAAGAGAAATTCAAAGAGTTAACTGGGAATGATTTTCAAATAGTAAATGATGCAGATGCGGCAGGTTTAGCAGAAATGAATTTCGGTGCAGGAAGAGGCAAGAATGGCGTTGTTGTTACAATTACAGTAGGAACTGGAATTGGTTCAGCAGTATTTACTGATGGAGTTCTTTTACCCAATACTGAATTTGGTCATATTATGGTTAAAGAACAAGTTGGTGAAAAATATGCTTCAGACGCAACCCGAAAAAAAGATGATTTGAATTGGGATAAATGGGGTAAACGCTTCAGTGATTATCTTGATAGATTAGAGTTTTTATTATGGCCAGATATGATCATTATTGGTGGTGGTGCATCAAAAAAATTCGACAAATTTGACAAAAGTTTAAAAACAAAAGCTGAAATAAAACCTGCAGAGTTACAAAATAATGCTGGAATTATTGGCGCAGCCTGTGCATGGAGAACAAATCACCCACAAAATTTTAAAGTTGAGTAAAAAATCATGCTCGAACCAAACTCCCCCTTTCACCAAGAACTTCGAGTACCAAGATGCATGAATGTTAAAGGGGGAAAGGGGGATTTCTTGATGGAACATCAGATTCAAAAATTATAGAACCGAAATTGTGTTTTAAAATACAATTCATTTATACTTTGGGCATCAGAATATAAGGCTTTGAATAGCAGCCAAAAAAAATATCCACCCAAAATTAAGGTCTCAAATTGCCCTCTTTCCAAATAGACGAAACAATTTCTCAGCTGTATAATTCAATAGCTGAACAATATGGAACACCAAGCTATGTGTATCACGAATTTCAGTTAGAAAAAAACCTTTCGGCTTTAAAAAATCTCTTCAAAAATCTACCGGTTAATTGGTTATATGCCATGAAAGCCAATGACAATCCATTTCTTTTGAAAATAATTTCATTAGCAGGTTTTGGTTTCGATACGGTTAGTTTCGAAGAAGTTTTGCTAGCCAGTAAATTTACAACAGGTAGAAAAATATTTTACACTGAAAATAATATGACAGATGTTGAAATGCATGCTGCCATTAAAGCAGGCATCACATTAAACATCGGATCACTAACACGATTAAAGAAATTCGCAGAAGCAGCTCCAAATTCTGAATGTTCAATTCGAATTAAACCTGATATTGGAGATGGGCATCACAGTAAAGTGGTAACAGGGAATATGGATTCCAAATTCGGAATCCGAATAGATAAAATCGAAGAAGCAGTTCGTTTAGCCAAAGAGCATAATGTAAAAATTACAGGGATTCATGCACATATTGGAAGTGGAATAAAACAACCCCAAAATTTATTGAATGCAATAGAAAAAATGCTAGAATTAGCTTTGTTAGTACCCGATTTAAAATCAGTCAATTTTGGAGGGGGCTTGCCAATTCCTTATAAACTAGATGAAAATTCATTTAATTTAGAAGAGTTTGAAGCTATTACAAGCCCTATGCTCAAGAAATTTTTAGCGCATCATCCTGATGTTAAATTTATGTTTGAACCTGGTCGATTTATTATTGGGAATGCTGGAGTTTTATTAGCACAAGTAAACACCGTTAAAGATCAAGGCAATAAAACGTATTTAGGAACAGACACAGGCTTTAATCATCTAGTTCGCCCCGTTATGTACGAAGCCTATCATCATATTGAAAACGTAACACGGTTTGACTCAAAAGAAAAAGCACTGTATGAAATCGCAGGAAATATTTGTGAAAGTGGAGATATTTTCGCATCTGACCGAGAGCTAGCAGTAACAAAAGAGAATGATTTAATTGCATTCAGAGATACAGGCGCTTACGGAATGACAATGGCTTCGCCCTACAACAGAAGAGCCTTCCCCGCTGAAATTCTGATAGAAAAAGACGGAACATATCAACAAATAAGAAAAAGAGAAACCGCAGAAGAAATGATAGAAGATTTACTAAAAAAAACAGGTTTTACATTCTAAAAAAGCAAAAATTTAGCAAAATATCGCAAATCTAGCGCGAGACTAAAGTCTCGTGCTAAAAAGCAAAAAAAGAGACTTAGCCTCATTGGGCGCTAGTTCAACTATTCCAAAATCCATCAGCAAAAAAATAGGACTATGAAATTTCAAACCCTCAGGTTGTCGAGATTTTTATATAAGATTCCACTCCATAAAGCCTGTTTTTCCCGTTTTCAGCAATTCATATAGATTGAAATCGCCAAAAATTTTGCAGAAAACTACGTTTCGGAGTAGTCTCAACTAACAGATTCGAAATAATTTCACAAATAAGCATAAAAAAAAGAACACTTGAAAAACTTCAAGTGCCCAATTAAATAGAAAAGACAAAATAAGTCTTAACGTTTTGCTTACTTCTCTGAAACGATTAAAAAATCAAATAATCATCGATTATTATACTGAAAAAAACATTTTAGAGAAAGCTAAAACAATTATTTTCTCAAATTACGAAGACGTATGAGAGCATAAG
>CAZNTR010000365.1:0-2451 GCA_964575925.1 uncultured Chitinophagales bacterium
AATGAAAATAAAAGCTCAACTATTTATTATTCTTTCAAAGTAGCTCATGGGAAACCGGAACCTGATTATCATGGTACAGCCATGTTTTATTGGGGATTTTACATGTTATCTGAAATCTTAGAATTACAAGATGAATTAAAGTTAGTTGAGCCAATTTTATAGAATAAGAATGATAAAAATTAGATATCTCTTGTTAGTTGATAATAAGTTCTGTTAATACTTTGAAAAAAATCAATTCAAATAAAACTTTTAGATTCAGAAAATTATCTCAAATACTTTAGATACGTTAGAACATGACTTCAAAGTGGGATAAAGCAACCGAATGAATCTTATAAATTCTAATTTGATGAAGCAAACTCTAAATTGAACGACTATTTTTTCGAATCGAGGAAATCTGAAATTCTTAACTACATTTTTGCTTGACTCCTTGATTTAATTAGTTAAACTTTAACAGCTTGAAAAATAAATTCAAAAAATAGTAAATTGAAGAAAATTCTTTTTATACATCATGGTGAAGTACCTGGTGGTGCACCAACGAGTCTGGCAAATACAATAATTGCATTGAAAAAAGAAATGCCAGAGTTTGAAATGATTATTTGGTGCATGAACAAAGCCATGTGTAATTATTTTGAAGATCGATGCCATGTGGAATCTGTACTTATGCCAAATCCATTAAAAGAAACTGGGAAAGTGATGATTGGATGGACAAAACTATTTCAAATAAAAGTTCTTAGAAATCTATTAGGGGAATTCAGATATATCAGAGGGCGTATAAATGATTTTCAACAGTTGATTCAAACTGAAAACCCTGACTTTGTTCATTTAAACTCAGGCTGTTTATTTGTTCCTGCAATTGCTGCAAAACGATTAAATATCCCAATACTTTGGCATATAAGAGAAGTTTTTGGTGGGGGTATGTTGAATCTTCGTAGAATTATTGTAGGGAAATGGTTACGGTCTATTGCTTATAGGGTATTTTGTATAAGTGAAATTGAAGCTCATAGTATTGGGGGATCACATAGTGATAATGTTTCGGTAGTATATAATTTTGTTGATTTCGATACTTTTAAACCAAATCGTTCAAAAGATGAGATTAATGCTGAGTTAAAAATTGATAAAGACATAAAGAAAATAATTACTTTGGGTGGCTCATCTTTTCGGAAAGGACTTTATGAATTATTGCTTGCGACTAATCAATTACCAGAGTTTGTACATGTCATAATTGCCGGTCCTGAGTTGCAGAAACCAGATCAATCAGTTTCACGTTTCCATAAAGTTAAACTTAAAATGGAATCAATTTTATATTCTCTTCATTTAGTTCCGTATTTGAAAATTGATTATGAAAATAGGTGTAGAATGGCTTATCAAAAAATCAAAAACAAAAGTAGAGTACATTTTATTGGATCTAAGATAGATATTGTAAATTATATAAATGCCTGTGATATTTTATATTTCGGTGGTACAATGCCACACTTTCCGAGGCCGGTTTTTGAAGCATGGTTATTAAATAAACCGATAATAGCCTTTGATGAACTTGGTGTTTCCAATCAAATTGAAAATGGAAAAAATGGATTTATAATGAATAAAAAGAATTTGACTCAGTTAACGACATCTATAAATGAGTTAATTAGTCGTGATGATCTTTGTTTGAACTTTGGATTGCAAGGATTTAAAATTTCCCAAGAAAAGTTTGACAGTAAGAAAAATATTAAAATGATATCTAAATACTTACAATAAAAGAATCCATTAATGTATAAATAATTAAATTTTAAACGTTTTAAAAAAAATAAAAAGACATCTAGGACTGTAAATGCTAAAAATAAAAGAATTAGTAAATAAAATATTCTCGAAAAAAAAAGCTCCAAAAATTCAAGCCAGTTATATTTCATCTTTGTCAAACTATAGTTTAAATTCAGATACAATTGCGTTAGACTTAGGCGCAAATGTCGGTAAAATCACTAAAGAAATGGCAGATTCTGGAGCAACTGTTTATGCCTTTGAGCCTAATCCATTTGCATTTGAAAAATTAAAAGAACGTTTTAAAGACTTCCAAAGAGTTACTTGTATCAATAAAGCAGTATTAGATAAAGAAACAACTTTGCCACTTTATTTTCATGAAAATAGTGATGATGATGAAATTGTCTGGTCGGTCGGTTCATCAATGTTAGATTTCAAAAATAATGTTCTAAAAGAGAAAAAAATAAATGTAGAAACTATCGATTTGGTTGCCTTTATTAGCGAGTTAGATAAGCCAATTGATTTAATTAAAATGGATATTGAAGGAGTTGAATGTAAAGTAATAAATCATCTAATTGATTCGAAAATGATGGATTCTATAAAGCTTATACTAGTAGAAACTCATGATCATAAAATCCCAGAATTAAAAGAGGAGACAGATGCATTGAGAAAAAGAATTAAAGATTTAGGATTAGATGAAAAGATAAATTTAAA
>CAZNTR010000366.1:0-2408 GCA_964575925.1 uncultured Chitinophagales bacterium
TAATTTAGGATTAATTGGTATTTTATTGAGTGAGTTTTTTCACAGACTGACGTTAGTGGCAAGCCATCGACCAGCGCACTAACGACCGAAATTATCCAATAAACAACTGATTTGAAAAAAGTGAGTGCGGAGCTGACACCAAATTAATGTCGAATTTTAAGGACGGCTCAATTCTTGAACTTGCGTTATGAATGCGAAACGAAATTTGCCAACCTTCACTTAATGTAACTAAAATTGTTGTTTTAGAATTGTCTTGGTAAACAACTTCTATTAATCTATTTGGCAACTTTAATCTTTGAATTTTTGCCTTTGGTTTTATGTTCTCAAACGGCAAATTCAGAGTTCCGTGTAAATTGTACGCTTGAATTTCAACCTTGTTTTTACCTTTTATTACTTTATAAAAATCTTGATTTCCAATTAAGTATTTAATCAAATTTTCGGCTACAATCCCAGGATTTTCTTTGTCTAAACATAGTAACTCTTTCTTAAAAGCGTCCAAAACAGGAACATAAACAGAAGTATGATAATCGCCCAACGTATCCCATTTTTGGGTTGCCTTGCTTGCTGTTCTCAACTTTGCTAAATTATCAAAAACGGGTTTTATTTCTTGGAAATATTCAACAGAACAAGGGAAACCTAACCACTTTTGACCAAAGTCAATATCGTTTGACAAACGAGAATGTTTTACTGCTCTATGATTATTTTTTGCCGAAATCCCTATCTCCCATTTTTGTAATGACCTAATTGCCAAAACATCACGAACATCACCAGTTTGACCAGCTTTGTCAGCTACGATTTCGAGTTGCAAAACATCTTTATCACTAATTCCGTTTGCTAAACGAGGTTCAATATCAAGTAAAAAATTTACTGCAAAACTTGCTACCAATTTATAATGACTTTGTTCCTTTTCGTCAAAACTAACGAAGCATTTCAAGGCAGTTTTATAAGGTTCGTTTTCAATGACTGAAACAGAAGTAAGAACTTTTAAACGCTCTAAAAATTCGTTTAGTAAAGCATATTCAAATGCTTTTCCGTTTATGGTTTGGGTTGCTATTTTCGCCATTATACTGTTACTCTATTTACAATTTCATTTAATTTTTCAATAACAACATTTCCATTGTATTCAGTAGAAATAATTTTGGCTGTCGCTTTATTGATTTTCAAATTTTCTAAATCAGCATAAATTTTTTCAGCCAAAACCTTTCCCATTCTTACAGGAACAGCATTACCAATCATTTTATAGCCAGCAACAACACTACTATATTCAAAAGAAAAAGTATCTGGGAAAGTTTGAATTCTTGCACATTCTCGAACGCTTAATCTACGATACAGATGTTCACTACCCTTCACAAACTCACGAAGATTTTGCTCAATAAATTTCATTTTTGGAGCTTGTGGGTGTATCGGTGCGTGACGACCACCAGCTTGAATAGTGAACGAAACTTCATCCCAAGAACGAACTCGATTTCTTGACATAAACATTGACGAAAAACCACCAATCATATATTCGTGGTTTAAAACTTTGCAATCTTTTCCATTGGTGTAATTTCCCTCTTTAGCAGGTAAAACGCTTTCTTTTAAATCAAAAATTGCTTTTTCGAGTGTTATTTTATTTTCAAGAGTTGTAGGTTTTGGGAATGTAAATTTCAATCCCAAATCTTTACGGTAACCAATAAAGAAAACTCGCTTTCTATCTTGCGGAACACCATAATCAGAAACATTTAATAGTTGGAAAGACAAATCATAACCAATATCGGTAAACATTTGTTTAATGTTTGCTAATGCTTCCTTATGAGCAGGCAATAACATTCCAGACACATTTTCAGCCAAGAAAAATTTAGGTTTTTTATCAGCAAGTATCCTCATAAACTCATAAAAAAGCTGGCCTCGTTTATCAGCTATACCTCTTTTAGAACCAGCTTCCGACCAACTTTGACAAGGCGGACCGCCAATAATTCCATCACAATCAGGAACTTCACTTGACGGAATATCGACAATACTCCTTCTGTCTAAAATTGTGTTTTTATGGTTCTTCTCATACGTTGCCCAAATTTCTTTATCGTATTCATTTGCCCAAACGACATCAAATCCAGCCTTCTCAAAGCCCAAATCTAGACCACCAGCACCTGCAAAAAATGACACAACTTTCATACCTTGGAAATTAAATTATTCAACAACAAACTTACTAATTTAAAACATCCCGGCCAAATAATGGACAGGAAAATTGGCCAGCCTATAACAGTGGTTTTGCGTAATGGCGGGCGAAGTGCTTCGTATGAAACTTTTCACTAAATTTGAACTTTGGTGCTTCGTATCAACAGTTGTACATAAAATCCGCCACTACGCAAAGCCACAAAACGTCAGGTTGTGAAAAAACTCACAATTGCTCAATTTCTTGCTTCCTAATC
>CAZNTR010000367.1:0-2404 GCA_964575925.1 uncultured Chitinophagales bacterium
AATGGTTTCCTATAACAAATCACCGTGTGTATTTTGGTTTGGGATTAGTGAAGCACCAATTTCAGCCGAATGTGTTAAATACGAGTGGCGAAATTAATGAATTTATTGCATCAAAAGCCGGACCTCAATTGCAATCAGATGAATATCATTTCCACACTTCTCATGAATGGAATTTGGGTTCCTTAATCAAGCTGAATTATGGAGTACGTTTTTCTGGAGCTTTTGTAAATACGCATTATTACGGCTTAGAACCTCGTTTTTCTGCACGATATTTGCTTTCAAATAATCATTCCTTGAAAATCGGTTTCAGTACCATGCGCCAATATATGCACCGTGTTTCTTCCGGATCTTTTGTCTTGCCGACCGATTTATGGTATCCCGTAACCGAAAACGTAAAACCGCAAACGGCAAATCAACTTTCATTGGGATATTTTGGCGCGTCTCCTAAAAGTAATTACAGTTGGAGCATAGAAGTGTTTTCAAAAACCATGAACGATTTGATCGATTACAAAGAAGGCGCGAGTTTAATTTTTAATGATAATTTTGAAAAAGAGTTGCTCTCGGGTTCAGGAAAATCGGAAGGCATTGAGTTTTTTCTTCGAAAACATGAAGGAATAGTAAGTGGTTGGCTGAGTTATACTTTAGCTAAAACCGATCGTTATTTCCCAGAATTAAATAATGGAAATCGTTTTCCTGATCGATACGATAGAAGACATAATTTTTCAGCTGTCGCAATGATTGAATTAGCACCTAACGTAATTACTTCTTATACGTGGGTGTACATGTCGGGCACAAAAATCACGGCTCAAACGGGTCAATATTTAATGCCTAATCCTTCCCTAACGGGAATTGATCTAGTTCCGATTTATAGTTCAAAAAACGGAGTTACCTTAGCGCCAAGTCATCGTTTAGATATCAATTTGATAATTAAAGGAAAAGCAAGTTCTTGGGGACAAGGTGAATGGAGTTTCAGTATCTATAACTTTTATAATGTAGCTTCGCCATTTCGAGTCAGCATTGGGCAAAACGGAAATGCACTTGCTTATCAACAACATGGCTTATTCGGCTTTATACCGTCAATTTCGTACAATTTTAGCTATTCGAGCAAATGAAACTAACACGATTTTTAATACTCATCTTTCTTTTTTATCAATGTGAATTGATTGAAGTTCCTTTGGAAGTAGAACCTGCCGAGGAAAAAATGAGCCTTTCCAGTTTATTGATTGGCGATGAAGGCATTTTAGTAAGTGTGAGCAAAAGTTTCTCAGCACTTTCGGGAACGTCATTAGCACAAATTCAAGAAAATCCGATAGATGCATTATTTGTATCGCGAGGAACTATTCAATTTAAGAGCAATGGAAATACAATTTTAGGAGAAAAATTTGAAGATGTTCCAGGATTTTATTTCGCAGATTTTAGTGCATATACACTCGGTGATTCTCTAGAAATTTCCGTTTATGATTCTGTAAGTACACAACAGATAAAAGCAAGAACGAAAATAATGTCATCAGTAGCCATCGATTCTGTTCAGTTTCGCTCCGTAAAAGAAAACATCTTACTTGATACCCTAAAAGTCTATCTAACTGATCCTGTTACCACACAAATCAATTATTTTGTAGTACATATTTACAGAAGTTCATCTTTCTTGAACATTTTAAACAACAACGATTCATTACTCGTTCAGTCAGATAGTTTAGTACAAATTGAATCCATTTTTTCTGATATTGGGATAGATTCCACCATTTTAATACGAAGCTACACCATCGAAAAAAATCCTTCTAACGATACGCTAATTGCCGTTTTATCTCACATAGAAGAAGGCTATTTCCGCTTCCTAGACGCAAGAAAACGTAACGAAAATGGCGGAGGCGGGATCTTCAACGAACCCATAAATTTCCCAAGCAATGTAGAAAATGGATATGGGTATTTTTCAGCCCATAATCCAGCATATAAGATTGCTATTCGTGAATAGGCATGATTTAAAAAAAAATCCTAGCGCCAGCGTCCGCTGGTGCTTTATAAAAAAAAGAGAAAGCGTCCTCGCTTTCAACCAAATTTAGTGTTTTAGATGAATTATTTTCCAAATCATAGCGACAGCGTCCGCTGGTGCTTTCCAAATTCTAGCGCCAGCGTCCACTGGCGCTTTATAATAGATTGAGAAAAATTCGGTTAAACTGAAAAAATAACCGCTAACACCCTTAAGAATCTCAAATTCTGACTTTGACATATTCTAAAGTGAATTATTTTGTTAACGGTTTTATGTAGCAAAATTAATGAAAACAAGAGCTTATTCACATCATAATGAGCTTAATTCATATCTGTTATTTGGTTATGCTGGGCTACGACCCTGCATCTCAGCCTAAGAACCAATCTATGCAAAGAAAAAGTGATTGTTGCGTAAAAT
>CAZNTR010000368.1:0-2397 GCA_964575925.1 uncultured Chitinophagales bacterium
AGCGATTAGGAAGCAAGAAATTGAGCAATTGTGAGTTTTTTCACAACCTGCCGTTTTGCAGCTACAAGAAGTTGGCGATTTCGAAGCACTAAACTTTGATAGAAGCACAAAGCTTGATTTAACCACTAAATCGCCACTTTTGAGTAGGTGCTGTTAAGTGCCTTATTATTGACCAATGTTTATATTTATGTTCGCCAATTGAACTTGTAGCTTTACTTTTGCTTTTAAAGCAGTAAAAACCCTCAATAAAGTATCCATTGTTACATTACTTGCGTTGTTTTCAATGCGCGAAATTTGAGCTTTTTGAACACCAATAAGTTTCCCTAGTTGTTCCTGTGTCAAATTGCGTTCATGTCTAGTTTGTTTGATTGCTTTTCCAATTAAGTCCATTTGAAGTTCATACTCAAAAAGGTCTCTTTCAGCTGTTCCTAACTTACCAATAAGCTCGTCTTGTACTTGGTCTAATGTGTATGTTCTCATTTTTTTTTATTTTTTAATTGTTTCTCTTCAAAATATTTTGTTCGTTGTCCAATGGCTTTTTGAATTTCATTGTCATGCACTTTACTTCTTTTTTTTATAAATCCGTGCGTTGAAATAACAAAAGTTTCAGTCGTAGATGTTTTGTCCCAAAAAGCAAGCAGTCTATATTGATGTCCTTGGTACAAAGTTCTGAATTCCCAAATTTCATTATTAAGTTTTTTGAATAATTCAGGGTCGTGTTCGGTTAGTGATTTACGAATATTGTAAAGTATTTTTTCGTAATGCTTCTTATTTAAACCTTTCAAGAATTCAAATGCTTCATCTAAAAATATTATTTCAAAAAGTTTATCCATCGATTATTTTCATCTACAAAGCAAAAGTAATAATAGTTTCGTTATAATGAAACTAATTCTTAATTTATATTATCGGGGAAGTTATAGAAATATGTCATACAACGGTAGTCTATGAAAAAACTCACTCACTAAAATACCAATTAATCCTAAATTAACAAGAGTTTAGACTGGTTTATTTTAGAATATTTAAGTAATTAATTCTACTTTACTTATGTTACTTATTTCTGCTAATAATTATCATAAAATAAGTTTCTTTTGTCTCAAAGATTTTGTGGATTCGGAGAATATCGTTCGTTTATTAGATGCTTATGTGGATTCGCTTGATTTGGCTGCGCTTGATTTTGTTCTTGCTCAAGATTCAGTGGAAGGTCGTCCTGCGTTTGAGTCTTCGGTTTTCCTTAAATTGTATTTGTATGGGTTTTTTAATGGGATTCGTTCGTCTTGCGGTTTAGAATAAGAATGTCATCGAAACGTTGAGGTGCATTGGCTTTTGGGGAATCTCAGGCCAAATTAGCACAGTATTGCAGATTTCCGCAAAGTGAATCCGGCTGCCTTGAAGAAAGTGTTCACTTCGTGTGTACTGTTTTTACAGGATTTGGATCTTATTGGTGGAAAGGTAATTACAAGAAAAACAACTATAATCTGAAGAAAATTGAGCGTCATTTGGCTTATATCGAGACAAAAACGGTGGAGTATTTAACCGAATTGGATGCCAATGAAAAGCTAAAAAAGGTGAGGAAGATTAAAGAAAAATACACCAATGTGCGAGGATTGGAAAATGTGAACAGCGAAAAGGTATGCCACAAGGCTCCCCTTTAAGTCCACTATAATCTACTATTCTACTCCATGAATTGGATAAAGAATTGCAGAAAAGAGGACATCGCTGGCTGCGATACGCCGACGATTTTAGTATCTATGTGAGAAGTGAGAAAGCCGCTCGAAGGGTTGGCAACGGCATCTTTCTATTTTTGAAAGACCGCCTGCGTCTGCCCATAAACCGAGCCAAAAGTGGCATCCGCCGCCCACTCCAATTCGAACTACTTGGTTACACATTTGTATCAAGTTACACGAAAGGAGAGCGAGGCAACTATCAACTCGTGGTAAGTAAAGGCAAATGGGAAAAGCTCAAAGCACAGCTTAAAGCGCTGACCCGTAAAACTATCCCCATGAGTTTTGATGAGCGGATAAAACGTCTGAATTGGCTCATACGAGGCTGGACGAAAACCTTCAAACTAGCATCCTTACACTGAAAATTGAAGAAATTGGGCGAATGGGTGCGAAACAGATTTTGGAAGAAACCTGAACGCAAACGGAAAAACCTAATGCGCTTAGGTGTTGAGCACAACCACGCCTATGCATGGAGTAGAACAAGAAAAGGTGGCCGGCGCATAGCCCAAAGTCCAATTCTAAGCAAAACCATAACCTTAGCACGATTAAAATCGAGAGGATATATAACAATGCTAGACTACTATCAGAAAACAAGGTCAAGTTCATGAACCGCCGAATACGTGACCCGCTTGGTTTACCCTGAGCGAAGTCGAAGGGCACGGTGGTGTGAGAGGCG
>CAZNTR010000369.1:0-2396 GCA_964575925.1 uncultured Chitinophagales bacterium
AGCGAATTATTTCGTGTAGCACATCAGAAGGAATTGTGTTATTTCCTTTTTTTCCTTCTTCAAAAATAATTTGCGCTAACACTTGATTGGTTAAATCTTTGCCGGTTTCATTATCAATAATTTCAACAGCTGATTCTTGCCGTATATACTCAGCAACATCGTCTAATGACACATACGATTTAGTTTCTGTGTCGTAAAGCTTTCTGTTGGCGTATCGTTTTATTAATCTTTTTTCCATGAATGATTGTATTTAAACTTGTATAAATATAACGCAATGCGTCATTCAATGTCAAGAGGAAAATGACGCAACGTGTCAGATTTTTGAATTATTTTTATTTATTCATCAATTTTTTACGTAGTCCTAACATAAAACGGACTTTCATTTCAAAGGAAAAGCCATCTTACTCTACTTAAAAAGCAGTTTTCCTTGTTTTTAACTGACTTCTAAAAGAATTACTATTCTTTAGTTATTCGAATTTTTTAACTCATAACTTGAGTCCACTCCAAAAAGTCGATTCTTACTGGTTACACCCTTTTAAATTCTACGAAGATATTGCTAGAAATAACTTTTCGGAGTACGTTCATAACTTTAAAAAATAATTTTCATAACACTGATAATTTGCATTTTTTACATATATTGAACATATATGACTCGCAAGATTATTCATATTGATATGGATGCATTTTATGCTTCGGTTGAGCAACGTGATAACCAAGAGTTACGTGGCAAAGCTATAGCTGTGGGCGGAAATCCAAGCGGTAGAGGTGTTATTGCAACGGCCTCTTATGAAGCAAGAAAATATGGAATCAAGTCAGCGATGTCTTCGGCAGTTGCATTACGTTTGTATCCCAAATTAATTTTTGTAAAACCCAGATTTGAAGCCTACAAAGAAGCCTCAACACTTATTCAAGAGATTTTTTATGAGTTTTCCGATTTGGTTGAACCTCTTTCTTTAGACGAAGCTTACATTGATGTTACAGAAAACAAAATGGAAAATCCATCAGCTACTTTAATTGCTAAAGAGATACGAGAAAAGATTTTTGAACGCACAGGATTAACCGCTTCTGCCGGAATTTCATACAATAAGTTTCTTGCAAAAGTCGCTTCCGATATGAATAAGCCAAACGGAATGACATTGATAACTCCTGAAATGGCAGAAGATTTTTTAGATTCATTACCTGTCGGAAAGTTTCACGGAGTTGGTAGAGTTACGAAAGAAAAGATGAATTTATTGGGAATCGAAAAGGGGTCAGATTTAAAAAAATGGCACGAGGCCGATTTAATCAAACATTTTGGAAAAGTAGGTTCTCATTATTACCATATTGTTCGAGGTATTGATGAACGCAGTGTTCATACCAATCATGTACGAAAATCATTCGGTGCCGAACGCACGTTTTCTACCGATTATAACGATTGGACTTTATTGAAAACAGAATTGGAAGGAATTGCACAGACAGTTTCTGAAAGAATGGAAAAGAAATCGGTAAAAGGAAAAACCATTTCATTGAAACTCAGATATGATAATTTTGAAACTATTACACGAGCGTTTACATTGTCTTATTACACGTCAAGAAAAGAAGTTTTACTCGAACAAGCTGTTCAATTAATAGAACAAACTCAAGCTGGAGATCGAAAAGTTCGCTTGTTAGGAATAGCTGTTTCAAATCTTGATTCTGAAAGAAAAGAAGAGACGGGCATTCAATTAAAGTTTGATTTTATGAAAACGGAAATATGTTGAGAGGTGATAGGGAGTTACTTAATTATGAATTACGAATTATGAATTATGAATTATGAATTACGAATTACACTTCTAGCTTTTACCTTCCAACTTCTAGCTTCCAACTTCTAACTTCTAGCTTCTAGCTTCTAGCTTCTAGCTTCTAGCTTCTAGCTTCTAACTTCTAACTTCTAACTTCTAACTTCTAACTTCTAACTTCTAGCTTTATGGTCTTATTTTATTCAGTTTTCATTATTCGATATTTTTTGTATTTGCGCACTTCGTTTCAAACAAAATCTGCTAAAATCATTCAAAAAAACGCTTTTCCCTTTCTAAGTTGATTCTTTTCGCAGTACCTTTGGCTCAGAACATTTAGACATCGTATTTTACTTATGAAACACATTTTAATCTTTGGCGCAGGTTTATCAGCTGGACATTTAATTAAATATCTTGAAAAACAAGCTCTTGAAAATGATTGGGAAATCCATGTAACTGATAAAGAGGAAGCAAATTTATCACGATATAGTAGTTTAAGTAATCGTGTTCATACGTTTCAAATGGACATCTCTAATGAGGAAAAAGTAAGACAAATGGTTTCTAAAGCTGATTTAGTAATTTCAATGTTACCTGCTTTTATGCATATCCGAATTGCGAATCATTGTCTTGCGGAATCAAAAT
>CAZNTR010000370.1:0-2385 GCA_964575925.1 uncultured Chitinophagales bacterium
CCTTTGGTTTGAGCGTTGGCTCGTGTGGGCTTGCAAATGTGCTTACGACTGTGGGCTGGCAATTAATTTTCATCATCATTTTTAGTTTCTGTTTTTGAATTTCCCAACCACCGATTACAAGTATCTTCGTAAGGTATTTTTAGGTCTGTCAGCCATCGTTCAATAAACTTTGGATTATGACTATTTGGTGTTGGAAAAACATCATCAATTCTTACTTGAATTGGAGTTCTTACACAATCACCTGTTATAATTGCATGTTGCTGTGGAATAATAGGAAGTTGGTCTAAAATATCAGCATTTGCACTAGAAATTAAGCCTCTGATATATTTTTGGTCTTCTGGATTTTGTAATCTGTGAATTACAAAAGAATTGCATTGTGAAAGCACTGTTTTTGATAATTCTGAAGGTCTTTGGCTACAAACAATTAAGGAAATGCCATATTTTCTTCCTTCTCTTGCAATGCGTTCAAAAACTGTTTTTGCAACGGATTCTTTTTTCTCAGCAATATAATTTTGAGCTTCTTCTAATACTATTACAATAGGGAACTTACCTCTATTTACTGGTGTAAAATGAGAGACAAACTCGATAATAAGACGACCCAATAAAGCTGTAACTGTTTCAAGAACTTCAAAAGGCAATTGAGAAACATCAATTATCGTAATTTGATTGGATTTATCATGAATATTTGAAGGATTTATTTTGTTATATTCTTGGATAAAATTATTTGATGAAGTTTTGTTTAACCGATTAAAATCGCCAAGTATGAAAGATATAAATTGTGCAAGAATTTCTTTATTGTCAGAATTATTGTCGTTAAGCATTAAAGGAACGGAAATTCTTTTATCATTAAAAAAACTTCTCATCCTAAGTCTTAAAGTAGAAATATATTCATTTAATTTGTTATTGGTAGTATTCTCTTGCTCTATTGCAGTATCGATAAATTTAGTGCACAATTCCTGATATTTAAACCAAATTGGACTATCAATATTTTTCTCGCTAATAATCTGTTTGACTTCAATCAGTTTTCTATTTTTATTGATAAGATTATCAATTTCATTTATTTGATTAACAGTTGGAACCTGCGAATTTTTTTCCAAACTGATACTTTTTAAACTTGTTGGTAATTTGACTTTTATTGAATTAAATGAATCTTTTAAATTTGTTGCTTTCCACCAATCTGAGCCTGATTTAGCATACTCAACAATGGAGTTTAAATGTTCTATTTCAAGAATATCTAGCTCATTATTTTCGTTATTAGTTGAAATATTACTATTGTTTTTGGCTAAACCAATAGCCCTATTTAATATTGGGGCTTGAGTACCTTCACTAGGGTTAAGCAATGATTTAAAATCCTCCCAATTCATAAACCAATAAGGAACTTTTACTTCTTCATCTCCACCATAATAATATGCGTTTATTTGTTGCAAATCCTGAATTGTTTTTACATCAAATTCATCTGTTTTTTCAGGTAAAAAGGCATCTTTATATTCTCCATTAGTGTCAAAAATTACAAAATGAGCATTTTGCAATTTCAAACCATTATAGTCATATTTAAAAAGATTTCGAATGATTGAAGTAAATGTACAAGACTTGCCAGAGCCTGTATTCCCTAGTATTGCTGAATGTTTTACAAAGAATTGGTCAGGACAAATTTTTACTTTATAGTTTGAAAATGCTGGAGAGATACCGACTGGAAGATAAAAGTCTGTTTCATATTTTATTTTTTCTAAATCTTGTTTGTCATCAAATATGTGTTTTAAGTCCTTTTCAGTCACATACCAAACAGGATTATCTAAAGTTGGAAAATTGTAAACACCTTGTATGAATTTCTCAGCATCTTTTTGCTTTGCAATAGTGCCTAACATTGTCGCCGAAATATAGCGAGCAGAGGTCGGCAGGGTAATATTTGTGGTATTTTTATCAAACTCGATTTCCTCTTTCATTGTTACACGAGTAATCAATGCTACAACCCTATCAGAACCAACAGGAATAATGAGATATGAATTAATCCTTGCAATCTCATAAATGTCATGAACACCGCTTTTATATGCCCCATGCAAATCTTCATCAATTTTAATGAAAACCCTAAAATTGTCAACAGAAAGAACTCTACCAATTACTTTATTTGTTGTCGTCATATCTCACAAATTTTCTTTTAAAAAGGCAAATCATCTTCTTCTGTTTTTTTGGATTCTTCCTGAACTTCGGTTGGTTCAATGGGTATCGCAATTTCAACAGGTTTAACAATTTCTTTTTCGTAAATTTTTTGCATTGTGTTTGCTATCACCTCATTTTCTTCTTCTTCATATAAATCGGGTATTATGCTATCCACAAAGCCAATAAATGTTGATTGGTTGGCATCTGTTTCATCAACAAACTCCAACT
>CAZNTR010000371.1:0-2373 GCA_964575925.1 uncultured Chitinophagales bacterium
TTTTCGTTTATAGGCAATCAATATCGTTTAGAATATAATGAGAAAGAATATTTTGTAGATATGTTATTCTTTCATCGTGATTTAAAATCGCTTGTGGCAATTGAACTAAAAATAGGCGAATTTCAACCAGAATATATCGGTAAAATGAATTTTTACTTAACATTGCTAGATAAATTTGAACGAAAGCCAGAAGAAAACCAACCTATTGGAATTATTTTGTGTGCCGATAAAAACCATTTAGATGTAGAAATTGCTTTGCAAGATGTAAATAAACCCATTGGCGTAGCAGAATATCAATTGTTGTTGCCAAAAAACCAACTAGAAGATTTAATTAAAAAAGAATTATCATAAAAATATAAAGTAATGGCAAACAATTTTATAACCAATAACAAAACCCATAAATCGCTAAAAGGCAGGTTAAATACATTAATCAGCATTAGTGATGAGCTTAAATTTTTAGTAGGATTCTTTTACTTTTCAGGTTGGCAAGAACTCTTTGAAAATCTTAAAAAGAACAATAACCTAACACTAAAATTATTGGT
Source organism: uncultured Chitinophagales bacterium (assembly GCA_964575925.1). GTDB lineage: Bacteria > Bacteroidota > Rhodothermia > Balneolales > M1805 > M1805. The sequence continues at coordinate 543 of CAZNTR010000371.1, forward strand.
TGGTTTGCAGGTAGATCAAATTCTAAATAAAATTGTAGAACACGGCAGTCAAGAAGAAGCGCTATCACAAGATGACCAATTCAATCAGTTTATGACTTCAATGGGAAATGCCATTAACAATGAAGAAATGGACACCAAAGCGTTCTACAATCAAGTAGAATTCTTTCTACAAATGCTAATAGAAAAAAGATTAATCATTCGTAAAACCGAAAATCCAAACCACGCAAAGTTGTACCTATTCCGATTAAACGAAGAGCAGGCAAACATTCAGGCAATGACAGGTCAGTTCATTACAGGAAGTAGCAATTTAACACGGGCAGGTTTATCAGGTCAAGAAGAGTTTAATGTAGAGATAAAAGATTATGGTTTTGTAGATGCCGAAACGTATTTTGATGAATTATGGGACAGTGCTATTCTAATTTCAGAAATCGAAAGCAGAAAAGAATTTTTGATTCAATTCATTCAGCACAAATCACAAGCAGCATCAGTTACACCTTTTGAGGCTTATGTTTTAATCCTAAAAACCTATTTAGACTTACAACAACAAGAACAAATAAAACCCGAAGTAGAAAATCTACTGGAGAAAATCGGCTATAAAAAATACAATTATCAAACCGATGCCGTAAACCAAGCCTTATCAATAATAGAGGAATACAACGGCGTTATTATTGCCGATGTAGTTGGTTTAGGAAAATCGGTAATTGCTTCATTAATCGCTAAAAATTTAGGAAAAAGAGGCATGGTTATTTGTCCTCCGGGATTAATAGGTGATAAAACATATAGTTCTGGTTGGTGGGGCTATATCAACGATTTTAAGTTATACGATTGGGAAGTAGAAAGTCGGGGGAAATTAGAAGATTTAGCAGACACTATTCAAACCAAAGGCATTGAAGTAGTAATTGTCGATGAAGCACACTATTTCAGAAACCAAGATACGGCAGATTATGAAGCATTATTAACTATTTGTAGAGATAGAACCGTTATTTTATTAACGGCTACGCCTTTTAATAATGCTCCTGCGGATATATTTTCATTGTTGAAATTATTTATTGTTCCCGGTAAATCAGGGATAACGATTGATGACAATTTAGAAGGATTGTTTCGAGGATTTAATTACAAATACAAACAACTTTCGGATATTATTAAAAATTGGAATTCGAATAAATTTAAAAAAAGACAAAAGGCAGAAACACTATATAGAACATTACTTGGAAAAGAATTACCAGTAGATATTAATATCGTTCGACACGAAACCAAAGTGTTAGCTAATCAAATCAAAAATATTATTTCATCAGTAGTAATCCGTAGAAACCGACTGGATTTAGAAGAAGATTACATCTATAAAGCAGAAGTGGGAGATTTATCGAAAGTAAAAGACCCGGTAGAATTATTTTATCATTTAACACCCGAACAAAGTACATTTTATGACAGCATTCTAAACAAATATTTTAAAGAAAACGGCGAGTTTAAAGGCGCAATTTACCAGCCATTTAGTTACGAAAAAATGGTTGATGAAGAAAAATTAGACGAACAAGGAAATAGACAATATCTACAACAACAAAACTTATTTGACTTTATGCGACGTTTGTTGGTAAAACGTTTCGAAAGTTCCTTTGGGGCGTTCAGCAAATCCATCGATAGATTTTTAGAAGTACATCAATTAGTAAAAAGTTTCATTGACAAATCTGATGGGAAATATATTTTAGATAGAAGTTTAATTGAAAAATTGATGCCTAAAAAAGAGGAAGAATCTTTAGATTTAGATTTTAAAAAAGCCATTGAAGATACTCTAAAAAAGTATAGCACGGACTCATTAAATAAAAAAGTACCC
>CAZNTR010000372.1:0-2368 GCA_964575925.1 uncultured Chitinophagales bacterium
CGTGACTGCTGGCGCAAATCCAATGGATTTAAAACGTGGTATTGATAAAGCAGTTGCTGCTATTATTAAAGAACTTAAAGTAATTTCAATTCCAGTTAGTAACTCCGTTGAAAAATTAAAACAAGTTGCAACTATTTCTGCAAATAGTGACACGTTCATTGGTGAAAAAATTGCTGAAGCCTTCCAAAGCATTGGTCGTGAAAATGGTCAATTCACAACAGATGGCGTTATCACTGTTGAAGAAGCTAAAGGTACAGAAACCTATCTTGAAACTGTTGAAGGTATGCAGTTCGATCGTGGTTATTTATCACCTTATTTCACTACAAATAGTGAAAAAATGACAGCTGAATTAGAAAGTCCATACATCTTAATCTATGACAAAAAAGTAAGCAATATGAAAGACTTACTTCCAGTTTTAGAAAAAGTTGTTCAAACTGGTCGTCCTTTATTAATTATTGCTGAAGATGTTGAAGGCGAAGCTCTTGCAACACTTGTCGTTAATAAATTACGTGGTACCTTAAAAATAGCAGCAGTTAAAGCTCCTGGATTTGGTGATCGCCGTAAAGCCATGTTAGAAGACTTAGCTATTTTAACAGGTGGAACAGTCGTTTCTGAAGAACGCGGATATAAATTAGAAAACGCTACTTTAGACTATTTGGGTCAAGCTGATACCGTAACCATCGACAAAGACAACACTATTGTAGTTGGTGGAAAAGGTACAGAAGATGATATTAAAGCTCGTATTAATCAAATTCGTGCTCAGATTGAAACAACTACATCTGATTACGATAAAGAGAAATTACAAGAGCGTTTAGCTAAATTAAGTGGCGGTGTTGCCGTTCTTTATATTGGTGCAGCATCTGAAGTTGAAATGAAAGAGAAAAAAGCAAGAGTTGAAGATGCATTACATGCAACGCGTGCTGCTGTTGAAGAAGGTATTGTTCCTGGTGGTGGTGTTGCTTTGTTACGTGCTGTTAAAGCTCTTAATAATTCAACTGCTGAAAATGATGATGAACGAGTTGGTTTCGATATCGTTCGTAAAGCGATTGAGGCTCCATTAAGAACTATTTCTTTCAATGCAGGTGTGGAAGGTTCTATTGTAGTTCAAAAAGTTCTAGAAGGTACTGGTAATTACGGTTATAATGCAAGAACTGAAGTTTACGAAGATTTAGTTGTTGCTGGTGTTATTGACCCAACTAAAGTAACTCGTATTGCTCTTGAAAATGCAGCTTCAATTGCAGGTTTATTGTTAACCACAGAAGCCGTAATTGTTGATAAAAAAGAAGAAAATGCTGCTCCTGCTATGCCTGGTGGCATGGGCGGAATGGGTGGCATGGGCGGAATGGATATGATGTAATTCTATCCTTTAGTCTAAACACTTTTAAGCCTTGTTACACGTGTAGCAAGGCTTTTTTTGTGTAAACTGTTCAATTTTTATAATGATTTGTAAACAATCGCCAATGATATACTCCCAATCTGTTTTTATTTATTAGAAATGTTACTCAACTTTTGTACTTAAACCCTTTGTAGAGTTTATTGATTTTTTACGGTTGAGTCCACTCCAAAAAGTCGATTCCATTGGTTTGCTCCCTTCCAAATACTAAGAATTCGACGAATAGTTTGCTAAAAATAACTTTTCGGCAAGCACTCACGGTTCAAATTTGCAATAAAAAATAAAAAACCTTTTAATCTTTTTTTATGTACGTTATTTCTTCTCGCTTCGACCCAGCATCTCAACCCTTGAACTTAACCTACCCTAAAGAAGTGCTTATGGCGTAAAAATAGAGTTGACCGAGAACCCATGTTGGTGTACGGGTTGACCTTTTTTTTGCAAGAACAAGTGAAGTTTGTTTGTAAACGAAGTCAGAAAGTTGAGTTATTATCCTATATAATGGATTACTCCATTTATGATTCTATTTTTAATCCAGATTTAATTGATCACTTTAAACGAGTGGGCATAGTCTTTAATTCGGCTGAAAAACAAGTTTCTTAAAATAAGTCATTGTAAAGTATTTATTATATTTAGTTTATATCTGGTATTTATAGAAAAAACAGAATATAAAATCTTAGAATAGGTTAAACCAATAATCTTAATATCACTAATTGATTAGTTTTTTTACACTAAGCCTTCTTACCTTTATAAATATAAAATACGCCTAAACCATTTTAATTAATTAACCAACTAAGGAGATATACATGGCTAAACCAATAACTTTTACTGATACTAATTTCGCTGATGAAGTAGTAAATTCTGATAAACCCGTACTTGTTGACTTTTGGGCTGAGTGGTGCGGACCATGTCGTATGATAGGACCAATCGTTGAAGAATTGGCTGGAGAATATGATGGTAAAGCAAAAATTGGTAAAG
>CAZNTR010000373.1:0-2354 GCA_964575925.1 uncultured Chitinophagales bacterium
CGCCTCTTAATTGTAAACCCATTGCTACAATTTTACCACTTGGATCTATTAAAATTGGCTTTGGAATACTATTCACTTCATAAGTAACAGCTAGAGGATTTTCGTAGCCACCTTCGATAAACGTGTGCATCCAAGGCATATTAAAACGATCTTTTCTAAATCCTTTTACATCATCTGCTGAGTCATCAAATGAGAGACTTAGAATGTCAAATTTGTCTGATTTGAACTCTTTATAGGCTTCATGTAATTCTGGCATTTCTTGAATACATGGGCCGCACCAAGTCGCCCAGAAATCAAGCATGATGTATTTTCCTTCAAAAGATGAATTAGAATAGCTGTTTTTTCCATCAATGGAAGTCACTGTAAATTGAGGTGCTAGAGATCCTGTAACAACTTTTTGACTTGGGTCAAACTGATATTTTGCATATTCAACAAACTGAGATTTTGGAAACTCGTTCATCAATTTATTATAGAAATAGAGTTTTTTATCTGCGTCAGAGACTTTTTCAGCAGCCATAAATCCAGCGTAGGTTGCAACTTCTTGAACGTCAGGATTTAAGTGTTTGGAACTCATTTCTTCTAAAAAAGCGACGTTTTTTTCACTTTCAGGTAAGAGTTCCATTACCGAATACACATAGAATTGATTTAGATTCCAGAATTCGTGCATTGGTCCTAATTCGAAAATTACAGAACTCATATCTTTTGGAGCTTCTCCAGTATAACCGTTAGCAAAAATATCTAAAAATGCAGCAAGAACTACGGCTTTATCTTCCTTAGTTGTACTCATTTCCCAACGTGCTTCAATCGGTTTTACTAAAACATCCCAATCAATTTCTAGAGTTTCAGATTGGGTCATATATTGATTTATATATGCTTTGGTTAATTCTTTTTTATTGGCTGAAATAACAGAATAGGTTTCAGCTCGTGCTTGGATGGAAGCATTTGAACTTGTTAAAGCAGAGGTAAATGCACTTGGGCTGATATCCGCATTAAAAGTGACATCTTTTTTCTCATCAGTAGAATAAAATACAGACATAAAATAAGGAGACTCGCCAAAATACTCGAAGGTATCTTGTTCTGAACCGTTAACAGGACGTTGATCTTCGGTAACTCCCATTAATTGATACTGTAATTCTCCGTTTGTAACCGGAAGCTCCATTTTCCATGTTGTTTCTGTAACTCGTTCCATTGGCATAGCTTGCTGAGGATTAAAGCCATTAAAATTTCCAATCACATAAGGATCAGTTGTTACATTATGGACAATTTTTCCCAATTTTAAAGTGATATCAGCGTCTTCGTTCGTAACCCAAAGTAAGGTTTCTAAAATATCATGGTCAGGAGCTGAAAGCGTTAGGGTATAAAGATTATTTTTTTCGAGTTCTAAAGTAAAATCGGGTCTGACTAATTTTAAATCAGTTACAGGAATTCTGTTTTTTGAAACGATTAAACGAGTGAAAGAAAGTCTATCTGGATTTTCAAGTTCAACAGTTCCTTTAATTTTTACTGTTGAAGGAGAGGAACAGGCTAGTGCTGAAATCAGCATTACGAGCCATAAAAGGTTTTTTAGAGACATCGATTTAAAATTAATTTAGTAATTCGTTTCTGAACTGTTTAAAGGAAATGATTTTAGGATGAATAGTTTCGAATTGTTTGACATTAAAGAAGTGCTAAGGTCAAAAAAACATCAAAAAACAATTATTTCAATCTTATGTTCAATTAAAACAGTCTAAGTTTAATTTAGCCCGATAATATACGTATTTTTGCCGCTCAAAATTTGTAACACTAGTCACAGTATGGGACGAAAAAAACTACAGCGATATCAAGAAGTTAAGACTCTTGAAAATTATTACGACTTACTCACAGCACCAAAGAAAAATTGGAATGAATGGGCATTCAAAAAACAGCAAACGATTGTGCTTGAATTAGGCTGTGGTTATGGTGAATATGTAGTTAATATGGCAAGACGTTATCCCGAAAAAAACTTTGTCGGTGTTGATGTGAAAGCCGAACGCATGTATATCGGCTTGAGAGATGTGAATCAAAGTGGAATGGAAAATGCTTCTTTTTTGAGAGCTCCGATTCAATTTTTACCTGATTTTTTTTCTGAAGGCGAAGTTGATGAACTTTGGATTACATTTCCAGATCCCTTTTTTAAAGACAAAAAGCACAGAAGAAGACTAACATCGGCTTATTTTCTTGGCGTTTATCGCAAATTTCTAAAGAATGGCGGAATCATAAATTTTAAAACTGATTCTGATTTATTGTGGGAATACACAGAAGAAGTTTTTGCTGGACAAGGGGAGAGTGTTGAAATTTTATACAAAACAGACGATTTATATAATGATGAATCAGCA
>CAZNTR010000374.1:0-2330 GCA_964575925.1 uncultured Chitinophagales bacterium
AGGAAAATAGAATATTGCTAACTATGAGAATCGGTGCTTTTATTGCACGAATAATGAGGAGTAATAATATAAAGACAAAAAGAACGCTATTTATTGACTGCTCGCCCAAGGCATTAATTTCATCACGAATTTTTTCTGTTGAATCTTTTTCTTTTCTGAGGATTACGCCTTCTGGCAAATCTTTTTGAATTTCTGCAACCGCTGAGTGAATTAGTTCGGCTAAATTTAAGGCATCAGCGCCTGATTCTTTTACAAAATCTATCGTTAATGCCGTTTGTCCGTTGATTCTCCTTAAATAAGTTGCCGGATAATCTTCAATCGTAATTTGGGCGAGATCGTCTAAAGTGAACCATTTGTCTCCCCTAGTTTTTATCGGCCATTTCCGTAACTCGCTGAGCTCCGATGACTTCGGCTTACTTACCAAAGTGATTCTGTTTCCATTCATTCGAATAGCACCTGCACCAATCCATTCAAATTGTTGACTCAATTCACTTAAAACTGACCCAATCGATAAGCCCAAATTATTCCATTCTTGTGCCGAATAACTGAATCGTAAAACCGGATCTTGAATTCCATTTAAATTAATTTTTGCAAGTCCTGTAATTCCCGAAAGTGGTAAAACTAATTGTTGTTGAGCAAGATTTTTTAAGGCATAACCACTAATTGGTCCAGAAACAGAATACGTGATAAATGATTGCTGCCCTTTAACTTCATCAGGAACGGAGCGTGTCATTTCTCCTCTTCTGATTTCTGTTGGCAAACTGGTTTCCAAGACTTTAAGTTGTTCTGCCCACTCTAACTGTACTAAGTTAATATTTATATTTTTTTGAAATGTTACTGTTACGCGAGCACTTCCTTCTTGTGAACTTGAACGAATATCTTGAATTCCAGGTAATCGTGATGCGATTTGCTCAACTTTTCTAGTTATTTCCTGCTCCATTACTTCTGGCGAACTTCTTCCCCAACGATACGAGACCGTTACAGATGGCAAATCTGTATTCGGCAACTGTTCCACCGCAAGCTGTCTAAAACTCAGCCAGCCGAATAAAACTAGAAGCGTATAAATTAGCGTAAAGGTATATTTTCGTTTGAAAAGATTCACAAGCTCGTCTTCGAAATATTATTCAAGTATCGGATCGATTTTTTGCAAATGACTTAATGTAAAATGTCTGTCGTAAGCAATCGTATCACCAACTGCTAAGCCTTTTCCATCAACGACTGCCCATTCTTTGTTTTGCCCTTTTACCGTTACGTAAACCCATTGTGCTTGTCCTCGTTTGTTTTTAAAAATTACGAGGCGATTATCTCGTTCTAACACCGATGAGCGAGGAACGCGTATGGTTGATTGTACTTTTTCGATAGCAATGCGTGCTCGTTTTCTCTCTCCGTGTCGTAAACCGGATTGTGCATTTAAAGCAACCCAAACACTTACGGACTGTGTTTTTTCGTCCACAATGGGTGAAATCGCAGAAATTTTTCCGATTTCTTGGGCTTTATCATCAAATACAATTTGCCCAATTTTTATTAAAGCAGCATCTTGTTGAAGCACAAATAGTTTTAATCGGTTTTGATTTGGATCCACCAATAATCCCAATTCCGTTCCACCTTGAATAAAATCTCCTTGATTTCTTGTTACTGGTATGGACAAAAATCCATCAAATGGCGCTGAAAATCGCATGAATTTGGCGCTTAACTGTAAATCTAGAAGACGAATTTCTGCTTCATCAACTCCAAATTGTATGCGTAATAATTGTTCTTGTTTTGAATCTAGATTATGATTCGCACTTTTTCGGGCATTGAGCTCAATTAACATGTCGCGTTTTGCTTTTTGTACAGCAATTTCAGCTTCTTTAATACGCAATTGCAAGGATCGGTCATCAAGTTCCCACAAAAGATTCCCTTTTTTTACAGCTTCTCCATCTACCAATTTATGCTGAACTAAATAACCCGATTCGCGACTAACCAATTTTACTTGAACCGCACTTTCAACGATACCTTCAGTATCTATAAATAAATCAATAGCTTCAGAATCAACAATTTTCATTAAAATCTTCGGCCGAACGTCTGCCGTCTCAGGAATTTCTGTGGGCTTTTCTTTTTTAGCTTCTGATGTGCAGGAAAGAAGTAGAATTATGAGAAGAATGTGTTTCATTTTTTTAAAATAGGTGTCAGGAGTCGGGAGTCTGGGTGGGGGAAATTCTAGCCGTACTTTGTTGATTTTTCTATACTTTGGATTAGACCTTCCAATAAGCGAGAAACATCTTCCAGATTTTCGTTTAAGTTTGTGGTGTCCAAATAGCCTAAATCGTGAAGTAGAATTAAGTAATAGC
>CAZNTR010000375.1:0-2329 GCA_964575925.1 uncultured Chitinophagales bacterium
CGAGATATAAATTCTTTTCATAAACCTAATTTAATCAAATTTCGCTTTATTTGATGTTCCATTAATTATTTCTGTTTGGTTTTCGACCTCGCTAGCGTCCGCTTTTACCTTTTTTGTTGTTATGATCGGACGCTCATTTTTTTTTTAGCACTAGCGGATGCTAGCGCTAGATTAACTAGTCCTAGCGCTAGCGTCCGCTAGTGCTGTATCTACAACAAAAGCGTCCGCTTTTACCTTTTTTAGCACGAGCGTCCGCTAGCGCTAGAATTAAATCACTAAGAGAATTCTTTAATAAGCGATTGTGCCTGCCTCACATAAGCTCCTCCAAACAAATTAACATGAACTAAAACCGGATACAATTGATACAATCTTTTTCTTTGTTCAAATCCTGGGCTCAATGGAAGAATTTCAGCATAGGCTTGATAAAATGATGGCTCAAATCCACTAAATAAATGAGTAAAAGCAATTTCCATCTCTCTGTGACCAAAATAAACAGCAGGATCAAAAATTCCAGTATTTCCATTGGTATCTGTAAATATATTTCCCGACCATAAATCACCATGAATTAAAACAGGTTCTTCCTCAGGAAAAATATTAGTCCATTGTTTGGAAGCATGTTCAATTGAGCCTAAATCATTCAGCGTAAAATAGTGTTTTTTAATAGCCAATTCTAATTGAGGTAAAATTCGCATTTCCCAAAAAAAGTCAGCAAAAGATGATCGATACGCATTTTTTTGAGGCAACAAACCAATATAATTATCATAATCTGCACCAAAATGAGAAAACTTGGTAGTATGTAATTGAGCAATTCCCTGACCCAATTTTTCAAAATGATGTTTTTTCATTCCTGAAGTCTCAATAAAATCTAACACTATAAAACTTAGCCCACCATCTAAAACGCCGAAATCGAGAACTTCTGGAATACGCAAATCAATAGCATGTCTTTTTAGCATCTTAAGACCAATTGCTTCTTTTTCGAACAAATCTGCAGGTACACGACCGTTATACTTTACAAAAATACTACCATTCTTTTCAAAAGTAACGTGTAAAGCTTGATTGATATCTCCACCTGTAATTCCCCGATAAGACGTAATCGTATCTTGAAATCTCCCCTCTAATGCCGAAAAAAGAGCATTTTTCATACTTTATTTATTCGATTCAAGTCAACGATTACACATTTATTTGCTTATATGAGGCTTAAGAAAATTTAAAAGTGATTCACACGCTTTTTCTAACATTTCAAATACATTTTCAAACCCATTAGAACCACCATAATAGGGATCTGGAACAGCTTTTAATCCGCTTTCTGAATCAAATTGCATCATTAAATACACTTTTTGAAGTTGATCAGGAAAATGCATCATAGATTGAATATTCGTCAGGTTATCTTCATCCATTGCAATAATCAAATCGAAATAATTGGTATCGAAGTTAGTAAAGCGCCTGGATCGGCTTGGCAAATCAACACTATGTTTTTGGGCGGTTGCTCTACTTCTTGAGTCAGCTCGCTCCCCTTCATGATAAGCAGAGGTTCCCGCTGAATCGATTTCAAAATAATCTTGAAGTTTGTACTTTCTTAAAAGATGAATAAAAATCCCTTCTGCAGTTGGGCTTCTACAGATATTTCCTAAACAGACAAAAATTATCTTGTAGGGCTCTTTTTTTGAAATTGGACGAAAAGACAACGATTCAAGTGAATTAATCATTAGCTTGTATTTGATTATTTAAAAGTTCTTCAGGAGTTTTCCCTAAGTTTTGGAGCTCAAATTTTATGGATTCAACCATTTCATGATCGGGATAGGTTTGCAAAAATTTATTGTAAACAGCTTCGGCACGCTTAAAATCTTTCAGATATTCAGCATAAGTAAAACCCTGTAAAAATAATGCTTTAGCTGCATTTTTATGGTTTGGAAATTCTCGATAAAATCGCTCAAGATAGTTTACACTTTCTTCATATCGCTTGTAATGATCCGCTTCCATCATAGCTAAATTATAAATATATAGACCTGAAAGAGTATCAGTTGGGTAGGCTGAAACAAATTGTTTGTAGTAGTCTCTTAAGGTGTTCATTTCCAGATTTCTTTTGCTTCCCTCTTTCATAGAATTGGGATCTTCAAACAAAATTCCTTGAATAGACTCAATGTTCTTAATTCGTTTCTCTTTGTCAGACAAGGAAGAACACGAAAAAATAAAACCTGATATAGTTAGAATTAACAAGAACTTAGAAAAGTAATTTATTTTGTTGGAGTTACTTAGCATAAAGTAATGTTTACAAATTTGTATATTGTGAGCTTAGTTTTGTTCAGGAAACCCATGAACGTGAATATGT
>CAZNTR010000376.1:0-2328 GCA_964575925.1 uncultured Chitinophagales bacterium
CAAATTTCATGCACGATGCACATATCCGTTTTGCCCTACGTGCTGGCGCTGATGCTATTTGCGAAAAACCACTCGTTCTAAATCCTTGGAACATAGACGCTTTAGCTGAAATCGAAAAAGAAACTGGCCAAAAAATCTACAATGTGCTTCAACTTCGCTTGCACAAAACGATTATCGATTTCAGAGATCGAATGCAAGCTCGCAGAGGCGACAAAAAAATCGATGTTGACTTAACTTACATCACTTCTCGTGGAAATTGGTATTATGCCTCTTGGAAAGGCGATATTTCAAAATCTGGCGGAATTGCGACCAATATTGGCGTACACTTTTTTGATATGTTGAACTGGGTTTTTGGCGATATTCAAGATTCACAAGTTCATGTTCACACACATGACCGAGCTTCGGGCTATTTAGAATTTGAACACGCTCGTGTTCGTTGGTTCTTATCAATAAACGCAGACACCCTTCCTGCTGAAGTTGCAGCAAAAGGTCAAAGAACCTATCGTTCTATCAAAATTGGTGGCGAAGAATTGGAATTTAGTGAAGGATTTACTGAATTACATACTGAAACCTATAAAGATATTTTAAGCGGTGGCGGTTATGGTTTAGAAGATGCTAGAACAGCTGTTGAGATAGTCCATGGTATTAGAAACACAAGTCCTGTTGGATTAAAAGGCGATTACCATCCATTTGCAGCACTTCCTTTAAGCGCTCATCCATTTCATTAAAAAATAGTTTATGTCAAAGGAAATTCGTCAAATCGGATTTCCTTTTTTTATGATTTTTTAAACTAAGAGTGATTGTTTAATCTCACTTAATGAACCAAAATGATAATTGAATATTTTTCTAAATACCTGAGTTCGGGATAATGATTAGTTCAATAATTTTAATCAAAAATTTGAATACGTGTTGGAGAACCAGCTTTTGCTTAGTTTTGTCATCTTTAATTTATTCCCAAATTCGGCAGAGATGCTGGGTCAGAGCACAGCATGACGAAGTTTATTTTTACCTGTTTTATATTTATTTCTTATACTGAACTCAGGTTAATTGTAATTTTCCGTAAAAAACAATCCATTCTCACTTTTGAATAGATGAAAACCAAGAAAATAAACATTCAAGATTGGACTCATAATTTAGAATTTAAACAAGTCAAACATCAATTATTTTGCATGAAACTACTTTTGTTTTAGCTCATCCTTTAATAATTATTGAAACACTTTTAAACTACCATTGGAAAAGCAACAAGAAATTAAAAAAGACAAACCAAAAACCTGTCTTGTTACTGGCGGCGCAGGATTTATAGGCTCTCATCTTTGCGATGAATTGGTTAAACGCGGTTATTCCATTTATATCGTCGATAATTTAAGGCAAGGCAAAGCGGAAAATATTGAGCACTTGATGCATCTTAAGAACTTTCGCTTTTTTCATTTCGACATCACTTCTGATGAATTCTTTTTGTGGTTACAAAAAATAAAAGCGGATTACGTTTTTCATTTAGCTTCCCCTGTCGGCGTTCCGATAGTTATGCAAACCGATGCCAAGTATTTTAAACGTCATTATGAAGCATCAAAACGTCTATTTAATTGGGCTTTACAACAAGGTGCCGCTTTATTTTTTGCTTCAAGTTCTGAGGTTTATGGCAATCCTTTAACCAAAGAACCACTTTCTGAAAATCAAGCAAAAGATGTGGATTGGTTTCTTGATAAAGGCGATCGTTATCGTTATGGATATTTAAAACGTGGTTTAGAAATCCTTCTTGAGAATTTTGATTTAAAAAATCTTTCAAAAGAAAATTCAGAAAAGACACCAAGTATCACAATTGGACGATTTTTTAACGTTTTTGGGCCGCGTCAAAATCCTGAAATTGGAATGGTAATTCCTCGTTTTGTTCATTCAGCATTAACTAATGAACCAATTACCATTTTAGGAACTGGATCGGAAGTCAGAAGCTTTTGCCCTGTTTCTGTAGCTATTCAAGCAATTATGGATTCTGTTCTCGAACAAAAAGATTCTTTTCAAGTTCTAAATATTGGAAGCGCAGAGCAAATTGAGATTGCAGAACTAGCACAATTAATTAAAAAAATAGCAAATTCATCAAGCCCAATTATTTATCAAAACGCCGAAAAAGAATCGGGTAGAATTGAAGCAATTCATACACGAATTCCCGATATTTCGAGTCTGAAAAATTTTACTAGAAATTCCATCGAAGAAGATTGGATTGAATATCTTCAAACTTGGATACGTTCTGAAAAAATACTAAACGAATATTATAAATAGGAGTATCAATTGGATACACATAAATTTGGTTCAGCTTTAGAAGCTAAACTT
>CAZNTR010000377.1:0-2306 GCA_964575925.1 uncultured Chitinophagales bacterium
GTTTCAGGATTAGTTTTAGTTTTTATTACTATTGCAATTCCTGTTCAATTAGATGGAAATTGGGTGACTTTATTATGGGCAGGAGAGGCAGCTTTGTTATTTTGGATTGGTAGAACAAAGGAGGTTAATATTTATGAAAAACTCTCGTATCCATTAATGGCTTTGGCTTTCTACAGTATTTTTCAAGATTGGCTGACTGTTTATAACCATTATTATCCAGAAAACCCTGAATCAAGAATAACTCCCTTATTTAACGTTCATTTTTTAACATCACTTTTGTTTATTGCTGCTTTTGCATTTATTACTTACTTGAGTCAAAATAAGAAGTATAGTTCTGTTGTTATTTCAGATAAACATATTGTCAAAGTCATTTTTTATTCCATTCCTGCAATATTAATTTTCAGTATTTATAACGCTTTTCGTTTAGAAATTGAAAATTATTGGGTTCAATTGTATGCCGATTCTTTACTCAAAATAAATATGGAAGGGATTGAATATCCATCCACCTATCATAATCAAGATTTTATAAGTTTTAAAACAATTTGGGTGATCAATTATTCCCTGTTTTTTGTTTCAATTCTTTCGTATTTAAATATCAAAAAGTTAAGAAACCAGGAATTGGCTATTATAAATCTTGGCTTAAGTTTATATATAATTATGGCCTTTTTAATTGGAGGATTATATGTTCTTAGTGATCTTCGTGAAAGTTATTTGGAACAAACATTAGCGAACTATTATGAAAGAGGCGTTTTTAATATTGGAATACGGTACGTTTCTTTTGCATTCTTTGCTTTAAACATCTATTCGATACATCTCAATGTTCGAGAGAAAATGATTAAGTGGGATTTATCTATTGCCTTCGATTTGTTGTTGTATACTTCAATCTTGTGGATTTTGAGTAGCGAGTTAATAAATTGGATGGATATTGCACGTTCTGAAGAATCCTACAAATTGGGAATTAGTATTTTCTGGGGCTTGTATTCATTGATATTAATAAGTTTAGGAATTTCGAAAAAGAAAAAACATTTAAGAATTGGCGCCATTTCCTTATTAGCCATTATGCTATTAAAGTTGTTCTCTTATGATATTTCTCATCTTAACACGATTGCCAAAACCATCGTTTTTGTATCCTTAGGAATATTATTGCTGATCATTTCATTCTTATATAACAAATTCAAACTGGTAATTTCTGATGAAAAAGAGAGTTAAAATAGCTATCTGGCTCATTCTGTTTTTAAGTACCTATTCATATTCTTATGGACAGATGGAAAAATATGACTACAAGCGAGAAATAAAAGGAATTTCCGAGCAATGGCATTCTATCATTTTGCCTAACGACCTATTTGGAAAAGCCTCACATGATCTAGCTGATGTGAGAATTTATGGGATAACAGCTAATCAAGACACCTTAGAGGCGCCGTTTATCCTTCGGGTAAAAACGGATAAAAGTACAAGCAAAGAAATTGGCTTCAAAACGCTCAACACTTCTTATAATAACAAAGGTTCTTTTTTCACTTTTGAAATCCCAAAAAAGGAATCTATTAATCAAATTACGTTGGATTTTGAACAAGATAATTTTTATTGGTTAGTAACTTTGGAAGGCAGTCAAAATCAGAGAGAATGGTTCACCATAACTGAAAATTATCGCATCACTTCCATAAAAAATGATCTCACTGATTTCCAATTCACAACGCTTAGGTTTCCAAATTCAAGTTTTCGTTTCTTTCGAATTCGAATTGATAGCAAAGAAAAACCAGACTTAAATTTTGCTCATCTAAGTCAATTTGAAAAAAAAGATGGTGAGTTCAGAAATTATACGATTAAGACACAAGAGATAATTGAGAATAAAAAAGTAAAACAGACAGAAATAAAACTTGAATTGCCAACATCTGTTGCGGTAAGTCATCTAAAAATAAATATATCAGACAAAGTTAATTACTACCGACCAATAACAATAATGTTTTTATCAGATAGCGTAAAAACAGAAAAAGGGTGGAAGTATAATTATAGCAAATTAATATCAGGAACGCTGAATTCGATGGAAGAAAACGAGATTAAATTCAAATGTACAACACTGAAAAATCTCAAAATCATCATTTACAATCAGGATAATCAGGCCTTAAGTATTGATTCGATACAAGTAAAAGGATACATTCATGAAGTAGTAGCTCGCTTCACAGAATCAGCAAACTATTATCTAAGCTATGGAAACAAAAGAGCTGAAAAACCACGTTACGATATTGAACGATTTACGGATAAAATTCCCGATACCTTAAAAGCCTTAGAACTAGGAATCGAACAGAAAA
>CAZNTR010000378.1:0-1124 GCA_964575925.1 uncultured Chitinophagales bacterium
ATACTTCCCGAACTTCTGTGCGCTTTTACAATATCAACAAATGGCGCTTGTTCATCATTTCCTGAATTCACATTTCCTGCATAAGCCCGAATTTGCATACTTGGAACATGAATCACAATTACCGCTGCATTTTGAATCGCATTTTCAGCTAATTGCTGAACTCGTTTACTTACTAATTCTTGAACTTGATCTTGTAAAGTTCCATCAATACTTATGGTTTGAACTCTTTTATGCTCATTTTGCGGAATTTGTTGAAGAAGATGAAGACTCGATTCTGGCAATTTGGCCGGACTTTCGGGAATGGATTCCAACAAAGATAATTCATAATCTGAATCTGTAAGCTCTTGCGAATCATGCAATAAAGAAAGTAATCGATTCCTTTTTTCTTGAAGAGCTTTTCTGTTTTTTCCCGGATTCATAATCGAAGGCGCATTTGGAAGCACTGCAATTGTTGCCGCTTCCGACCAAGAAAGTTCTTTGTTTCCATGTCTGAAATAACGAAGACTCGCCGCTTCGAATCCGACAATATTTCCGCCAAATGGAGCGTGATTCAGCCACATTTCTAAGATTTCGTCTTTGCTAAAAACCAATTCTAAGCCAATAGCCCAGTTTAATTCGACCCATTTTTCCCAAAATGTTCGTTTCTGATTTTTTCTCATGAGTCGCACAACTTGCATGGTTATTGTGCTTCCTCCAGAAACTATTTTTCCCGATTTGATATTTGCTAGAGCTGCACGAATTATGGCAAACGGATTTATTCCGGGATGATAATAAAAATAACGGTCTTCAAACGTTAATACAGCCGTTTTGAGTTTCTCTGATTCTGGTTTTCCATTAAATCTCCATTGTTCATCTGAGGCAACTTGAGCTGCAAGAACGGAGCCTTTTCGGTCTAATAAAAGTTTTGAATAAGGATCTGAAAACAAAGGCTCAGACCAATGAACCATACTGTAAAGAACAATCAGCCAAAGTAAAATAACAAAAACACTAAAGTTGATTGCTTTTTTTACTTTTTTCATGAATAGGAATAAAGTATTCTAGATTCTTTCTTTTTAAGCACTAAAAACCTGTATTTGTTTTAAGATTTTTTTCTTGTACACAAGATAAAAAACAAGTGTCATTTG
>CAZNTR010000378.1:1224-2301 GCA_964575925.1 uncultured Chitinophagales bacterium
ACCGAAATACGAATAAATATGCGTATCACGAACATCTTGATAATCCGGTGAATCTGCATCTTTTTTGAATAAATTATTTTTCACTTTATTCGGTAGAATTTCCCAGCCTGAAGGAATCGGTTGTGACAAAGCTAGATAGTTCAACTCAGAAACAGCTTTATTGGTAACCACAACTTCTTTAATAAACGATTCACCAGGTTTTAAGCTCTTTTCCAAAATCGGTTTTCCATCTAAATCCAAATAACGAATGCTCATTTCGAGACCTTTATTTGATGCAGATACACTTAAAGATGGCTTTTTAGCTTTTTGAATCACTCGAATAAACACATCTTTTTCGCTTTTGTTTTTAATGGTCAATTCCTCTTCATTTACCGATTTATCATTCCATTCATCTTCAATCAATAAAGCATCGGAACGAATATCTCTTGAATCTGCACCAAAATTAATGCTTAAATAAATCGGCGTATTTGCTTTGTTTTTATTGATATACGTAGACAAAGCTAAGAGACTAAACGCTGTTTCTTGAGTAGAATAGAATCTTGAGTTTGATAGGGATTCAACCAATTCCATGGCACTCGTCAAATCTCCATCACTTAATCCTGACTCAATCATCATAGTTAAAGCCATCGCTTTTGAACGTTTCCCCGTTTCAAAAATAATATCGCTATTTGGATCTTCTTTTATTGCATAATTAACTCTTCCAGCTAATTCTTCAGCAATTTTTGATTGACCAATTTTCGCATAAGCAGCGGCTAATAACCAGGTTCCAACATTGCCAATTGTCTCTGATTCCCGAAGTCTATTCATTAATCCGACTTCTTGTTTTCCAGCTTTTGCCAACACATAAAGAGCATAAGCAAGGGTTTTGTTATTTGAACTATTCTTAACATCACGCCATGAAAAAATTTCTTGTTTTATCGAAATCTCTGCCGTTGTCATTAATCCTGAAGGAATCGTGTAGCCTTTTTCTGCGGCAAGTAACATAAAATGATAGGCATAAATCTGTGACCACTGATTCAATTGAGAAGTTCCTGGCCAGTAACTCAAACCAACCGATGGATTAATAAATGAACTCAA
>CAZNTR010000379.1:0-2289 GCA_964575925.1 uncultured Chitinophagales bacterium
CTTTTATCATAATCATCATAATGGAAAATTAAATCGTACCAAAATACGAATGCGATATTATGTAGAATCTGAGTTAACTTATTTTGAAATAAAACAAAAAGATAGTAAAGGGAAAACGAATAAATCACGTTTACGCATTGAGCGAATTGATATTGATTTATCTAAAAATGCTAAAGAGTTTGTAACTAAAAAAACAGGTAAAACCTATCAATTATATCCATTTTTGTGGAATCATTTTAATCGCTTCACTTTGGTAAGTAAAACTGAAAAAGAACGTGTAACCATCGATTTAAACCTAAGTTATAATTTCGAAGAATCTGCAAAATCCTTTAATAAGCTTGTGATTATTGAAGTGAAACAGGAACGTTTTAATCGAAATTCAATAATTGTACAAGAGCTTAAATCGCAAGGAATTCAACCTTTTGGATTCAGTAAATATTGCCTTGGTATGCTTAGCCTACATAACGAACTCAAATACAACGCATTTAAATCAAAGCTTTTAAAAATAAACAAATTAACGCCAAATTCATGGAATTTTTAGATATCCCTTTATACGATGACGATTTCCTTAAAATGATGCTCCGTTTTGGAGTAAATCTCTTTTTTCTCACACTAATCATAAAATCATTGTATTACAAAAGCGCCGAACGAAAAGATTTTGTTTTTACGTATTATATGATCAGTATAATCGTTTTTTTTCTTTGTTTTACACTTAAAAAGTATGAATTAGATATCGGGATGGCACTCGGTTTATTTGCCATTTTTGGAATTATTCGGTACAGAACCGAACAAATGGAAATTAAAGAAATGACCTATTTGTTTGTTGTAATTGGCATCTCTGTTATAAACTCACTTGCGAACAAAAATATGAGCTATGCCGAAATTATTGCAGGAAATGCAATTGTTGTTGGTGCCATGTATAGCATTGAGCGAGTTTGGGCACTTAAACACAATGCAAGAAAAGAAATTGTATATGAAAAAATTGAAAATATTAAACCCCAAAATTATCAGTTTTTAAAAGAAGATTTAGAAAGTAGAACAGGTCTAACAATCAATAAAATTAAAATAGGAAATATTGATTTCCTGAAAGATACAGTCCATTTAACGATTTATTATTACAATGGATATTAGATTTAATGATCGAAAAGAAATGAATTCTTTTCCGAAGTTAATTATTCCAAGTTTGTTCTGTTTTTTAAGTTTAAGGGCAATTCAAGCTCAGAATTTGGAAACAATTGAAGTTAGCGACTTGGAAACATGGAGCTCCATTCAAGTTGAATATGAGTTGAATAAACAATGGTCTTTTGAATTGGAAGAACAATTACGATTAAAAAATAATAGTACAGAAATAGGTAGTTATTTTACGGAGTTTACCACTTCCTATAAATTACCATCTTCAGTTAAACTTGCGCTTGGCTTAAGATATAATCGAGAAAATGATAATAAAGGTGCAAAGCAGGGTATAAGAGAACATTTTCGGTATCAGTTTGATGTTTCGTACAAACATGAGTTGGAAAATCTAGAATTGAGTTATAGACTCCGATACCAAAATAGACAAGAATTTTCGTTCACTGAAACAGTTGAAAAAGATGCTGTGCAAAAAATGAGATTTAAAACGTCATTAGATTATAACATAAAAAAATGGAAAATAGACCCAAGTTTATCCGCTGAGATTTTTAACCAACTTAGCGGAAATCAAACAGGATTTGACGCCTTTCGCATTACCGCAGCAACGGATTATAAAATTAAAGGAAAAGGTAAAATAGGTCTGTTTTACCGACTTGAACGAGAACTGAATGTCGATTATCCTAAATCAACACACATTATCGGAATCAATTATAAATATTCATTTTAATTAAAAAAGCTGCATGAAACGACTCTCCTCAAATCTAATCGTTCTTAATGTACTTCTATTTATCAGTTTGGGTTGTCAGGAAGATATATTAGTTCCTTCCTCTGGTGCGGTTTTAGAGTTTAACGATACAGATTTTACTCCAGATGACTGGACCGAAGACACGCATAACAAAATTAAAGATCCATTTTATGATGAGGTATTCGACTCAACACAGGTAAAACGTCTAGATATTGTGATAAATTTAGATCGTTGGCAATTGATGACTGAAAATATGACCAATTTATTTGGAACTTTCGGAGTGAGTACGAATACAGGGGCAGGTGGCGGTCCTCCACCAGCTGCTGGCGCAATAGATGATACAGAAGATCCCCTGTTTGTTCCAGCAGATGTTTTTTATAAAGGAAAACAATGGTACAGAGTCGGTGTTCGATTCA
>CAZNTR010000380.1:0-2285 GCA_964575925.1 uncultured Chitinophagales bacterium
AACACTTTTTTGAAACCAATAAGACATGCTTAATTCTCCTGTAAATTTGCATTGAATGTATTGTGAATTACTGTGATTAATTAATTTATACTTAACACATTAACCCATAGTATGATCCACAACTGTACAAATTTCCAGCATAAAGAACAATTTTTTTACATTGAAGCTAAAATCACTATCCGAAGCTAAAAATGAAGTCTAAAGCGAGTAGCGAGGATTTTTCAATTCTCTTCGATTGAGGTTGGACTTGTTGGTAGGTGATGCCCATGATAAATCTATCATCGAAGCTATAGCCCCCACCGAATCCATACATAAACTCATAATTATTGAAATGACTACGGTTTATTTGAAGCTTGTAGCTTTGACCGCCCAGTCCATTAGTATTAGTAATCCTGGTGACCGCCGTTTGAGTAGGTAAAAAAGTATCTACATATGCTAATCCAACCATGCCATAAACTTCAAACAAGTCTAAAATTGGAACGAAAACTTTACCGCTTAAGTCTAGCGATTGCTGCTCTACTCGAGTATTGGTGCCAATAATCTGGTTCACGCCATATGTAGTAAATTCGTCACTTGAAATTTGAAATACATTTTTAATAACCGAGTCAGCATAACGCGTATATCCAGCTTCAAATGATAATATTTTGTAAAATTTATACCCTAAATAAAGCCGACCGCCCACACCATCGTTACTAGTGTCAGTAGCCGCAGTTGACACGGTAGAGGCAAACGCTGAGTTTAACCTATTCATAGTCGTGCTTAGCGGAACATCTTTCAAACCTAGTGTAGGAATATCGACTGTTACATTATTAGCATTATAAGATGAAGTTGAGTAACCGAGCTCTAAACCAGAGTAAAATCCCTCACTGAGAGTTAATCCCGATATTGAAAATAAACTTATGAAGCCGATCAATAGTACACGTGTAAAATTTTTAAACATAAATCATCCTTGGATAATTAGATTTGGTATCAAAATACTCTGTCAGCAATTTCTTGCAGTTTTATATCAAAGCTAGACTATGATAACCTACAAAATCACAGCGTCAATAGTCGTAATAAATTTTGAACCAGCAATATCCCATTCTTTTGAAAAATTTAGGCTTACAACCTTATCTCCCTGTCTGGCATGACATGCAAAATTATACTGAGCAACGTAACTCAAAGTCTGCAGATCAAATATGGTTATTACAACACGAGCCCGTATTTACCCAAGGTCAAGCGGGAAAACCAGAACATATTTTTAATACCGGGAACATTCCAGTGGTTCAAACCGACCGGGGTGGACAAGTTACTTATCATGGCCCGGGTCAGCTCATTGTCTATTTCATGCTAGATATCAAACGTAGGGGACTAGGTGTACGCCAATTAGTCACAGCGATTGAATCTGCCGTGATCAACTGCTTAGCCGATTATGGTATTAGTAGTCGCGCGCGCCCGGACGCGCCCGGAGTCTATGTTGAAGATGCAAAAATAGCGTCGCTAGGTTTACGCATTCGTCGTGGCTGCTCTTATCATGGGCTCGCGTTTAACATTGCAATGAATACTGATCCATTCGCATGCATTAACCCATGTGGCATGGCTAATTTAGCGATCACTCAATTGAGTCAACTGGTCCCTGACATTACAATAGAACAAGTTTCTCAACCCTTAATCGAGGCTATACTTGAACAAATATCAAATAAAGAATAACCTTATATTCAAAATGGTTTTTACGCTATACTTAACACACATGTAAATATCTAGTGAGTTGGATAATGAGCAAAGTTGATCCTCGAAGTAAACAATTAGGTGCCGATAAAATGGCACGGATTCCGATTAAAATAGAAAAAACTGCTGAGCGCCTACCGAAACCACCATGGATACGAGTCAAAATTCCTGCAAACAATGCGGTCAATGAACTAAAAGCAAAAATTCACGAAAAACGCCTATATACGGTATGTGAAGAAGCCTCCTGCCCTAATTTACCTGAGTGTTTTAGTCATGGAACAGCAACGTTTATGATCATGGGGGACAAATGTACCCGTCGCTGTACATTCTGCGACGTAGGGCATGGTCGCCCAGACCCACTCGACCCAAATGAGCCTAAAAACTTAGCTGAAACAGTAAAATCAATGGGCTTAAAATATGTCGTGATTACTTCAGTAGACCGAGATGATCTACGTGACGGCGGTGCGGGACATTTTGCCGATTGTATAGCGGCGCTACGTGCTTACTCTCCTGAAACCAAAATTGAAGTGCTCGTGCCTGATTTTCGCGGTCGGATGGAAAAAGCATTGAATGCGCTG
>CAZNTR010000381.1:0-2280 GCA_964575925.1 uncultured Chitinophagales bacterium
ATAATTTGGCCTGGTTCGGCTTTACTTTGCAATCGTTGAGCGGTATTCACTACATCACCGATTACGGTATAAACTAAACGTTTAAGTGTAGCAGAGCCAATATTTCCAGAAATCATTTCACCTTTATTTATTCCGATCGAAACTTCGGGTTTAAAAGAATTCAACTCTTCAATTATTGGTAACTCTATCATCTTTTTCTGAATGTTTACAGATGCTTTTGCTGCTCTATTCAAGGAGTCATTTCCTCTAAATACAGCCATAACCGCATCGCCAATAAATTTATCTATGTAGCCTTCTTCTGCAATAATTTCTTTAACTATAATATCGAAATAGTCATTAAGGAGGCGAACAACTTTATCGGCAGGCGCCATTTCACTAAGCGCAGTAAAGCTACAAATATCAACAAAAACAATACTTGCTTCTATTTCTTCATTCGACATTAAGGATTCTTCGAACTCTTTGCTTCCCATAAAATGTAGGACATTTTCATCGACATACATTTTTAAAATGTTGTTTTCTTTAACGGCTTTTAACGTTTCTTTTATGTGAAGAGCATGCTTTAATGTTTTTTCCATAGTAATGGTCAAATCATCAAAATTGATTGGCTTGGTGACAAAATCGTAAGCGCCACGATTCATTGCAATACGAATATTTTCCATATCTCCGTACGCTGAAACGATAACTGATTTCAATAAAGGATTCGATTCTGCCAATTTGCCTAACAAGGTTAATCCATCCATTTCAGGCATGTTAATATCACTTAACACAATATCAACATTTGGATTTTCCGCTAATTTGACCAATGCATCATTTCCGTTTATTGCAAAAACAAATTCATATTCCTTATCGCGAATTTTTCTTCTAAAACGTTGTGTAATAAGATCTTGGAGATCAATTTCGTCATCAACTACTAAAATTTTTGCCATTAGTTTCCTATGTTTAATTTACTTTTTAAAAGGGTAAAGTCAACGGGTTTGGTTAAGAAGTCATCTGCACCAAGAAATTCGGCTTGTTTCTTATTTTCCTCGTCACCATAAGCCGTTATCATCATTACTACTGGAGGTGGCTTACGAAATTTATCTTTCACCTTTTCAAGTAGCTGAAATCCACTCATTCCAGGCATATTGATATCTGATAAAATTAATATAGCTTCATGATCATTAGCATCCAGATACTTAATTGCATCTTCACCCGAAAATGCAAAAACTAATTCAACTTGTTTATTTCGTATTCTTTTCTAAATCTCTGTTCGAACAATGGCTAAACATCAGTTTCATCGTCTACAATAAGTATTTTCATGTAGTTCTCGGTAGTTTAATGGTGAATGTTGTTCCACTTCCCTCTAAGGTTTCTACGTTAAGTTCACCTTGATGAGAGTTTTTATTGATATCATAACTCATGGAAAGTCCCAAACCTGTTCCTTGTCCAGAAGGTTTGGTAGTGAAGGTGCAACCTACACCTAGTGTGGGTACTATTTTTTCACACATAATATCAATTCTTAACAAGTGGTATTTTAAACTTGAAGCAACTACCTTTACCAACTTCACTTTCTACCCAAATTTTACCTTGATGCTTTTCTATAAAGTCTTGACACAATTTTAATCCAAGACCAGATCCCGATTCATCTTGAGTTCCCGATGTAGTTTCAAAGCTGTTTTTTTGAAATATTTTTTCAATTCTATTGGTTGAAATACCAACTCCGTTATCCTCAATAGAACAAATTATGGCGTCAGGTGAAGTTTCTGCCTTAATAGTAATGATTCCGTTTTCGTAAGTGAATTTGATGGCGTTTGCAATCAAGTTCCTGAAAACCGTTGAAATCATATTCAAATCAAATGTAGCATGCAAATCTCTAGGAATCGAATTGATGATTCTGATTTGTTTTTTACTCGCAGAATCTTCCAACAATTCAAGATTCTCTTCTATTGCCTTATACAGAGGTGCTTGTTG
Organism: uncultured Chitinophagales bacterium; assembly: GCA_964575925.1. Classification (GTDB taxonomy): domain Bacteria; phylum Bacteroidota; class Rhodothermia; order Balneolales; family M1805; genus M1805. Next base: position 1,951 of record CAZNTR010000381.1, read on the forward strand.
AAGGTTGATTGAAACGTTCTCTTTCTGGTTAGTTGCCCAAAGCAATAAGTTTTCAAGAATGGCATAAATGCTTCTGCTTTGTTTTCCAATGATGTCTATAAACTCAAGAATCTGCACTTGACTGTAGTTTTCATAATCCATTTTTATTAAATCGGTGAAACCTTCGATACTACCGATGGAACCTCTTAAATCATGGGAGATTATCGAAAACAAAGTGTCTTTAGATTCATTTAGTAGTTTGATTTTTCTATACTGTTCAGATAGATGCAAATTGGCTTTAACTCTCGCTATTAGTTCTACTTCATCAACTGGTTTTCTGATATAGTCAGC
>CAZNTR010000382.1:0-2272 GCA_964575925.1 uncultured Chitinophagales bacterium
TCGGTTTGGCTAAGTTTAATTGTATAAAGTACCATATTGTTTTTTCTACAAAGATCCATTAATAACACGTCATATCATAATTAACATAACACTAGTAGCAACCAAATGGAAATATTTATAGAAGTAATAATTTTATTTTTAAAATGAAGTAAATACGAAATCCAAACCAACCACAGATTCAAAATTAAAACTGTTAACTTTCCTGCATCGTATAAACTTGGAGTTATGTAACTAAAAGGTGTTATTATTAGTGATAAACCAATAGGAAAAGAATAAAAAGATTTGAATGGTAATCCTGAAAGTGCAATATTTTCAAAATTTCCATCTAGTATTGAATAAGTTGTTGCTAGATATCTCCAATTATCCCAACTAAATGGCATCTCCCAAACAATTATTGCTAATAGAATTTTATAGAAGCAAACTAAATATATAATTGTATAAGTGAAGCGCTTCGTTAATTCTATATTAGAAATAATTATTAATCTATTCCAAATATTCATAAGTTACCGTTTTCTAAGTTATTCAAGAACTAATACATTAGGCTAAGTTTAGCATATTATTATTTATTCATAAGGATTTCAAAAATCTGTTTATTTTTTTTGACTAATACTTCTAATATAATTCCACAAACCCATAATAAGATTGAAATTACACCCAATACTCCTGCGACAATCAATGTAGGGAAGCGAGGGACTAAATGGGTTTCCATAAACTCAATAATAATTGGTATCGAAATACCAACTGATATAAATCCTATAATAACGCTTAGTGTTGTAAAGAAAATAAATGGTTTATAGTCCCTAAACATTCTAAAAATAGTAGTAAGTACTTTAAACCCGTCTGAAAATGTATTAAGTTTTGAATAACTTCCTTCCTGTCGATCACGATAATTAATAGGCACCACTTTAATAACGAAATTATTATCAAGAGCATGTATAGTCATTTCCGTTTCAATTTCAATTTCAAACCCTTGAGAAATAACAGGAAAGTTTTTAACAAAATGTCTACTTAATGCTCTGTAACCTGTCATAATATCTTCTATATTGCTTTTGAATAATTTATTTATTAAAAAGCGAACCAAGCGATTACCTGAATTGTGAAAAGGTCTTTTATTTTCTTTGAAATAAGTAGATGATAAGCGATCACCAATCACCATATCATAACCTTTTTCAATTAAGTTTACTAACTCTTGCGCATGTTCAACTGGATAGGTGTCATCTCCGTCAATCATTAAATAACAATCCGCTTCTATTTTCCTAAACATACTCCTTACCACATTACCCTTCCCTTGTAAAAATTCATAGTTAACAATTGCCCCTGCTTCTCTAGCTATTTTATCAGTTCCATCAATTGAATTATTGTCATAAACATATATTTCGGCATTTGGTAATGCTTTTTAAACTCTGAAACCACCTTGCCAATAGTTAAGCTTTCATTGAAACAAGGTATTATAACTACTGTTTTCATAAAAAATAATTTTCGGATTATTACAAGTAACCTCTAAAAAATCATAATTAAGTATTCAATTACAATATACTCTGATAAAGCCTTGTAAGGCTATGCAAAAAATTGGTTCTTGTTTTGGTTTAAATTAGGTATAAATAGATTCATTTAGAAAGTCTCTTTAATAAATTTTTGCATACAATCTTGGTTATTTTGCAAAGTAGTTAAGGCCAGAAAGGAACTCTTGTATTTAATACATTTCAAATCGTTATTCAAAGAGTTTGTCTGAAAAATAAATGAGGCTTTTTGCTGAAACGGTACTCAATGAATTTTTAAGTTACACATTAGGATTTGATAACCACAATGAAGCTGAATACTGATACTTATACAACGATGTAATGGCTAACTTTTCTTCACAATTGACTAAAATTAATTGGCAACAATCACCTCATATTAACAGTGAAATTTGATTTCAATCTAAATCAAATAAATATTTCAAATTGATTTTTGAGTTTTTTGTTTTACTTAAGATTGCATTAAGCACATCTTTTTGATTACTCAGACTTTTTATCCAACTTTCAATGTTGAAAGGTAATATTTCAGTATGAGTATAATTTAACAGTTGTTCTTTAAAAATGGGAGTATCTAAAACTATAAGTTTTTTCACAAACAACTTAGCCTCTTCAACTGTTGTGGACCACCCTTCATAAGAACTTGGATTAATTACAATGTTTGAAAATCGCATTATGGCCAACATTTCCGAATACGGAATATCTCCCAATAGTTGAATTCGAGATTCTAATTTCTCCATCTTTATAAATTCTTTTAA
>CAZNTR010000383.1:0-2264 GCA_964575925.1 uncultured Chitinophagales bacterium
TAGGTGATCAGAAGGAACAGTAATGTCAACTTCATAATCTCCAAATGGAAGTGCAAATTCACCACCACCTAAAAATTGTTTGTTTTGCCAGCCTTCAACATCATTATACACAGCCATTCTTGGGAAGAACTGAGCCATTGTATACAAGTAGTTATCATCTTCTGCAAAATATTCGTAACCACTACGTCCACCTAATTTCAAACGGTCGTTAATATTAAACGAGTATTTTATTTTGATAACAAATTTACCACCTGGTTTTAAAGCTTGAGGTGGGTCAACACGCATCATTGTTTCATTAATAGTGTATGCAAGATCTTTATTCTTAGCATCTTTTACATACTCAATCTTAAAACCTCCATCAAAATCATAATGAAGTGATTCCAATGTATTGAAACTGTTTCGCCCACTTAAAGAACTAGTTTTTGATTTTTGAACAATATTATCTTTTTGTTTATTGTTCTGATCTAATTGTAGCCAAAAATATTCTAAAACGTCTGGTGAATTATTGGTGTAAGTAATTGTTTCTTCACCAGAAATCGATTGATTCTCATCATTTAATTCAACGCTAATTTTATAATCTGCTCGTTGTTGATAATAAGCATGACCTGGTGCACCCGCTGCAGTGCGATAAACGTTTGGAGTAGGCAGTTCTTCATATAACTGCTTAAACTTTTGTGTTGATTGATTTTGCTGTGCGATTACAAGAACCGGAGCAAAGAGGAAGAGGAGTAGTGTTGTTTTTTTCATTGTTTTTTGGTTTACCAAAACGCGGTTTCTGTTAGTAAAATGATGCTAATTCCAGATGCAATGCCTGAAATATATAAAGTCCAATCTCTGTGTTTTACCTTCATCAATGTTTCTGCAAAGAATAGAATAGCGAAAAATAAACTTACGATTATAATTTGTCCAATTTCAATCCCAACATTAAAAGAAAAAAGAGGAAGAACAATTGATGTTTCTTTACCAAGCAAATGTTGTAAGTAACCAGAAAATCCCATTCCGTGAATTAAGCCAAAGAATAATGCTAAAAAATAATTAAAACGAAAAGATTTTTGATTTACCGATTCAGAAGTATTTGCTTTTTCAAGGCTTGAAATATTAAAAAGGCTTGTTACTAATATGGTAACAGGAATTAAAAATTCAATGATTTCAGATGGAATTGCAATCAATTTAAATGTAGCCAGAACTAGAGTTGCAGAATGTCCGATTGTAAATGCAGTAATAAGAATAAATAGGTTTTTCCACTGTTTAGGTTTGAACGATGCTGAAAGAGCTAATAGAAAAACTAAATGATCAAATGCATTTAAATCAGCGATATGATTTAGTCCTAAATTTACATACAATAGAAATTCGGCCATTAAATCCTTATTATTGAACGGTTTATACGAAATATTTTATAAAATAAAACTGAGTATCATAAAAGTGTAATATTATACTAATTAAACTGCTATTTTTTGATTCATAATTCATTTTAGAGATTCTCATTTACAAACTTTATATCCATGTTAATTCAATCACTTTTCAGTTTAATAGTTATAGTCTTAGCGTTTACGCATCCTTATTTCGTATCGATATGGGATATTGAATTAAATGAAAAAACTCAGACCGTTCAAATAACCTGTAAAGTTTTTCTTGATGATGTAGAATCCGGTTTGAAAAAACGATTCAATGTTGAAAAATGGGATTGGAAAAAGACAAACGCAGACTCTTTGGCTTATATTTATCTTCAAGAATCTATTTCCTTACAGTTAAATGATAGTGTTACTTCGTTACATGTAGTTGGTAAAGAAACTGAATTTGACGTGGTCTATTTTTATATGGAATCGGAAAAAGTTGAGCTACCTCAAGCTAAAATCCATTTGGAAATTCCTTTTTTGGTTGAAGCAATTGAGGATCAAACCAATCTTGCGCATTTAAAACAGGGAAGTTTGAAAAAGAGTTTTATATTAAATAGCTCTGAACAAACCTGCGATTATGAATTTAAATTGAACTAATATGAGCTTATTACAAAAAAACGGCTTAATGATTCGAAAAAACTTAACTCGAATTGGATTTTGGTCATTGGTAATAATTATCGCAGCTTGCTCTATTTCTCCAAAAGAAGAATTAGAAAAGAGAAAGATTACAATTAATGAACTCACTTTCTTAGATTCAGTAAGTTCTGGAAATAAAGAAGTAACAAAATTGTTCTTAAAAGCTGGAATGCCAATTGATGCAACCGATAATTACTCACAAACTGCTTTAATGCGCGCCATAAATAAGAA
>CAZNTR010000384.1:0-2230 GCA_964575925.1 uncultured Chitinophagales bacterium
GTTACTGGGAGAATGTACGGATAAACAATCTCCACTTTAATGTAGCAACTCCAGTCATAAACTTTACGCATCTATACTTAGGTAAGAATAGAAATAATGATAGAATAATTGGAAGGTTTAATCCTAGACAAGCAAGTCCTTTTAAACAGAGCATTATTAAACTAAAAAATGGTAAGTACATTTCTGTAATAAGTGTGTTCAAAACAAAAACAAGAATTCGTAACGGAGAACAGACTGTTACAAGTAGTGACTTCGAAAGCTTAATAAGTCAATTAAAAAATATTGCTCCAGTGGAGGTCTCTTTATGAGTACAAAATTAACCAAACAAGAGTTATTTAAACTAAAAGTCAAAGCATTTTTACATGATCCACCAGAAAAACCTCTCATTTTAGGATTAGGTGATGGTCACGAAGCAAGTAGTCTTAAATACATAAAAGCTTCGTTAGGTGAGGATGAGTCATTTGATAAAAATAAGTGGAAGTTTGCTGATCATGTTGCATCTGCAGCAGATCGAACTTCGTTTCCAATGGATATAAGTAAATTTCAAGTAAATTTCAGAAAGAATCCAATAATTACGCATCCTACAGCAGGTACTAATTATAAGCTTGGAGACTTTTCTCAAATTGATGCAAAAGAAATACAAGAAAGTGTATTGAAAGCGTGTAATGAAATTCGTGAAAAATCTGATGGGGATTATGAAAAAATGTATCTGTATTTATGGAAATACTTTCCAGAAATCATAACAAAACATGAACCCAAAAACTCAAAGATTGGCTTATTATGGAAATATTTACCAGCCGATACACGAATACCTGACCATTCCGTATTAGACCATTCGAAAATGGTAAGTACATACCTACATGTAGTTTGAGACAAAAGAAAAGGATATAGTAGTTCTATTTTGGCATTTAAAAACAATTACTTAGGGTGTATATTTTGCCGTTTTTTTAGTTTGAGACAAATTACACAAAAGTGCATTTTTTTGCCCGAAATTACACAAGCAGTTTGAGACAAATTCGCCGATCTATAACCAGGATAAATGAACCATTAATTGCGCCATTACACGCGTTTTAAATGCTTGTTATTTACTAATCACTACTTGGCTCTGGCTTATGTGTGGATTTAACCGCATCATACGTCTTGATTCGATCAGTTGCCTCTTTTATCCCTTCTTCCGCCATTGTTTTGACTAATTTAAGAATCTCTACTGCTTTATAAGGGGATATAAAGGTGGATTTTGCCACTTTATTGATAACTATGTATGCGTCTTTTATGGGATCGATTAATGGGTCTTCATCCTCATGTTGTTTATTAAGCTCTTGGCTTGCAAACATTTCACCTACACCGGTTAATAGCCAGTTTGTATTAACATCATAATATTCGGCTAATGTAAATAAAACTCTATTAGGAAGACTTAATTTGCCTAATTCATACCTACTTAGATGTGTTTGTTCAATACCTAAATCAGCCGAAAACTGCCTCTGCGACTTTTTAAGCGCTTTACGTAATTCTTTTAATCGGATATTTATTGACATATTTTGTAATTATTCGTTGATAATTAGACATTTAGTGTCTATATTGTGCTAAACTTCAACATAACTAAAATATACATGGAACTGGACTTAAGAAAAAACCCTTATCGTGGCATACTATCGCAAGTCGCAAAAGAGCGAGGTGTCACCCAACAGAGTATTACTCATGCATATAAGGCTCAGAATTATGAAGTTACCAGAAGGATTATTGAACTCGTCAAAGAGCGTGATGAAGTAATACGGTCGGTCAATATAAAAAAAGCCACCCCAAAAACTCACCCAAATCTCGCTAAAAACGATGGTTTCCTCGATTCTAATCAACGTGTGGCAATTTTAGGGTTAAGTAAATGTAATTTTCGCGCATTATTAAAGCGTGGTAAAGTAGATCAACGTTATTTATCGAGTCGTAAAAGCCCTGGCGGCTTTGAGTGGTTGGTTAAGCCTGAAGGTTTACCATTAAAATGGAGGCAGAAGTGGGATGACTATTTGACTAAAAATCCCACAAAATAACTATGCGACTAATGGATACTAATGGACAATACTAATGGACAAGGATATGAGTAGTATTAACAATAATATAGGATTTGTTAATTTGAAAAAACTAATTGACATAACTAACGTTAATTATGATGCCATTTATAAGCTTATTCGCCGAAATCGAATTGAATCTCATTATATAAAAGTCATTCATGGACAAT
>CAZNTR010000385.1:0-2230 GCA_964575925.1 uncultured Chitinophagales bacterium
TCTATTTTTTTAACAGCTTCTGAGACTTCAAGTTTTTTCTCCGTTTCTGCATTTTGAATTTTTGACTTCATTTCAGCGATTTCCGTCTCTTTTTCTGCTATTTTTTTTGAAAGTTCAATTTCCTTTTGAGCTTTGAGTTCAGCTAGTTCTTTGTCTTTATTGTTAAGTTGTTCTTGCAGAGCATTTTTAATATTTGCTTCTGCCAATTTTACAGCACTTTCTTTATCCTTGTCTGCTAAGTCAAGTCGATTCTTTAATTCCTCTTCAAATTGGTGGTCACGAACTTGTTTCAGAATGTCAGCAAAACCTGCTTCGTCAACCTTGAATGCTTTTTTACAATTTGGGCAAATTATTTCGTTCATAATTCTTGACTTTTTTGTTTGATTCTAAAGTTTGGAAATTTGTTTTGCTTTAACGCTTTGTTTTATAATTGTTGAATATGGTTATTGTAAACCTGATTGTTTAATTCATATACCCTTGTCATTTCGGTATGAATTTCATTTTGATTATTATATTTACCTAGAATAAACAGTAAAAGATTATTTTTTAATTTAGCATTGCCACCTAACATTTTTGCATTCCAAAAAATGTATTTCCAAATATTCCCACTTAAATCAAAATCAATGTTTCTTAATTTTTCTGAAAATTCATTTAACTCATTAGAGTCAAATCCAGTAAATGCTTTTGCTATCAATTCTTGACCAACAGGTCTTAAAAGTAAACTACCGCCCGATTCACTCGAACGATAAATAGGAGCTCCATTAACTTCTATATTATTTACTCCATTTATGTATTGAACTATTTCAGGGAATGTTTCAAAGAAGTTATTCCAAAATAAATTCGATTTAGTGTATAACTCGTCAATTATTTGTTGGTTCGGTCTTGCTGTATAAAAGGTTTTTGGTTTAGAATAGAGTTTTTTATTAATGTTATAGATTGTTACCAATGTTGTGAATGATGAATTATCACTATTTGAAATTGCACCCGTTTGTGATTTAGACAAAGCTGCTTCTTTGGATAAAATTTGGTGTTCCATTACCAATTTTCTAGCATTGATTGCAGCTACATCATCTTCATCCAAAATAATTAATTCTGCTCCTCTCGGTTTTTCAGCATATTTATTAAGAACAGTAAAAAGCCTTCTGGTTTTATCAACTTGTGTATGGTTATGAATTACAAATATTACAGGGATTTCAAAATCTGCAAGTTCAGGTTTTTCTTCAAATGCTTTTCTAATTCCTTTTAATCTATGTTGACCGTCAAGAGCAAAAACTTCCTCATCTCCTTTAAGGGTTAAAATACCAAATTTACTTCCTAAAAAATTAATGTCGTTTTCATTAAGTATATTTCCATCAATTTCAATTTTTTCAAATAAGTCAATATCAGTCCATTTAGGACTTCCTTTATGGACAGCTACTATTAAGCTATTCATAAACCGTTCATCATTGGCTTCTAAATATTTAGTTATATTCTTAATACGGTTTTGTTTAATTTCTCTCTGGAGAATTTTATTAATATTCTTTGTATAGAGTGAAGACTCTGAAACTGTAATAACTCTGTTGTCATTAACAAGGTCTTTAACTTTTATTACTGTAGAATAATAAGTCCAAAACCCTATGTTGCCTCGTAAACACGCTAAATTTATCATAGTCTTTATTTTTAATATAAATTTCTTGTTTGCTCAGTCTTACCTCCAATTTTAGAATTTAGTGGTGGAACAATTTTCTTTATCATTTCATCTTCCAATTCAGTAATTTCCTCGTCCGTAAGATGGTTAAGTGAATAAAAATAAACGTGAGTGTAATCTGGCCATAAATTCGTCAATAATACTTTATTCAAACTCCCATTTACATTGCCTATCAAACCTTTATATTCATCAAATCTTCTAAAAAAATTATAGCTAGTTTCTCCTTCCCTGACTCTACCAATATATAAAAGATGGTATAATTCTGGAGTAAAAGGGTGATTTGGCTCAAGAAAAAACATATAAATCCCTTTATTATTTCTCAAAGCTGCTGGCATATTCGTTTTAATGTTTTCGTCAAATCTTATTCTAATTGGAGCAGGTAAAGCATTCATTGCTAATGTGCTCCAAGAATTGGGATTGTGTATTACATTTAAAAGATACCTATTCTCAACAAAATGATTATTTATTGCTTCTACACTTAATACTGGCATAACTAACTCGCATAAAATTGTTTCAATTCAAACAACTCGCCTTTTGTAAATT
>CAZNTR010000386.1:0-2229 GCA_964575925.1 uncultured Chitinophagales bacterium
TATGCACCTCTTGGTCAAGATGTCTTTGTAAATCTTTTAAATCCATATTTTTTATTGTTTTGTAGCTTGCCCGTTTGTGACACAACGGTTTACGTGTATAAGAAGTAGCAGATTAAAAGCAATTTACTTTCATTTGTACCTACTTTTATTAAAAATATTAACAGTTGATTTACCCCTGAAACCGATATTTCTTTTACACGCAGTTGTGGTGTCGTTTTTTATTCGGGTTAGAGAAGAGTCAGTCCAATTCTACGGTTTAAGCCTTGCTCGAAAATTCGGATTAATGTTGAAAGTTGGATATTTCCTTTTCCATTCTCAAGTTTGGAAATGTAACTTTTTTTTGTTCCCGCTTTGTCTGCTAACTCTTCTTGAGTTAATTTCGCTTCTAGACGTGCAGTTTTTAACATTTCGCTAATAATAAACATTTGCGCACCTTCTTCATAGTTATTTCGGCTTTCTGTTCCGATTTTCCCGTGTTCAAGTTCTATCAGTTCGTCAAATGTATTTATGTTCTTATACTTTTTCATAGTCGTTATTTTTTGCTGTTAAAATAATCTTTCATTAGCTGTTCCACTTTTTCAATTTCATTTTGAGGTGTTTTTTGTGACTTTTTTTGAAATCCGTTGAATAGAACAACTAGTTTTCCTTCGTCAAAACAGCAGAAAATCCGATATATATTTGCTTGATACTCAATTCGGATTTCGTAAAGCCCATTAGTCCCCGTCAAATGTTTTTAAAACTTTTCGGGAACTTGGTCAACTTGCTTAATCAACTCAAATACGTATTGGATTTTACCTTTTACTTTTTGCTCCTGCTTTTGGTAAAATTCAATAAAGTAGTTTTCAAAGAAGATTATCTTTCTAATCATCCCATTAAGTTATCTTATATGATAACATTTTCCAAATTATCGGGCAATTATTTTGCCGATTAAAATGAACCACTGCTTGTTTTTGGTACGTATCCCGAAGGGCATGCAGTATAGGTTTTGTTAGCTACCGTATTTTTTTTCAATTTTTTTTGATTTCATAGAATCAGGAATATCTCGATAAACATCTGAGCCACATTGTAAGTCATTTTGAAAATCTTCTTTGAGAAACGCTTTTACATCCTTCCTAAACTTGTGCTTTACCATGAAATCAGGCGATTTAAGGTACATATCTTTGATTGTCAATCTAGATTCAATGAAAGCGTTTAGCTCTTTTACATTAGTTGAATAAAAAACATTTCCTGAACCATCTTTTAAGAAAGAACTCAACTATAAATTTCCTTCAGGGTCAGTTTTTAAACCAAGAATACAACCCTCGGCATTCAAAATGTCCAATACAGGTTTTAAGTTTCTAAAATCTATCATATTTGGAAACTATATTTCTTATCTAATTTAAAATCAAATGCTCTTTCAAGGGACTTGAATAACAACTCATTGGTTGCTATTAGAATACTTGAATAAATATCCAATCTACACATCTAGTCTCGGTTGGTCATTTCAATAGTTGTCTTAGTTCCATGGAAAATGTTGTTACGCACTAAATAAACAAATCGCAAAAGTTCATTTTTTAATTTTCGTTTCAAAAAAATCTCAGATTCTACTAGCTTTTTGAATTCTTTCTAAAGGATTCTCTTTCAGATTCATTAATGCGATTGTCGTTTGTTATTCCGTAAAGTGCTCTAATAAGCTCCTCTTTACTTCTTGGATTTTCTCTTTTATTGGGCTTTAGTATAGTTTTGACAAATTCATTTGAGTCAGTGTCTTGGAAATAAATAAATATGAAGTTAATCATTTTTTTAAACTTTTGACTTTCGGAAAGGTCTTCCTCTATTGAAAATGCCACTAGCTCTTTCCGTTCAATAGCCTCAGCCCAATCGTAGTTATACAAAGTGTTGAATGCAAAAAAGGAGTAAATGAATTCGGAAGGTTCAAACATTTTCCATGACCCTGGTTGATATTCTAGAATATGATTTAATCTTTTGTCACACTATGTAGTTTGTGTAAATCTTTTATTTCATGTATCATTTTTTCTATAAAGTTGCTAACGTTTGCGGCTATGTGTAGTACTGGATTTTACAACCAAACTTTTCGGTTTAGCACAGACGTTTGATTTATTCATTTACTTTTCGTTTAGGCACCTAAACCCCAATTGCTTATAGCCTTTATTGGCAACTGCCTTTTCTTTCCGTTTTCTATTTGTCAATCGAAACTAAAACTTTTTCAATTCCGAGTTTTTGCCATTC
>CAZNTR010000387.1:0-2227 GCA_964575925.1 uncultured Chitinophagales bacterium
AAGAATATAAGAAATAACGTTATGTAGCTTATGCCTAATACAAAAATAATTTTAATGAAAATCATGATATATCTTCTTGCATTTATTCTAGTAATACTAATTGCTGCTACCATTTTCATTAATGTAAGTCCTGAATTTGGTGGAATTCATCTTGAAAATAGAACGGTTATTTATAATGAAACTGGTTTATACAAAGACGGTAAGTTCCAAAATCAGATTCCGACACCAATGAATATGAATATCTCTAGTATCTATACTATTTTGAGAGACTTTTTAACAGCTCAAAATCGATTCCCACTAAAAGAAATTCCTGCAATGCGATTACATAAGGAAGATTTTGCTCAAACTGATTCGCAAACAGTAATCTCTTGGTTAGGCCACTCAGCATTTTTAATTCAAATGAATGGGAAAAATATTTTACTAGATCCGATGTTTGGACCAAGTCCTGCACCACATCCCATGTTGGGAACCAATCGCTTTCCCACAGAAAAAGTATTTGAAATCAATGATTTACCTGAAATAGATGCTATTGTTTTTTCACATGATCATTACGATCATTTAGATTACAAATCAGTTTTAAAACTAGCTCCGAAAACAAAGCAGTTTATTGTTCCTTTGGGAATTGGCGCTCATTTAGAAAAATGGAATATCAACAAGAATAAAATTCAGGAGTTAGTTTGGGGCGAAGAAACTTCAATAGGAGATATTGCTATTATTTGTACTCCTGCACGTCATTTTTCAGGAAGAGGAATTATCGATCGATTTTCAACATTGTGGTCATCTTGGGTTTTCAAGACACAAAAAGAGTCTATTTATCTTAGTGGAGATTCGGGTTATGGACCACATTTTAAAGAAATTGGTGAACAATACGGCCCATTTGATTTTGCCATGATGGAATGTGGGCAATATGATCCACGTTGGCAAGAAATTCACATGTTACCATCAGAGACAGTAAAAGCTTCAATTGATTTAAAAGCTAAAGTGATGCAGCCGATACATTGGGCGCAGTTTAGTTTGTCGCTTCATGCTTGGAACGATCCTGCTGTGAAAGTAATTGAAGAAGCTGAAAAACAGGGTATTAAACTCGTAATTCCAAAAATTGGTGAGCAAATTATATTGGGAAGTTCTTTACCTGAACTTCAAGATTGGTGGAGTGGTTATTGAGTTTACTTTAAAAAAGGTGACATTAAGCCTGATTTAAAACGGTAGTTGACTTTATTGATTCGTTTTCCTTGAGAATCGGTTATATAAACAGAATTCAATAAATCTTTATTTCCTTCATATTCACCATTGGGTTTTATAAACAAATACTCTGATCTAGTAGTAAATAGAGTTCCTAAGATTTTGGCTGGATTTGAAAGCTCAGCAATATCAATCTGACCATTCACCTGTTGCATAAAAACATACTTATTTGTCATTTTAATAGTAACTAGACTTGGGTTTCGCAATAAAGGATCAGAAATTGACATTTCGTTGTTTTTATCTAAAAAAAATAAATAAAGTTCTCCGTCACCAGTTAAAAACAAGTTTTTTTCATTTGAATATGAAGTAAACGATTGAATTTGTGAATATTTATTTCCAAGTGAAAATGTTTTACCAGTTGCGTATTCAAGAAAAAAAGTAGCTTCCTGATTAAAATCAAGCAATAGTAATGAATCATTAAAGGCAAATTGAATCCCAACTAAGTCACTCAAATTGATAGAAAAGGTTTTACTTTCTGATGTTTTTGATTGAACAATGCTCAACGTGGTCAACTGTGAATCTAATACTGCAAATGCTGATCCACTCGTAGATGCACGAATGATTGAGGGTTTTATATCAAATTTTTTTGCTAAAGATGTAAATATATTTTGTTCGTTTTTAGTTTGAGATACCCAGACTGCTGCAGATAAGGAAGACTCAAGAAAAAAGTTGAAAGATTCGGACTTGTCCCAACTATTTGGGTCACTCACTTTATATATATAGTATTGATCTTTAAGTCCATTTTTAGGTGAATATGTTAAGCCGAAAAGACTGTCTGAGTTGTTTGGTTTAATAAAAAAATGGACAAAATTGTCTGGCGAAATGACCGATTTGTATATAGCATATTCTTGTTTATTAACAATTGATGGTTCGTTTAAGGTTGAATTGAATATAGTGTACGATGTAGCTGTTTCAGTTGTTAGCGTATTGTGAGCAATATTGAATGATGTGCAAATTGTTGCGAACGGAATTAGATTAAAGCCCG
>CAZNTR010000388.1:0-2223 GCA_964575925.1 uncultured Chitinophagales bacterium
CGTTCTTTAAGCACTTTAATTCCATTACAGGAGCATCAATAGATGTTTGGGTTGATGAAATTTCCTTAAAGGAAAAAGATTTATAAAAGAATCAATTGCTCTATGATAAAAATAGTATTTACCCCAATAGAATCTGATTATTTTGGAAAATTGCTACACAACACTTGAAGACTTTTTGATGGATGAATCATTCAGAAACTGGATTAAAAACCCGACGCCTGAACTGAATCATCGTTGGTCTGAATGGTTAGAACAAAACAAAGACAAAGAAGTTCTAGCACTTCAAGCTGAGGAAGTAATTCGAGGAATTCAGTTTAAAGAGTATTCTGCAGATTCGGCAACAAAAGCCAGAATTCTAAATCATATAAAAGCAGATTCTATTGCAAGGGGTAAAAAAGCCATTCATCTCAATCTATTCTTTAAAATTGCAGCATTGCTTTTGTTATCTGTTGGTCTAGGTGGTTCATTGATGTATATCTTCAAAAATGATATCAACTTAATTAGCAGTAACAAGCAGCAACGAGTTAAAGAAAACGCGATTGGTCAGAAGTCAAAAATCATGTTGTCTGATGGAACAGTGGTTTATTTGAATTCAACAAGTAAACTTACGTATCCAACAGCATTTGATACAGACGAGAGAGTAGTTTATTTATCAGGCGAAGCATATTTCGATGTAACACCTAATCCTGCACGACCTTTTAGAGTAAAAACTGACGCTTTAGATGTGCTTGTTTTAGGAACAGAGTTCAATGTGAAGACTAAAGACACGAATTATGATATTTCCTTAGTTGAAGGTAAAGTCCGATTGATTACAGAAAGCAATGCAAAAACAGAGCTTTCGCCTGGGCAGCAAGTTTCCTTTAATAAAGAAAGTCAAGTTTTTTCCTATAACTCATTTGATACAAAGTTTGTAACAGGTTGGAAAGACGGTTCTTTAGCGTTTAGAAATTCATCATTTACAGAAGTAATGGATCAACTTCATGAATGGTACGGAATTCATATCACGTTTAATAAAACATCACAAATTCAAAACTGGTCCTATACGGCAACTTTCGAAAATGAAAGTTTAGAAAATGTGCTGCAAAATATGAGTGCACTTCGTCACTTCGAATACTCTATCAAGAACGACACCTTAGTAGTTATTCTCGATTAATTTTAACACATTCAAAAACAGCAAGAAGGCTGAAATGAATAATTGTAAACGTATTGTATTATGCTTTGGGAAGTTGCGTCCGTTTTTCGGAATTCCTGTTCTAGTTTTGGCATTGATTTTCCTAACGGAGGCAGCTCAAGCACAGAAAACGCAATCTCTTAGTGAAATTCTACAGAAACTGTTTCTGTAATAACTATTTTTGAGCTGATCGAAGGTTCTTCAAGCATCTCATTTTCTTATCATACCAATGATTTGGAAAACTCTTTAGAAGCTTTAATCACTTTAGCTGCTATTAAAGACAGAAACGCATTTAACGTACTTTTCGAGATTTCTAGACAAGAGAAACTTAAGTTTGTACGCATTAAAAACACGATTAATATCATAAAAGACAATAGCTTAGTAAAACCAATTGTTATCGGAGAAAACATTACTATTAAAGGAATAGTTAATGACGAAGATGGATAGCCTCTACCCGGGGCAACCATTTTAATTAAAGGTACTCAATCAGGTACAATAACGAATTATGATGGCAAGTTTACTTTAGAAACAGAATCAAATGAAGTTACTTTAATTGTTTCTTATTTAGGATTTACCACTCAAGAAATACTCGTTAGTCCAGATCAGCCAAATGTGTTTGTTACATTGTCAAATTCTATGGTAAGTATGGACGAAATTGTCGTAGTTGGTTACGGCGAACAAAAACGAGAATCCATTACCGGCTCAATTGCATCCATTGAAACGAAAACCATTGCTGAATCAAAGTCGGCGAATGTGGTGAATGCCATTGTTGGTAGAATTCCTGGTTTAGTTGTAAATACACGTAGTGGCGCTCCAGGTCAAGAAAATATTGAAATTCTGATTCGTGGAAAGGCAACAACAGGAGACACTTCACCTTTAATTGTAATTGATGGAGTTGCAAATCGTGGTAGTTTTGATCGCCTAAACCCTGAGGATATTGAAAGTATTTCTATTCTAAAAGATGCTTCAGCAGCTATTTATGGAGCTCAAGCAGCAAATGGTGTAATCTTAGTTACCACCAAAAGAGGATATGTAGGAAAACCATTATTTAC
>CAZNTR010000389.1:0-2218 GCA_964575925.1 uncultured Chitinophagales bacterium
TGATTTTTCCAAAATTGAAGCTGGAAAACTAGATTTAGAATTTGTAGAAACTGATTTATTTCAATTACTAGAAGACACGGTTGATATTATTAAATTACAAGCAGATCAAAAAAATATTGATTTTGTTTTATCTCTTAATACCAATCTGCCTGAACATGTTACTTTAGATCCAATTCGTGTTAAACAAATATTAATCAATCTTTTAGCAAATGCCGTTAAGTTCACAAAAGTCGGTGAAATTATTTTTGATGTGAACTTTTCAGCAATTGATTCAACAATCGGGATTTTGCACTTTTCGATAAAAGATACAGGAATTGGAATCAGTGCTGAGCACCAAAACAAATTATTTACTTCCTTCTCACAAGCAGACACATCAACTACACGTAAATACGGAGGTACAGGTTTAGGATTAACTATTTCTTCAATGCTTGTTTCAAAAATGAATAGTGCTATTGAATTAGTTAGCGAAGTAGATAAAGGAAGTACCTTCTCTTTTTCTATTTCTGTGGAATACTCAAAGAATGAGACCTCCATTTTTGATCTCACTTCAACCAAAATTAAAAAAGTTTTATTAGTTGATGACAATAAAGCAAGCCAAAAAGTACTGAATCGCTATTTAACAAAGATTGGAATTGACTGCACTCTTGCAGATAACGGGATGCAAGTCATTAATTATTTGAATAAAGGAAATCGATATGATGCTTTATTTATTGATTATCAAATGCCAGATTTAAATGGGTTAGAAACTATTTCAATCATTAGAAATCAGTTACAGTTAAGCCCTAAAAAACTTCCGATTGTTTTATTACAAGGCTCAACCATAAGTACCGACTTAAATAAGCAAATTTTTGAATTTGGAATCAATAATACACTAATTAAACCAATTAAAATTAGTGATTTCTTTCAAACAATTGGACAAATAAAAAAATTAAATTATTCAAGAAGACTTGAAGTAATTAAGTCTGAGACTTATTTAAAAAATACTACTAAAAAAACGAATTCAAATGAATATAGACCTACTATTCTTCTAGTTGAAGATGTAAAAACAAATATGCTACTTTTGGAAAATATCATGCATAAATGGGTTGAAAATTGTGAGATAGTTGAAGCAACAAATGGAAAAATTGCGATACAGAAATATGTAGAATGTTTGCCTGACATCATTATAATGGATATTCAAATGCCTGAAATGGATGGATTAGAGGCAACTAGAGCTATACGTAAACTAGAGCATTCAACGGATCGAAACGTTCCGATTATTGCCTTAACAGCAGGAACACTAAAAGAAGAAAGACAGAAATGTTTTGATGCAGGAATGAATGCTTATTTACAAAAACCGATTATTTTTAATCAGTTAATTCAAGAGTTAAACAAATGGTCCTTAAATTCTGCCTCAAATTCAGCCAAAACCCTAGAAACCACGATTGATTTATTAGATTCTTCCTATTTAATTAGTGATTCAATGAAATTTAACTATATAAAATTATTTCAAAAAGTTGGGGAAGACAAAGAATTATTCACTCAGATTATTCACTCTCTCTTAAAAGAAATACCAAACTATTTAGAAGAACTTGATTTAGCAATCTCAAACTTACACTTTAAACCAATAAAGAAAATAGCTCACACCATTAAAGGTACCGCTTCAAATGTATATATTTCTGAACTCGTTTCGCTTGCTCACGAATTAGAGCAAACGAAAACTATTGATGAAGCAAGTTTAGTTTATAAACGACTACTTGATAAATGGAAAACAATTGAAATTGATTTAAAAAAATCAATTTTAATTAGTTAAGTATATGTAGAACTTCATGAATAGGAAACTATTCACAAAAAATAATTAATTGAATGATGGTTGAATCTAAAATAGATCTTTATTTAGTATTTTGCCTGAGTATAGTATGATGTTATAAAAAATAAATCTATTATTCTTGATATTTTCAGCAAATATATATGTCACAAATCGATTAAATTTTTGGGTCCACTTCGAACAATCGCTTCTTTCGGTTTACTCCCTTCTTACTCTTGCTAATTCGACGATTACTTTGCTTAAAAACTTTTCAGAGTAAACTCTTCATTCAATAATTAAATCATATTAAATCAACATAGAATAGATAATGTTCTTATTGATTTGTATCAATTAAGTTTAATTGGTAGTTATTCAAAGGTATTTATTCAAAAAGTGTGTCTGCGAGGAATTGTTGTTGTGTCATTGCTTGGT
>CAZNTR010000390.1:0-2217 GCA_964575925.1 uncultured Chitinophagales bacterium
GCGGAATGTCCGTCCAAATTATACTATGCTAAAAAAGAAAATGAATACCCAAGTAAAAAAGATGGTAACGAGTTTCTTGAAGCCTTAGCAGAGGGCGGTATTCAGGTTGGGGCTCTTGCTCAGGCATACTATCCTGATGGTGTAGAAATTGCTTTTAGCAGTCATGAAATAATGCTTGAACAAACATCTGAGTTATTAAAACGAGATAAGGTCACCATCTTTGAAGCGGCATTTACTTTTGAAGGACATTTCGTATTAGTGGATATTCTTCACAAAGATGGGAATAAAGTAGATTTGATTGAGGTGAAATCGAAATCAGCTGATGGCTTAGAAGATCAATTCGTTTCCGATAAAACTGGATATTTAAAGAGTAATTGGAAACCGTATGTATTGGATATTGCCTTTCAAAATTGGGTTGTATCAAAGGCGCATCTAGATTTGGAAATAAATCCCTATTTGATGGTGATGGATAAGAGCAAAATGGCAACCGTTGATGGACTCAATCAGAAATTTGAGATTGAAAAGATAGAGGATACTCACGGAAAAGTCCGTGCTAAGGTAAAAGAAAAGTCGGTTAAGAATGCTGAACTTGGCGAAGAAATAATGGTTCGGATTCCCATGTCGGATTTGTGTAATAAAGTGTATGATGGATCATATACAGATTTGGCATCTACACATAAGCCAGAGATTGATGGCTTTGAATCTTGGATTGAAACACTTAAAGATTATTATCAGCGTGATGAGCAATATCCTATTGAAATTGGTGCCAAATGCAAAAACTGTGAATACAGAATTGGCTTGAATGACTTAGGTGCAAACCAGAAATCAGGATTTGTTGAATGCTGGAAATCAGATTTGGGATGGAAAGAGGATCAATTTAATGAACCGCTTCTTTTCGACTTATTCAATTTCAGGAAATCACAAGAACACCTAGACAATAACGAATTCTACCTAATGGACTTAGACTTGTCAAAAGATAATCCACCTTTAGTTAATGTGCTGAATCCCGGAGAAAAAACCTGGTCTACTAAAGAACGACAGGTCTTACAAATCCAGGCTGAAAAGAACGGTTTAGTTGCAGAAGAATTCATTCACCCATCGCTAAAAGAAGAATTGAATTCGTGGCAATACCCATTACATTTTATCGATTTTGAAGGTTCCCGATCAGTTATACCTTTCGTGAAAGACATGGGACCGTATGAGCAAAGTTTATTTCAGTTCTCTATTCACACCGCTTATGAAGATGGTCGCATTGAACATAGTCATGAATGGTTACATTTAGAAAAAGGAGTAAACCCAAACATTGATTTTGCCAGAGCGCTCAAAGCTGCAATTGGCGAATCAAACGGTTCGGTTTTGATTTGGTCGCAATATGAAAATACAGGGCTAAACTATATAAGAAAAGAATTTGATTCAATTCAAGGAAATATAGTACCTGATAAATCTGAACTGATAGCTTTTTTAGACACCTTAGTATATGATGAAAATCAAAATCCAAACCCATCACGTAAAATGATAGATTTATTGGATGTCGAAAAAAAGTATTATTACAATACGCTTACAAAAGGCTCAAACAGTATTAAAGCGGTACTTCCTGCAATATTAAATACCTCCGATTTCCTTAAAAACAAGTACTCCAAACCAAGTTACAACTCTACTAATTACGCAAATAAGCAATGGGTAGTGTATAATGAAAACGGAATTGTTGTCGACCCTTATAAGTTATTAGGGCAATCCGATGAAGTTTTACACTTTGAAGCAAATTCAGAAGGTGGCATTGCAAATGGTGGTCAAGCCATGATAGAATGGGCAAAAGTACAGTTTATGTCCACGACGCAAGAAGAAGTTGATCGTATTCGCAAAGAATTGTTGAGATATTGTGAGTTAGATACTTTTGCTATGGTAATGATATGGGAAGGCTGGAAAGTGGGAGTGAAGATTAGCTGAGCTTAAGTAAATTGAAAAAAAATATCATAATTAGTAAATGTAAGTAATCGATACAAAAAACATTATTTTAAACGTTCACCTTAACCCTTAAAACCATGGCAAAAATTAAAAACGGGGCATTAGGCTCAACTTCTGGCAAATTAGCTCATCTCGTTTTTTTTGAAAAAGGAGGGAAGACCTTTGTCCGACTAGCTCCGAAGAAAAAGCAAGGAACGGGTACAAATAAACAAGTCGAAGCTCGTAAAAAATTTGCCTTAATGAAGTCTTTTT
>CAZNTR010000391.1:0-2213 GCA_964575925.1 uncultured Chitinophagales bacterium
GTTCAGCACAGGCTCTTGGATATGGTATTGAGTCCTTTACCGATTTCAAACGGGAGTTAGATAATTTTAATTCTTCTTACCGATCTTCATGGGATTTAAAAAAATCGAATTTTAATTTTGGCTATACTGCTCAATTATCAAACCGATTATTTTTATTCAATGGAAACCCTCAAAATGTTCAAGATGAAATAACTACCCAATCTTGGTATGAATTTATGCTTAGTCCCACGTTAAATTTTACATCACTTGCTAATTATTATTCTTTTACAAATACAAAAGTGACCACATTTGATGTTAAAAGTGGCATTCGATGGCAACAGAAAAATTTTACGATTCAACCATCAATTGGGTGGAGTTCTGATACTCGAAGTAGCCGTACAGATAATGGCGTAACAGGTTCTTTAAATGCTAGTGTTCAACAATTAAAATTGAGCGATGATTTTATATCCGATTTTTCAGCAGGAATCCATTTTGCTGATTTGGCTCCACGATCTTTTCAACATCATTTTATAAAAACTCAAACAAGTTATTTAAATCCTCAACTTCGCCTAACGTTAAATGGCGGTTATTCATTTAATCAGCGCGATAGTTATCAACCTAATAGTTTTTTTAATCGAGATATCACCAATATTATTGAAAAAGTTTTAAGCGACAGCACCAATTTTGGTCTCCAATTAGAAACTAAATTATCGAAGTCGTTACAATTTTCATTTTTTGTCAATTCTCTTCTCAATGTAAGAAATTTCAAAAATATACCCTTAACCGAGGAAACCGAAAATACCTTAATTGATACAGAATATTCACGCCAAGAATTTGAAAGTACCGCTCAAATAAACTACTCAGGAGACGAAATGAATGGCCAATTCGGTTCTCGTTTTTCAGTTTCAGCCCTAGACGCTCAAATCACAAATACCCTTAATATTACGGATGAGATTTTAACACGCAGAAATGAACAATTACGGAATACTTTTTTTGACCAAAGTTTACTTGAAGCTTTTTCTAAACACGAACAGCAAATTTCCGACTCACAACGTTTAAATCTCAATTCTTCGGCATCTATTCTACGTTTCGACACTCCTGAAACCAATTTTGATGATCGTGATGAATTATATTTAGCAGCTGAAATTCAACATGTTTATCAACGTTCTAATGCCTTTCAGACATCTTTACTTCTTTCTGGGGAAGCTTATCATCGTGTGTTTTTATTCAGCCAACGTAGTTTAGAAAATAACTGGCGAAGATCGATTCGTTTACAACCTAGCTTAACGTGGCTTCCGAATGAATCAATCAGGTTTACGAATCAATTTTTAGTACGAGCGAATTACACTGTTTTTGATTTTGAAAATCGTGATGGAACAATTAGAGATCAGTCTTCGAGAGAATGGGGTTTATCACATGAAATTCGCTGGGAATTTTCAAAAAACTGGGTTACTAATTTTCAATTTTCTCGAAATCAATTGGTAATTGGACAATTATTTTGGGATGAGTTCTCAGAAACTCCAATTGACACCTTAACAACAACACGTTTGGAAACTTCGATTGAATTCATAAAAAAACAATCGTTTATAATTTTAGGTTTTCGAGTTTTTGTGAAAGATGATTACATTCCAGCAACGATTGTTCGCTTAGGTTTAGAAACAGCTACTATCCCCTTTTCTCGGTTTACAACTGGAACCCAACAAACGCTACAATGGGGCCCAACTATCAATATTAAATGGCTTTCTTCGAAATACGGGGAAATCAGCTTAGATGGATGGTTGCAAATGCAGTATTTAAGAAACCAATGGTATATTGATGTTCCTGATGAATTTAGAGCAGAATTAAATAATCAAACTATGTTTAAAAGAACCCGCATTTTCCCTAATCTTTTTCTCCGAACAAAATTGTATTTATAAAGGTTATTAGTTTTTTCAATTTAAAAAACATCATCCCGTGCTTTGACCCGGAATCTCAGCCTTGTGATGAGTCAATCTAAGTAATCCGTTTTCGTATAAATCAAGCTAGTTTAAATTTTTTGAAAGAAATCCAAATTTACATAAATCCATTTATAAAGAATCTTTCTAAAACAAATGCAACCAAACGATAATTACACAATCTGAAAGCGTTTTTTTGTATCTTTGAGCAGTATTTTTAGTTCAAATTGAATTCAATTTGACTCGTTTTTTTCACCAAATTTATCCATTTATATGAATTATCTTGAAGAACTTGGCTTA
>CAZNTR010000392.1:0-2211 GCA_964575925.1 uncultured Chitinophagales bacterium
GTTCCTGCTCGTGAACCTGTAATTCTTCCCGTTTTTGACGGTGTTTTTGTCGATTTAGGAGATGATCAATCAGTAGAAAATGATTTAAGTACGTTTTCTTCTCGTTTAGTTTGGATGCGCGAAACAAATGTACAATTAAGTAAGAACAGTTTGGTTTTGGTTGATGAAGCCGGCGCAGGAACCGATCCTGATGAAGGAAGCTCATTGTACCAAGCTTTTTTTGAAACCTTGATGGATAGAAAAGCTAAAACGATTGTAACAACACATCATGGTCGTTTAAAAGTTTTTGCTCACGAACACCCAAATGCAGTAAACGGCTCTATGGAATTTGATCCAGTTGCTTTGCAGCCAACCTATCGTTTTCAAAAAGGAATTCCCGGAAGTTCGTATGCTTTTGAAATCGCCGGACGACTAGATTTACCCTATCCTCTTATTTCAAGATCACGACAATTATTAGGCAAAAAAAATGATGCCATGGAATTATTAATAAACGACTTGGAAAAAGAGCATCAGACTATTCGTTCTATTCGAGATTCGCTACGCTTAAAAGAGATTGAAACAGAGAAACTTCGCGCTGATTTTGAAGAAAGGAACAAAGTCATTCGTGAGCAACGTGAAAAACTAAAAACGGAAGCCATTCAAGAAGCCCGAAAAATTATACAAGATGCAAACAGACGAGTTGAAAAACTAGTCGAGTCCATTCGTAGCAATAATGCTGATAAAGAAACGATAAAATCCGTTCGTTCAGAATTAGAAAGTCTGAAAAAAGAAGTCACAAAAAAAGTACAGCGATCACACGAAAACGCCTCACCTATAGCTTACGAAACACCACAAATAGGTGATTATATAACCATTATGAGCAATGGAAGCACAGGAACCCTAATTGAAGTTCAAGGCAAACGAGCAACAATTGATATTAACGGGCTTCGAGTTATAACCAAACTCAGTGATTTAAATAAAACGGTTAAACCCAAAGAAAAAAAGAAAAAAGAACCTTCTGTTGTGTTGATTAGTTCAGGCGACGACACTCCAAATTTACGAGCTTCAAGTAATCGATTAGATATAAGAGGGAAACGAGTAGAAGAAGTCGATGCCGATTTAATTCCATTTTTAGATAAAGCTTATTTCAGTGGTTTACAAGAATTGGAAATTATTCACGGAAAAGGAACAGGCGCTTTGAGAGCTTACATAAGAGAACGTCTAAAATTAGACACAAGAATAGAATCATTCGCTGACGCAAGCTGGGAAACAGGCGGTCCAGGCTGCACAAGTGTAAAATTTAAAAAACAATAGAAATAGTAATCCCGAGCGGAGTCGAGGGATCTCATACCGATTCCTAGCGCCAGCATCCGCTGGTACTTCAAAAATTAAAGAATATCTAGCGCCCATTCCTAGCGCCAGCGTCCGCTGGTGCTTCAAAAACTAAAGTCAGCGTCCTCGCTGACAACCAATTTCAAGCAAGGTTAATTTCTCAGTACTGATTTTTATTTCGAAGATCTCTCCACTTGATTCGTTCACATTATTATCTTTGTGATGAATCCATCTCTCATCTTCGGTCGAGATGACGATTTTTTTTCTCATTTCTCATTCCTTATTCCTCATTCCCACACCTTTCTCCAATAATTTCGTTATCCTTGCGTTCAACAATTTGAGATTTAAAAACGAATCTATCTAACCAATCGATTTTACTCGTATGAATTTTAAATATCTTCCCATTCTGTTAATTTTAATTTCTTTAGTAACAAATAGTAAAGGTCAAACAAATATGAAACAGGCAACCTTCGGTGCAGGATGCTTTTGGTGTGTTGAAGCTATTTTTCAAGATGTAAAAGGAGTAGAATCTGTTGAATCAGGTTATTCTGGAGGACATATTGATAATCCAACTTATGAGCAGGTTTGCTCAAAAAAAACAGGACATGTAGAAGTAATTCGCATCAACTATGATTCATCCGTTGTGGATTTTAACACTTTATTAGAAGTTTTCTGGCACACTCATAATCCAACAACTCTAAATCGCCAAGGTGCAGATGTAGGTCCACAATATCGTTCCGTTATTTATTACCATGACGATGAACAAAAAGAAAAAGCTTTAGCCTCACGAAAAACCACCGATGCTTCAGGTTTATGGAAAGATCCTATTGTAACAGAAATCAGCCCTTTGATTAATTATTATGTTGCAGAAAAATATCATCAGGATTATTACACACAAAA
>CAZNTR010000393.1:0-2210 GCA_964575925.1 uncultured Chitinophagales bacterium
GTTGAAGGTGATTTTTCTTGGGGTAACGATATTCGAATGGTATTCAAGCCAAAAGCAAATATCCAATTTGAAACAACTTACACCATAACGATTGCAGCAACAGCTAAAGATATGTTTGATCATCCATTTGATGGAAATAATGATGGAACTCCGGGAGATGAGTACTCTTTTTCATTCACTACAACTAAAACTGATTTAGATGCTCCTGTAATTTCAAATTTATTTCCTGTTGGTAATGATGAATTAGTTAACCCAAGAGCCGTATTTAGTCTTGTTTTTGACGAAGAAATTAAAAGTGGTCTATCTACAACTTCTTTTGTATTTACAAATAAAACTACAGGCGCAGCCGTGCTATCAAAAATCAGAAAACATGATCTTTATGGTAAAACGTCTATGCACTTCTTCCCTAGTTCACCCTTAGCTCCAAATAACGAATATGAATTTGTAGTTAAAAAAGGCCTAGCTGACAAATATGGAAATACTAGAACGGAAGATGAAGTATTCACATTTACAGTTGATGGTATTACAGAAAATTTTGTAGTTATAGACAATTTCGAATCTGGTATTGCTGAAAATTGGTGGGAACCACAACAAAGTGGTAGCACAACCGGCATAATCACTGAAGTTACAAGTAAAACCCCAGAAACGGTTATGGTAACTTCTGCTAATAGTCGCACAGCGTTGAAAGTTTCTTATGGTTGGGATAAAAGCTCAGAAACGCATTTAATTCGTCAATATCTTGGAGGTGGAACTCCTTTCAACACGAATTTTACCCAAAATCATGTTCTTTCATCCTATGTTTTTGGAGATGGTCTTTCTAATCTATTTCGTTTTGTTGTTCGTGATGGAAATAGTCAATTAGAAGCCAGTGATTGGATTACAGTTGATTGGCTAGGCTGGAAACTTGTACAATGGGATTTGAAAAATGACAATATTAATCCTTGGATTGGTTCTGCAAATGGTGTAATTGAAGGTAATGCACGCTTCGATAGTTTCCAATTAAGCTATAATCCTGAGAGTACAGGAAATATTGGATTTTATGTGTTTGATGAGTTTGGTTATTCTTCAATAACTACCGTTTCAAATGAAGACGAACAGGTACCCATACAAACTCGATTAGAACAAAATTTTCCAAATCCATTTAACCCCAGTACTTCTATTGCATTTAGTATTGGTAAAGCACAAACTGTTCGTTTAAGTGTTTTTGATCTTCTCGGTAGAGAAGTTGCAACGTTAGTGAGTAAAACACTTACAAGGGGAAATTATACTGTTCAATTTGATGCTTCATCACTATCAAGCGGAATGTATATCTATCGTTTACAGGCTGGAACTCAAACAATCACTAAAAAGATGATGCTCATAAAGTAATTTTATAAACTCCTTCTTTCATCAACCTAAAAAATAAAATATATAAAAAAAAAGGTAAACCTGAACGGTTCGCCTTTTCTTTTATGTTGAAAATCGATTTTTCATGTATTTGATTACATATTTTCCAAGAATATCGAATTCAAGATTTACTTTGTCGCCTAATTTTCGCTCATGTAAGGTTGTGTGTTCCCAAGTAAACGGAATAATTGCAATGGTAAATGAATTGGCATTATCTTGAGCAACGGTTAAACTGATTCCATCAACAGTAATACTACCGCGACCTACTATTAAGTCTGTAAATTCATCTGAAAATTGAATGGTGATGAGCCAGTTTGCGCCTTCATTTTCAATTTTTGTGATAGTTCCTGTTGCATCAACATGACCTTGAACAATGTGACCATCTAAACGAGAATGTGGTGTTAAGCAGCGTTCTACATTTAATTTTGAGCTGATTTTCAATACGCCTAAAGTCGTTTTACGTAGTGTTTCTTCGACTGCTTGAACCGTGTACGTTTTTTCCGTTTTTTTAACCACTGTTAAGCAAACTCCAGAATGAGCAATGCTATCATCAACGGTAATTTCATTTAAATAAGACGCTGACAAATCGAATTCTAATCCACCTGAAAGTGGTCTAATGGCTTCAATAGTTGCTATGGTTTCTATAATTCCTGTAAACATGTTTTTTTATGTTTAATCGTTTTCAGTTTTTTTTAAGATTTATTTCAGGATTTGAAAATGTCAAATTTCTTTGCTCATTTCTGGAATAATTATGCGGTACATAATTCTATCTCAACTTTCGGACTTCAAATTATGGGCTAAAGATGTAAGCAAACAGGGTTGCT